>CP070749.1:539146-558150 GCA_020348365.1 Candidatus Bathyarchaeota archaeon
GATTAATCGCGCGCGCAACGTGTCCTCGGACTGGCCGCCCTTCCTCAGCTCCCAAAGAGTCCTGAAAATCTTTGCATCAGTGGGGCCGGTCGGGCGTGTGGTGGGGCCGGCCGGATTTGAACCGACGGCCTCTACCCAGAACAGCACATATGTTGATTTACTGTTTGGCGTGATGTGCTCGCTCCTATGTAATTTCACGCCCGAAGCAACTCTTCTATCATTGTTATGATTTTTCTCTGTTAGCAAGCTTTTTCGAAACGTTTGAATCAACATACCCCCATTATTAGGTAGTTAGTTACTATACGGTGAAAGAAGCCGAATTCGGTCTTCTTTTCTCCGGCCATGGCACTGCAGTTAACAATATATACTGTATTGTTTCTTGTTACATTCGGATGTTTGCATACGCACAAACTAGGAGAGTCCCAGGGCTTAGGCTCTTTCTCGTTTAATCTTTTCATACTCAGCGAGCAACTTCTGAATTTGTGCCTTCTCCTCTTCAGACTCAGCCTTAGATAATTGCAGCTTCAAAGTGTCAGAGTAGAGGTCAGCCATACGCACAATATCATGTGATAGAAGTCTGTCTCTCTCAGCAAGCTGCCTTTCTAACTGCTCGATTCTTGCAATTTGTTCTTCGATAAGAGACTCAGTTTCGCTTGGAGTTTTATGCTCAATGCGTAGAAAGGGCATAGCCTTCTCTTTGTAGAGCCGTCTATGAAATTCAACATTTTCCTTGGGAAAATAAGCGTCATCTGAGCGGGGTATGTGTGGTGCTCTGTAGCTTGTGACGTGCCCCATCCAGAAGTTGACATACTCTACGCCAGCTTGCTGGCTCTGTTTTCTGAACCACTTTCGCAGATTATAGAGTCTGATCTCGGCTGGCTTGCCAGAGGGTGTTTTGAAATCAAGGTCTCCAGCCTTTTTGAGACTGCGGACTTTGCGATAAAACTGAGCAGAGATAGCCTTCCGTGTCAACGGCTCTTCTCTGCCAGTTTTTGTGAAAATGTAGCTTTCTGGTGTGAGATTTGGTCTTGTTTTGAAGTAGTTTCTGATCAGCTCCACTGCGTCAGAGCCTATGAAAGTGAAAGAGTGCCCATACTTCCCTTTGCTAAGCTCCCTCGGAGCATCAATTTTGCACGGAACTGTGGCTAGGTCCTCAAGGTGCTTCCGCTTCAACTTGACTATGAGCTGAGGTCTTACACCAGACTGTGCCAGCACACACCATAGAGCCTTATCTCTCGGATTAGAAACTGATAGGATTATAGCTATCTCTTCTTGTGTGAGATCTCGATTATGGAAAACTACATACCCTTTGGGAACTGGCACTTTGGCGAGGGGAAGGTCTGAATAGTTGAAGAAGGATTTGACGGCTGCGGTCATAACTTTGATCGAGCCTTTCGTGTGATCCTCATTCAAGTCAGCGATCCAGCTCCTCAGCAGCCTTGCATACTTGCGTCTGAAGTCTCTGTCTCTGCTCCTTTCATACTCAGCTATTATCTGCTCGGCTGTCATGCCTATGAACTTCAAGAAGGATTCAAGGTTGTGTCTGTAGGCGTATTCTGTCTTTTCGCTGCCAGAATGAGCAACAGCCACATCACTGAGCCAGAGATCAACTGGATTCAGCATCAGTTAGGCTTCACACTCCTACTTTATAGAGGAGTTGTTAGCCTATTTAAGCGTTTGTTAACGATAAAGTAACGAAAAGAAGTTTAATGTCATATTGCACGCCTGCCAAAGAGGAGCGAAATCACCAGCCTTTTGCACTTCACAAGATTCCTTTAATATCAGAGTAGGCGTTCTATTACTGCGCCAATCGAGGCTCTATAGGTGCTGATTCAAGAGATCATCTTGGAGAACTTCATGTCTTACGAGTACGCTAGGGTACCTTTCAAACCAGGTGTTAATGTTGTTTGCGGACCAAACGGATCAGGAAAGTCCTCCATGTTGATTGGCATTTCTGTTGCTTTGGGGCAATCATATACAGAACGGTCTAGAAAGCTGAGCGATCTCATTAGATGGGGGAAAGATCAGGCTAGGGTCACCCTGGTTCTGGACAACGCCCCAAGAAATGGAAGAAGACCCGTTCCAAGAATAAGAAAGGATCAAATCTTTCTCACGCGAGGCTTGCGGCGAGACGGGAAATATTGGTTTGAGCTAGACAATAGGGCTGCGACCAAAAGCAGAGTTGTCAGACTTCTCTCCAAGCTTGGAGTCGATCCAGAAAACATACTGATAATCATGCACCAAAACATGGTGGAGCAATTCACGGTGCTCTCCCCTGAGGATAAGCTGAGAACGGTTGAGGCGGCAGTAGGATTTGAGTCCTACCGCCAAAATGTCTTGAGGGCCCAACGAAAACTCAGCAGAACACTGAGTCAGGAAGAGTCTGTTGGGAAGCTATTAGAGTCGGCTGAACAGACTCTGGCCTATTGGAGAGAACAATACGACCGCTACCAACAGAAGAAGCAGCTGAGAATGAAACGCCGATTTCTGGAGAGAGAGTTGGCATGGGCTGAGGCTGCGCGGAGAGAGAGAACAGTCTCTGATTTGAAGAAGCAGATGCAGAAGAAGAGGAACGAAGTTTCACGAATCGAGGATGAGACGAAGAATACCGACAGCCAACTGGAGAAGGTTGAGGCAAGCCTCAAGCAGGTTAAGGAAGAACAGAAAGGACTCTTCCAAGAACTGATAAGAATTGAACATGAGAGAGCTAGACATGAATCAAGTGTTTCACTGGCAAATCAAGTTCTAGAGGAGATAGATTATTGGGCGGAGACGCAAGAGACAGAAACACGAGCGAACCTGAACAGAATGCAGCAGCTAGAGACTACTCTTCAGGAAATCGTAAACCCTGTAGACGTTAGAGGTCAGCTATCCGACATCAAGAGAACCTACAAAGACTTGGAAAGCGCTTGGACTCAAAGATTCGCCCTCAAAAGTGAAAGCCTGAAGAAATCGACTGAAGACTCGAGTAGAAACCTCGAAGAAATGAAAATTCAAATCTCAGATCTTCAAGCCAAGAGAAATAACTTGGACCTCGAAATTGATAGCATCTATGGTAAGGTCGTAGATCACAAGATTAACCTAGCCTTGCTGCAGTATCGAAAGAGAGTTCTTGTGGATAGTCTTAGCAGACTGGAGAGGGAGCTTCAGATCTCACTTAGCGATCTCGATGAAGTTGAGAAGAAAGCTGGCGAGACCGGTCCGAAGATAGCAGTCATAAAGAACATTGAAGAAATACTGGACGAGATGAGGGTGACAGACGGGCACCTCGCAGCCCTCGCCGACGTTTCAGAAGACATAGAACGTATGTACGAATCCTACTCCAAGCTCTATCTGGACCTGAAGGAGAAAGCACGCCTGGCAGCAGATAATCGTGAAAAGGCACTAGGTGAGGTCAAAGAGAGGATGAGGGCTTGGAGAACGGTTATCAAGAATCTGTTAGATCATGTCAACCCTAGATATCAGGGAATTCTCTCGCAAGCCCAAGCAATTGGAGAGGTTAGACTATTCAATGAGACCGACATTGAAGAAGCAGGCCTCCAAATACTTGTGGGCTTCAAGGGAGCCAAACCAGTCCCTCTCGACGCCTACACGCAGAGCGGCGGGGAGAGAAGCACAGCCACCATAAGCTTTCTGCTGGCACTACAACAGCGTGTTCGATCTCAGTTCAGAGCTGTTGACGAATACGATATCCATCTTGATCCAAGGAGCAGGGAGCTGATAGCCAACATGATCGTGTCAACGGTTGGTGGGAAGGAACAGTTTCTAGCTATCACCCCAAGCCAATTGACCTTCACGGAGAAGGATGTTCACATAATCACTGTCCAGAACGTTGAGGGCACATCGCTCATCAAGGAGGTGGTTTAGTTGCCCTCAAAGGGGCAGATGAAAAAGCTCGGCAGCGAACACCTCCAACGCGTCATCGACTTATGCAAATCCGTCGAGGAGAGAGGACTCGACCCATTCACAGTGGACGTTGATGATGTCATAGAGATTGTCAGGAAGTACTTTCCAAAGTGGGAGCTTCCAGAGGAGCTCTGCCTAGACGCCGAAGCCATCCATGGCCTCGC
The DNA here is from genome assembly GCA_020348365.1 of Candidatus Bathyarchaeota archaeon. Classification (GTDB taxonomy): domain Archaea; phylum Thermoproteota; class Bathyarchaeia; order Bathyarchaeales; family Bathyarchaeaceae. Next base: position 543,217 of record CP070749.1, read on the forward strand.
TTCAGTCATAAAGCTCCAGAGCGACTGGGTGAAACATCAGTCAACCTCCCTATACACCGACCCGTTTCTGCTTGAGGAGAAGATAAGGCGGCTAGACAAGGAAGAACTAGCCACTCTTTTCGCCGAAACATGGCGTCCTATTGTGGAGTTAGAACAGATCTCTGGATACAGCTTCGCTCAGGCAATCAAATATTGGGAAAACCTCCTTCCAATAAGCGAAAGATGGCCGAGATCATCTTCTCAAGAGAGAGAAATCGGATTTACAACTCGTGAGGAAATGATCAGGCAGAGGATACTCACTGATAAGATGTTTTCGCAAGAGTTGGAGAGTTTCTGGGAGGAACTGAAGCGAAGAGTCGGTGATGAGGGGAAGATTCGATACTGGGATTTTGTAGGGGCTGACACTTATCCTGAAACGACTAGAAGAGCATATCTGACGAGCTTTCTCGTCACCTATGGATACGCAACCCTAGAAGTGTATAGATTAGAGGATGAAATCTTCATAAAACCCTTCAAGAAACCCTCATCCTTACACGGGGAAGAACAGTTAATCTCAATCCCGGTTTCTGTGGGCTTTGAAGAATGGATGAGATGGAAGAAGGGTGAACAGGATTGAAGAGGAAAGCGTACTACACCCGACAGATCAAGAGAGCCACACACCTACTCTTCTACAGACACCATAGAAAACCCGGAGTGAAAGGATGGGAGCTTAAGAAAAAGCTGGGGTCAGACTATCCAAAAGTGCTTGAGGTATTGGATAGATACTTGAAAAATCTCGATCTGCAGGTGAAGACTGTTTTTGATGGCGAGAATCCGCCCAAAAAGCCTACTCTGGAACAGCTCAATAAGGCTCGATTCTTCATAACCCTCAGAGGTGAGCTCAAGCCGAAGGAGACCAAGATGATGGGGTGGAGAATCGATGATATCGCTGGTTTAGCCACTTCCATATCTTACATTATATCGAAGAAAGGGAAGGCTCCACGCGAAGATGTGGAGGAGCTCTTGCGATACAAACTCCCAGGCTGGCGTGTGGGCGCGAATATTGATCGTTACATTCGTTATGGATATTTGGCGGAGGATGAGAACAGACAGCTGTATCTGGATTGGAGGACTCGGGCTGAGATAGATCAGAAAGCCTTGGTTGATCTCCTCTTAGGATCAGAGTGATTACTTCTTCCAAAGCAATAGTCAGTCTTCGCCCAATTGTTCTCTTACAGCTTCCTCAGCTTTTTCTAGTGCATCTGAAGCCTTTTCAACGAGGGTTCCGCCTCCCTGAGCGAAGTCAGGTCTCCCGCTTCCTCCGCCGCCAAGCACAGATGCAGCATTCCTTGCAATTTCGGCGGAATCCACACCTTGTTTGACTGCTTGCTCTCCAGCCATCACTACAAGCTTTGCAGTTTTATCTACTCCGCAGAGCACAACAACCACATTTGTCTCTTTCCTAATCAATTCGCCAGCTGTCTTTATGAGGCGATCCACATCAGCTTCCGCAACCTTGCGTGTTATTACCTTCAACGTCCCGATTCTCTTTGCAGCAGCCATGAATTCTTTGGCTGCTAGGTCTGCGATTTCACCGACAAGTCTCTCCTTTTCGCGTCGAATTTCCTTCCACTCTCTCACAAGTCGTTCTGCGGTTTTCTCAAGCTTCTCCAAAGGTGCGTTCAATACTTCAGAAACCTTCCAGAGCATTCTCTCCCTCTCTTGCATAGCATTCACAGCAGGAAGTCCTGCACTGAAGATTATGCGTTCGACGCCGTCTTGAATCCGTTCAGTGTTGATGATTTTGATAAATCCTATTTCTCCTGTGTTCTTGAGGTGAGTTCCTCCGCAGGCTTCGACTTCCCAGTCTCCAGTTTTCACGACGCGTATCTCTTTTCCCGGAACTGCGCCGCCCTGGTACAGTCTGAACCCGTAGAGCCTCTCAGCTTCTCCCCTAGCCATCCAGGATGCTTCCACGGGGATGTTTCGAATTACCGCGTTGTTTGCTAGCCTTTCTATTTCGTGTATCTCGTCGGGTGTTAGCCGTTGGAAATGGGACACGTCAAGCCTCGTCTTGTCAATTCCCTTCTGAGAGCCAGACTGCCACACATGTTCTCCCAGCACACGTCTTGTGGCGCCCATTATGAGGTGGGTTGCCGTGTGATGCTTCATGAGGCTGCTTCGCCATTTCCAATCGATGGTTCCCTTCACTCGATCCCCTTTCTTAGGAATCTGTCCCTTCACAGCATGGATGATGACTTTTCCAATCTTTTGAACATCTACAACCTCTGATTGTTCTTCAGCAAACTCTAGGTATCCCTTATCTGCTGGCTGTCCTCCCCCTTCAGGATAGAAGGCGGTTTCGCTCAAAACCACATTCTTGACATCTGACACTCGAAGGACTTTTGCTTCAAATTCAGTTTGATATGGGTCTTCGTAGTAGAGCAAGCGTGTTTCGGGAAGATTTGAGACCTTCGATTTCAGGGCTTCTGTTCTATCCGCTTTTTTTGATGGCGGTGGTTGCTCATGTCTATCGGCGACCATCGAGTAGAAGTTCTCAGGTATCTCAACCTGTAGTCCCCCTTTCTCGGCTGTCTCCTTAACAATCTCTGGGGGAAGCCCGTGTGAATCGTAGAGTTGGAGGAGGGATTCCGTGGGAACTACGTGGGCTCCTTTCGCTTTCAGCTCTTGTCCCATCCTCTTAACGATGGATCGCCCTCTTCTGATGGTTTGATCAAACTTGTCTTGCTCCACGGCAAGCATACCAAAGATTTCTTCTCGCATCTTCTTTAGATACGGAAAATCTTGTGTCCAAAACTCTATTTGCATGCCGATTAGTTCCAGTAGTTTTTCTTGGATTTCTAGCGTTCTGAGCAGCCTGAGGGTTCGGCGGAGCATGAGACGTGTTAGATATCCCTCGCCTACATTGGATGGCACAACGCCTTCTGCGAGCATGAAAACCAGACATTTCGTGTGATCCAATACGGCAAAGATGTTCTCGACTGGAAGCAGAGTTTTGTTGAGTTCCTCTGCAGTTATTCCGATCTGCTTGGCGACGTTCTCCCGAGCTGTTCTTCTGTCAACAGCTTTTTCAAGGCTCATCAATCCAGAGAGCTCAGCCGCCCTCGCTAGCAGGGTGTGATCAACCCTGCCTATGCCAGCCATCCTCATAATCTTGTCTAGGATCGGCCCATATAATGAGTGGAAGCAGCTGATAGAACCCTGCGAAAGCCATGTGTATCGACTGTTACCGTATCCTGTGTCGACGGTTCGTATGGGCAGCTCCACGAACTCGCCATTAACAACTTTGAACTTCATGAAGACGAGGGTGGCAACTTCGAGTCCGCAGATCACAGTCTCCAGATCTGGCCCCGCGTTTCCACCGCCAGACCACACGTCTTCCTTATAGATAACATCTTCAGACTTCACCCGCAACTCTTCTGTCACAAACTCATGATGATATCTCACGGTTTGATCTTTCCAGTAGACCTCATTATCTGGATAGTTGAAGGCATGATGCCCTCCCATCTCAAAGATTGTCAGGTGTCGTCCAAAAGTGGGACCTACATTATCGACATCCACTAGCCTGATGCATGGTTGGCTTATCACCAAGGGATTGGCAGGAGGAGGAGTTATCCCGTTTGTGACGTAGGGTTGAAAATCAACGATGCTGGCGCTGGTAAGATACAGATCATCCCTCCACCTGGCTACGACAGGATATGGCTTGATTCTTTCGTGTCCACGCCTCTCAAAGAAAGATAGGAAAGCCTCGCGCATCTCTTGAAGAGTATAGCGCTTGCGGGTAGGCGGATTGTTGATGAAAGTTAGGGACGCACAGCCCTCTGCTGCAGCTTCGCCGCATGTTTCTTGGTCAGGGTTCTGAGTCCAGAAATATTCATCACAGATTGGACATCGCTTTCGAATATATCTATGCTCATCAAAGAAGGGAACGTGGTACTCGCTCGCGGGGAAACGTGCCAAAGTGTATCCCTCACAACAATAGGTTGATTACTCAAACATTAAGTTGGAAGAGCATATAAAGCGTAGTACAGAGTGAGTTGAGAGAGGTTTTTTGGGCAATTTTTGCGAAAAGATTCTGGGATCTATGCGTCCAAGATTTCGGGAGAGGTTATCCAAACAGGGCCCCAAGGCCTTCCATCGCTGCCTCTTCTTTTTCTTTCTTCTCTTCTTCCGTTTTTTCCTTCTCTTTGGCTGGTTTCTCCTCAGTGGCTGGTGCAGGTGCGGCTGTTGGTGCTGCTGTCATGAGAGCAGGCGAGCTTTTGATGGCTTCGTCTATGTCGACTTCAGCTAGTGAGGCTATCAAGGCTTTCACTCTGATTGGATCTGTGTTTATGCCAGCGGCCGTGAGAATGTTCGTCAGACTTTTTTCGTCGATTTCCTTTCCGGCCTTGTGTAGGAGCATTGCAGCGTATACATATTCCATAGCTTTTCACATCCTCTCTTTCACAGTCTTCCTTTTCAACCTTTCTGAAAGATATACACGAGGTATTTCCTTTCACCATATGTAATTGCGTATTTAAGCTTAACACTTTCAGGACGCTGAAGAGAAACTCTTGCATTTGGATAGGAGACTTAACGTTTCCATGTGAGCCTTTCTTATGAGGCCGGCTATGGTCTCGCTGGAGTATATGTCTGCGGCCAGAGCTAGGCCGTATGCTTCATGATGTACCGTTTGAATTAGCAGAGAGATGTTTTCCGGAACTGGATATGCTGTGTTCAGTGACAGATTGAAGGCGTAGGCGTGGGCTTCCTCGATGCTCCGCTTGACCCCTTCTAAATCTGGTTGTAGTCGCTCTCCAGGGATGACTAGCCCGCTTTCATAGGCAGTCTTGATGGTGAGTCCTATCTCGACAGAGTCTATTCCAAGCTTTGACAACACGGTTGCAAGTCTTGCTGGTATGGATTCGCCTTCTTTCGCCACCATGGTATCGCGGCTTACCCAGACGCTCCCAGCTTCTATCCTTGTGGGCAAGCCTACGGCGCCCAATTGGCTTATGATTGGGCCTGGTGGTAGTCCTGTATTTCCTGCGGGAACGAACACGTCGTGAGCCGCTATGTCTCCTGCCCGTGCGGTTGTTTTGACCTTGCTTTTCTCGAGGAGTAGCGCTAATCTAAAGGGATTTAGGTTTGTGAAGAGGAAGACGTTGGACCCGCTTAGATCTTTTCCTATTTCTTCCAATTTAGGCTTATCTTTGCATTCATTAATCGCCCTTTTCACAATGGTGTTCTTGACGACGCGGAAATGGGCGCTCTCCCGCAGTTTCTTCCTCAGTTCCTGGAGTTGTGGAGCTCTAACCTTCTGGAGACTTGCGATGCCGATAGCTCTGTATTCATGGACAAGACTCCTTATTTCCTCAACCGATTTGGTCTTTTCCTGAGGAGTATGACTTGTAGACATCAGTCACTTACCTACACGCTTATTTTGATTGGCGGCCCCATGGTTGTTTTAAGATAGACCGACCTAATGTTCTTTATTCCCCTTTTGAGTCTACCTTCAATCCGCCGTATCACCGTTTGAATGTTCTCGGCGATCTCTTTGTCGGGCATCTTTTCGGTTCCGACACGGCATTGGAGGACGGGTTGTCCCCTAAGTCTGATTAGCACCATTTTGCGTTGCCTCTTTATGTGCTCGGTTACATCTGCTGTTGGGGGCACTGGAGTAGGCATTCTTCCCCTTGGTCCCAGAGCTGCACCCAGAACCTTACCTACCAACGGCATCAGCGGCGCCTCTGCGATGAAGAAATCGTGAGCTTTCACCAAATTCCTTTGGCTCTTCTTATCCCCCGTCATCCCCTCAAGCTCAGTCCTTTCGATGACTGAGTCTGCCCCTGCCTTTCTGGCCTTCAAAGCCATCTCGCCAGATGCAAAAACGCATACTCTATTGCCAGTTTCCATGGTGTGGGGTAGCTCGATCAGCTCTTGAATCTTGCCTTCGGGTTTTTTCGCGTCTATGTCTCGTAGGTTTATCACCAGTTCTAGAGATTGTGCAAAGTTTCTCTTCTCTGATTTATCCTTGACTTCCTTGATTGTTTTGAGGAGTCCTTTTTCGTCCAGTGGCATCTCTGAAGCCTCGAACCACACACCTATCGAAGCCCGTTATAAAAAGATTCTTACAATGTTTTCTTCACAAGCAAGTCGTCGTGCTTTCCTTCGTCTATCTCCTGTTGCACTTCACGCGGGTCCCTGTCATCAATCGTCACACCCATGCTGACACAGGCGCCTAGAATCTCCTTTACCGCAGCTCTTAGACTCCTCGCCAAGAGTTTACTACCTTTAACTTCAGCTATCCCGATTACTTGTGCCAGAGAGAGGTTTCCGACTTTCTCCGTATTTGGTGCCCCTGAGCCCTTCTCGATTCCCAATTCACTAATGATCAACGCTGAGGTGGTTGGCGTTCCGACACTTACGGCGAATTCCTTCGTTTCGGCGTCTACGATGATTTTGACAGGTACCTTCATGCCCGAATATTCCTCTGTTATCTCGTTGATCTTGTTCACTATGGCGAGGACGTTTACTCCTAGTGGACCTAAGGCGGGTCCTAGTGGGGGTCCTGCCGTTGCTTGTCCTCCGCTCACTAGGGCTTCGACGACCTTCTTTTCGCTCATCTCACTCTACTCCTTTTCCTTTCTCCACGACTTTCACGTAGTCTGCGTGAACGGTGATGGGGAGGGTGAAAGTTGCTTCCAGAAGCTCGAGGACGACCTCTTCCTTGGTTTGGTCAACCCTTGTTATCTTGGCGCGCATTCCCTTGAATGGGCCTCCCACAACCTCTACGATGTCTCCGACGTCTAGCTCTTCGATTATGGGTTTTGCAACAATATACCGTTCAACCTCAGATAAACCCACGATCCCGGGGACTCTAGATCTCACGTGTTTGATCCCGCCTATTGCCTCATCAACAACGTGTGGTCCCTCAGCTTCGAGGAATACATAGCCCTTTAGAGTCTCTGGGACGAGAATGGCGTTTATGGCGAGGCTGTTGGTTCTAACCTTAGCGGCCACAAGATTTGCCACGTTCTTCTCCTGTCCAGCCGTCGTTCTTACTGCGAAGATTGCTGAAGAAAACTTACGATTCTCCATAGTGGGTTCCCTGCTATCCTCCGCCACCTGGCGTTATTATACTCGCTATGAGCTTGATTATGAATCCGATTCCTCCAATCGCGAGGGTGCCGAGTAAACATATCTTGATCGACAGCCACAACTCGCTTCTGCCGGGTTTTGTGGCTAGTTTCAGCAGTCGCCTGCACGACGATAGAAATGATCTTAATCCCATAGTTGGTCGCAGTCTTCAACAATTAGTTCTAGTATAAAAAGGTATTTTCCGATAAGTCTCGGAATTTTTTTACTAGTCTGGTGATGTTGGGTCACTTCCGCTTTCTGAACAGCTTCAGTCCTTCTATCTCGGTGACGTATGCATGCTGCTACATTACTCGGTCGGTGTCATATTTTCGTCGGATACAGGTCTTTCTGATCGGTCAAATCCCTTGAGAAACTAGAGGGAGGTGACCGTCTCTTGCCCATTGGCCAGAATGTCGAGATAACGTAGGTACGCATGCTTGTTCTATAAGCAATTCGACGATATCGACGGATCCGACGAAACCGATGAAACCGATGAATGCATGCAAAGAGAGTGCGAAAGCGGTGGCGTAAACCTTAAGAGTTAAGATATCATAATAGTTAGTATGCTCTTATGGTAGAGGATGGCGGGTTTGGGAAAAGCAGCTGTAGCAACGCCACTATACATTTCTTTTGCTTGGACCTTGATGGTGAGTTACCAGTTTTTCACACAAACAGCTGTTACAACCGTCATAGCGTTCGTTGGTGAGCTTTGGCCTCTAGGAGGCGCTTGGCTGATATCTAGGATAGAGATGATAATCTTCATCTATGCCTTTTCATGGGTTTTCCTTTTGTCATCCGCAATCCCATCAGTCATCCTTGGAAAGGAAAAGGGTGTACTTGTCCAGTTCTTTGTTTGTTTGACACTCACCTTTGCTGCTTTCGTAATTCAGGATATCCTAGCGACTTATGTCAGTGGTCCAATCAAGCAGTTGTTCAGTCTAGCAGTGTTATTCCAAAATCCGGTGCTTGCTGTGGGCTATCTATCAATACCATACGTGCTGATGCTCATTTTTGACGTCCACTCAAGGAGAAAGCGCAGGAAAGAAGAGAAGGAGAAAGAGGAAACATTAGAACTGGAGACAATCGATCATCTGCACGAGGAAGAGGGGGTAAGACCACACGCGCAGACTGCTCCTAGGGACAAGGTCGCTGAGAAATCGATGTCACCTGATGAGGATAGAAAAGGATCCTAACGTTGCTGTGAGCGGGTTACATCGATCAAGAAGATCGGGCAATCGTCACTTGGTGGAGCAGTGGAAGGGACTTCCAGATGCACTCGTGTGCAGAGATCTGTGAGAGCGCTGGTCTGGAAGTTTTGGGGTAGACGATAGCAGAATGATTATTTAGTCCATTGCTAATTTGAAGAGATTGTCAAATCCAGATGGGATCATAATAGGTTTGTGTCATTCTAGTCTATGTCGGCGGGAGAATGGATGAAGAGAGTAGCCGCAGTAACATTCCTCAACTATTTCGTAACAGGAGGGCTTGCATTAACGATTCCATTGCTGCTTTTGGAGAGAAACGTCGATTTAGCAGAGATTGGCCTCGTATTATCTGTTCTACCGCTGGTATTCCTTTTTGTTCGGTTATTCTTTGCCGCACTCGCAGATAATCTTGGATGGGCTCCTTTCTTTATCCTATTGAATTGGCCTGGGACTTTCTTTTCGACTGTGATATATTTTCTTGCAAACTCTACTTTTGCCTTTCTTATGGGAAAGATTGTTGAAGCAGTGAAGGAATCTTCGTATTGGGCAGTGAACAGAACCGCTATCTTTTCGTTATCATCCGAACAGAAAGGGAAAGCGACGACAAGGATCTCTGCTGTTATATCGTTGTCCTTTGCTATTGGCAGTGCGGTATCGGGTCTGGTGATTACTTTCATGGGGTTTTCGTTTGCGTTGGGCATCTTGATTCTAGCGTCGTCCATCATGGGGATTCCCGCTGCGTTGCTTTGGCGCACAGAGGAGAGCGCGCATGTGAAGCCGAAGATTCTAAGTGCAATCGCTTTGCTTGATCCGAGAGGTAGGAGCAGAACATTTTGGCTTGTCTCATTTGCCATGTTGTTCTATAGCCTTGCACTCTATCCTCTTGGAGCGTTGCTTCTGCCAGTTTTCATGGCTCAACAGCTAGGGTATAGTTATATTCTGATAGGGATAGCGTTCATGCTTTACAATCTAATTTCTTTCTCAGTTGCGATTTGCACCTTAAGGATACCTTTGGGAGTCGGGCGAGTTTCTATTCAGAGTCTGATCGCCTTGTTTGCCACGGTTCCACTCGCAAACTCAAGCGTTTACTTTCCTGCCCTCTTCCTATTACTCGCCGTCGCAAACGGCCTTGGATTAGGGTTCTTCGAGTCTATAATCGCCAAAGCCACAGAGAATAGAGAGACTGTCTCTGTTGACATAGGATTGCTCCACATACCTGTGAGGCTTGCCGAGTTCTCTTCAGTGTTGGGGGCAGGCTTTGTCGCTCAATCCTTGGGATACTTTCCCGTGTTTGTCGCTTCAGGTAGTTTCTTCGCGGCTTTTTCGGTGCTCTCTTTGTATGTTTTGAGAAGAAAGAAAGTTATATGACAAGATACGTGCATGTGTGGGGCATTTACACCTTTTCTACATGCATACCGATCTCGTCCAGTATCATTCTGAGTCTCTCTTTGTCTGCGCCGCGAATGCCCTTCCAATCTAGAATCACAGATTCCACCTCTTCCATAGTCTTCTCAATACATTGTTGGACGATCTCTAAATCCACCGTTGAGACAGCGTGTTTTGGTATCATGTGGCCGAAGGCTACTTGTCGACTTAGTGCGATTCGAGTGAATTTTGCGTTGTAGTGCAGACCACCGATGCCCAGCGAGGTTGAGTATCTGGACTGCTTGGAAGCTGCAGACATTGCGGCGTGGGCAACAGCCCGGGCTGCCTTCGGATCTCTCCATTGTTTGGGAGAACTCCCGACCTCAACGAACATGCTGGGCACATTTAGGGAGGGTCCGTGGTGTGTGGCCTCGTAGGAGACCTCGTAGCCCAGTTCCATCTCCTCTCTGATCTTAGCCATCGCCATAAGGGCCTCCTTCATTGCGCTTGCGGGAGCTATGGACACTCTTCCTGCAATTCCACCGAATCTTGCTTCGTTCAGGTTGCCTGGTGTGTGGACAGAGAGCGTTGGGACTCCGCTGGCACTGCTATGTCTTGATATGAAGATCAGTAGCTGTGGTTTGAAGAACTCTGTTATGAACTGAGAGTTGATGAGGTCTTTGTTGATGAAGATCATTCTGACCTCGCTGTTCTGAAGCCTCTTCAGGTACATTGGATTGTTGTCGAAGGATTCTGAGAGTTTCTCAAACTCATATTGGCTTAGGATTTGTTTGGCGATGTTGATGCTGGCAATGTCCTTTTTGGAAGACACGATCAAGATCATGTTGTTTTCTCTCTGCCCTATCTGCGCTTCTGTGGATAATAGTTGTTCAGATGCGGGAAAAGGCTGACACACTATTTAAGAATCATTTCTGCAAATTGTTCTGGCTCAAACTCTTTCAGATCCTCGTATCTTTGGCCCATGCCAATGTATAGGATGGGTCTGCCAGTCACATATGTCACGCTAAGGGCGGATCCGCCCTTCACGTCGGCATCGACCTTCGTGAGGACGGTTCCGTCGATTCCGATTCTTTTGTGGAACTCTTCAGCCTGCATCACAGCGTCGTTTCCGGCGAGGGCGTCGACTGTGAGGATGGTGAGATCTGGAATGATCACTCTCTTTATCTTTTCAAGTTCGTTCATGAGGTTTCGGTCTGTCTGAAGGCGTCCCGCTGTGTCGATGAGAACGGCGTTCACTCCCTGAGCCTTGGCGTGGTTGACGGCGTCGTAAGCCACTGCTGCAGCGTCCGCTCCGTACGTGTGTTTGATCATGCGTATGCCCAGTCGCTTCGCGTGTTCCTCGAGCTGCTCTATGGAGCCGGCGCGGTATGTGTCGCTGCAGGCGAGGACGACTGTGTATTCGTTTTTCATGAGAAGCTCGGCTACCTTGGCTATTGTTGTTGTTTTTCCCGTTCCGTTTATTCCAACGAAAAGGATCACGCAAGGCTCGCCCGCTGTTCTCTTCTTCTCAACCATCGTCAGCGGGTTGATCTCTTCCTTGGGGATCATGACGCCGAGTAGAATTTCTCTCAGATTCTTTCTGATTAGTTCTCTTCTATCCTGCAGCCTCTTTACCTGGAGTCCGTCTAGTCGTTTCTCCATCTCTTCGCAGATATGGGCGGCGACGGATATGGCAACGTCGTTTCCTATCAGCTCTAGCTTGAAATCCTCCAAGATTGGACGGAGCTTCTCTGATTTGAGTTCTGTCGTCGTTACTCTGTCCACGAGCCCGCTGAGGCCTTCTTTAAGCTTTTCGAACACGCCTTGTCTTCTCCCTCTGGCGTAGTTTCGCAGTCACTTCTTCGAGTTCCACTCTGTGGTCTTGCATCTTAGTTATGACCTCATTCAGTTGCTGTCCGAGGCTGTTTCCTGTCTTTTCGAATTCTGCTATGCGGTTTTCGAAGTTTATTCTGGCCTCTTTCATGGTTCTCTCAATGGCTACATCAGCGCCTATTCCCACGATGATCTTTTCCGCACTTGCCAGCTTGGCTTTTATGTATGAGCCGCCTCCAATGGGAACAAAGAGGGGTATGTTCTTCTTCTCTTTCTCAACACCTTGCAGAGTCAGGCTTGCGACTCTGAGCTCGGTGAGGGCGGCTCTTATGAAGTTTATTCTTGACTGTAATGCTTCGGCGGTTCCTTCTAAGATTCGGAGTTCGACGGCTAATCTTCTGAAGATCTCCTCGTCACTGGACACTCTCTTCTTCTCCCAGCGTCAGCTTCTTTATCAGATCATCTTCAATCTCGTCTGGTTTGATTTCCGTTATATCGTGAATCTTGATTTGGAAGCGTTTGGCTCTGTGTCTGCTTCCTAATTCCGTGTAGATTCTCTCAACAGCCGCCTCTGGTCTTACCTCCCTCACTTCCTTACGAAATCTTGTTTGGAGATTCGGCTTTTTGATTTCGCCTGTAACCCTGAAGACCTTCACCCTGATAGGGTCGGCTTTGGAAAGAGTCTTGGAGCCCTTTTTGACCATTAAACCATCCCTCACCAGCATTTCTGAGGATTCACCCTAGCATATAAACATTTCAAGAAGAAATTCCACGAAATACATGAAGACGACCTGCGTATTAACCGAATGTGGGAGCAAAACCCTATTGTCTTTGATACATAAGGGTGGCTGACTGCTTCTCACATCAGTGGGTTCCAGGGAGACTGTTGAAGAAAGAGTAGCATTAGACGTTTGTGGAGTGGTTCTTTCTCAAATCTTTGAGTAGAAGCTGCAGGGTTTGGCGTTCGGGGAAAAGATTAAGAGAAAGTAAGAAAGGGTACAAGCGATAGAATATACTTGCTCTGAGAGGGATGAGTAATGCAAATAAGTAGGGCTTTGTTTCAGACTTTGGCTACGGCGATATTGGGGGCAATCGCGTATGTCTGGTTCTTCGTTGAAGAAGCTTTGAGACCCATACTAATGGTTATTCTGATTTCACTTTTTGTTCTCCTATCCGTGGAATACGTCAGGGAAGGATTTTCGCAGAAGAAGTCTAAAGCCAACCATGATATCAAGGAAAGATGAAGTAAATACTGGGGAACATACAGAGATTCTGCTGTAGAGTAGAGGGTAATGCCAAGCAAGAGGATATGCGACTTGCTTTTTGGGAAACGCGAATGCTTACAGAAGCCTAACTGGACTATATAGTAGACCTGTGGTGGGGACTGAACACATACGGCACTAATCCTCACTCACTCTTCTCTACAACATCCAGCGCCTGACCAATAATAAACAGCTCAGGTCCAGTCGTTATGGTTCCTGCAATGGCACTGTGTGTATTGCCGATGAGACCAGTCGCAACATATGGTATCCCACAATTTATAGTCCCCACGTCAACGTCAACCCTCAACACATTCGCCAAAACCTTTTCTTCACTCTCCCTCAAAAGCGGATGCGCCAAAACCCCCTTATTCGTCGCCAGCGCCAGAGAACCAACATATGGCAATCCAGCAACCTCGCCTGCAGCGACCTCAACATCCAATGCGTCCTCAATCCGCTTCATGTCCTTTCTCTTCAGCCGTGGGTCAACAAGCGCTCCCCGATCATTCGCCAGAATAAGATTTCCATAGGCGGTCCTCCTCGTTTCCATAACAGTCACATTGGAATCTAGAGCAGGCTGTATTGCTTCAATCTCTTCCCTGCGTACAAAGTGTGGAAGGACGACACCGTTAGAGTTGGCACAGGCCAGGGCGCCAACAAGCACAGATCCACCTATCGTAGTGCGAATAGCCTTTACCCCAAGCCATTCTCCTAGTCTCTCGGCCGTACTCACTGGAACCTGGGATGGAACAATAACCATCTTGTCATTAGCCAGAGTATAGACTCCTATACTCGCATTGCCGAGAAGGCTGAAGAGAAACACAGCCAAACGCTAGTCGCCCTCTGCCAGATAAACAGTCACAGTTCCCTCTACATCTTTAGCTGCCCGAACTCGTATCCTTCTCGGAGGCTTCTCTATCCCTCTACTCCAAATCTTCTCGTTCACCTCGTTGCTAATGACAAGCCTCCCAGCCTCTCCCTCTTCCTCAGGTTCGGCATCAACCTTCATGTGTCTCTGAATAAAACTTCTTAAAAGGCGCACGGCTCTCCCTGCTCGCTTCCTACGAGGAGCAATCCAAGCTCTACTCAAGGGTATCGTGTACATTCTCTCGTCCACAATCTCGGGTTTCTCTTCTTCAGCTTCTTCTTCGACCTCTTCTTCGACTTCCACTTCAGCTTCTTCGGTGACTTCCTCTGCTTCCGCTATGTCTTCGACTTCCTTCGATTCTTCTATGACTTCACTTTCCTCCGCTGGTGCTTCTGTCTCAGGTTCTTCCGCTTCAGTGACTTCTGCGGGTTCTCCAGCTTCGTTGGCTTCTTCCATTACGAATCGCCTCAGGCCTTTATCTTTCTCCTTCGCCATTGTCTCCTTTTGGGATTGGTCCTGACCCGGCCCATTGTTCTTGCAATGACCCATGTTGGAACCGCCCTCTTCTGCTTCCCAGCCTTTGCCAGCCTCCTCTTCTTGGCGGTGGGTTTGTTTCTAGCCACAATCAGACTCTCCTAATCTTGATGTCTCTGCGTTGCCCCTGCAGCTTAATCAGGATGTCTTTCAACTGCTCGTCAGTTATTGGGAGTTCCATTCTACCCTGTTGCGCGAGCTGAATGAGTTGGAGTTCGAGTTGGGTGGCGAATTCAGGCTTCACCATTTTCAGGTTCGTTAGCCGGCTTCTGGCATCTGCTGTGAGTATTCGACGCAGCAAGGCCTGTTTCTGCATCTCAATTTGTTCGACTCTTTCTGTCTTCTCTTGCTCTTGGGCTAATCTCTGCTTCAACTCAAGAAGTCGTCTTCTCCGAAGCGCCTCAAGCTCTTCCTCGCCCACCATGAACACCCTAATACTTCTTCAGTTCCGGATGTTTCTTCTCCAGCTCTTCCCTAAGCTCAGTGGACAGCCGGTCCAACAGTCGCCTTCCCTCACCAGTCAACATCCGCCCTCTCTTCATTAGAATCTCCACGAGCCCTGCGGCTTCAAGCTGCTGTAGGGCATTCCTGATGATTGCACCGCCACCTCTTCTAGCATGCTCTGGTTTCGCTCCTCGATCAAGTCTTCCACCGTACTCTGACCGTAGATGAGCTATGCCGATGGGACCCCTCATGTAGATCTTCCTCAGAAGGGATGCACACCGTGTGAACCACCAGTCAGGATTCTCTG
>CP070749.1:558250-563675 GCA_020348365.1 Candidatus Bathyarchaeota archaeon
AGCAAACTGGATGTCACGGATTCTGTGAAAGAGGCCCTGTTGTGGTAATAGGACCGAAAGAAATCTTTTACCAAAGAGTGAAGTTACGCGATGTCCCTGAAATCGTTTCGAAAACCTTGCTCAATGGGGAGGTCGTTGACCGTCTTCTATACGTAGACCCAACAACTGGTCAGAAGATTCTACATGAATATGATGTGCCCTTTTACAAGAGGCAGACGAGAAGAATTCTTGCAAACAATGGACGAATCGACCCCACCAACATACTTGAATACATTGCTGTTGACGGTTATCAAGCTCTCGCTAGAGCTATTACAAACATGTCTCGTGAGGAAGTAATCAGTACTGTTGAAAGATCTGGGTTACGTGGCCTCGGAGGAGGCGGCTTCCCCACCGGGAGGAAGTGGAGATCATGCCGCGAAGCTGCAGGAGACATCAAGTTTGTAATCGGGAATGGTGACGAGGGTGATCCTGGAGCCTTCAGCGATAGGAGCCTTATGGAAGGAAATCCTCAAAGCATTCTAGAAGGGATGACTATAGGAGCCTACGCCATAGGAGCGCATCAAGGCTACCTTTACGTTCGCTCCGAGTATCCTCTAGCATTGAAACACCTCCAGATAGCAATAGACCAATCTAGAGAATACGGTTTCTTAGGGAAGAACATATTCAATTCGGAATTCTATTTCGACATCAGAATAAATCGAGGTGGAGGCGCTTTTGTATGCGGCGAATCCTCCGCCTTAGTAGCCTCGATTGAAGGAAAAATGGGTGAGCCCGGAGCAAAATACGTCCATACTGTAGAGCGTGGACTATGGAATAAACCTACCAACCTAAACAATGTCAAGACTTGGGCTAGCATACCCGTGATTATCAACAAAAGCGCGGATTGGTATGCAAAAATTGGGACAGAGAAGAGTAAAGGCACAGGAATTTTCTCCCTGGTTGGAAAGGTTAACAACACTGGCCTCGTCGAAATTCCAATGGGAACCCCTCTCAAGCATATCATTTACGACATAGGCGGAGGAATACTTGATGGCAAAAGGTTTAAAGCGGTTCAAACAGGTGGCCCCTCGGGTGGCTGCATACCTGAAAGATTGCTTGATCTACCGGTGGATTTTGACAAGTTGACCGAAGCCGGGTCAATGATGGGGTCCGGCGGTATGATAGTGATGGACAAAAATACTTGTATGGTCGATTTGGCTCGATATTTCCTCGATTTCCTGCAAAATGAATCTTGTGGCAAATGTGTTCCCTGCCGTGAAGGAATCAAGAGAATGCTTGAAATCATAACTGATATAACTATGGGGCGAGGGAAGGAAGAAGACTTGGAGCTTCTTCGAGAGCTCGCGGAGACTGTCAAGGACTTCTCTCTCTGCGGCCTAGGCAAGACTGCGCCAAATACCGTCTTGTCAACGTTAAGGTATTTTGGGGATGAATATTACGCTCATGTGAGAGATAGAAAGTGTCCTGCTGGCATTTGCAGAGACCTGATCGAGTATTTCATTCTTGAAGAGAGATGCACAGGATGCGGCGCTTGTTTGAAACTCTGTCCCCAACAGGCAATCGATGCGTATGGACTGACCCACACAATCAACCCCTCCAAATGTGTTAGATGTGGTATATGCCGAGATGCCTGCTCATTTGAAGCAATCACAGTCAGATAAGAGGTGATTGAATGGTAACCTTCAATATTGATGGAACGAAAGTTCAAGCAGAGGAGGGCTCTACCATACTTGAGGTTGCCAGATTCTATGGGATCAATATCCCAACTCTGTGCCATCATGATGAGTTAACTCCTTACGGCGCTTGCCGTCTATGTATGGTGGAGGTTGATGACGGAAGAAGGACAAGACTAGCGACTTCTTGCCTCTACCCCGTTAGGGAGGGGATAACGGTGAGGACAAATACGCAGAGAGTGATTAGAGGGCGAAAGATTATACTCGAATTATTGCTTGCAAGATGCCCCAACTCGAAGACCCTGCAAGATCTAGCCTCCAAGATGGGAGTGGAGCAAGTTAGATTTAAGATAGAAGATAAAGACTGTATCTTATGCGGGTTGTGTGTAAGGATGTGCGCTGAACACATGGGAGGGGGGGCTATAGGTTTTGTGGGAAGAGGCCAGAATAGAGAGATTGTCACTCCCTTCCGTACGGCTAGTGAAGCCTGCCGAAACTGTGGAGCCTGCATGTACATCTGTCCAATAGTAGACCTGCAGTGCCGCGGGGTCAAGTCCCCTGGAGAGCTATGCAACTCTTGTCTCGTCACAACCCCACAATGCTTAGAAAAGTACGAGCAAGTCATGTGTACCCTAAATTCATGTGGAGCATGTGTACAGGAGGAGAAGAAATAGTATGAGCCTTTCAAAACCGAATGCAAGCCCAGCAACCCTAACCAAGAACAGAACAGACCCGTGTCCGATCAGCGGAATTTGCGTTACATGCATAGATGGATGCCCAGGTCCCTGCGAAGTAGCAAAATCAGCCATAAGAGGTAGCGAAATCATCTATCCCGCACCTTTCGGGGTGATAACCGTTGGTTCTCAAAAGACGTATCCTGTGGACCTTTCCCATTTCAACATCATGGGAACAACCGTAGGAGCCGTCGGTATTGAAACCGACAGCGACAAAGCCATATTCCCCAATGTTGACTTGGAAACCAGAATCGGCGAAGGCAAAGGTCTACGACTCAAAGTTCCATGGTTCACCTGCGCACTGGGTTCGACAAGAATCGCCAAAGACAACTGGAAAGAATTGGCCATCGGCGCGGCGATATCGGGAACAATGCAAGTGATAGGTGAAAACGTATGTGGTATGGATGTCAATGCAAAAATCAGCAACGGCAAAGTCGTCCATTCTCCGGAACTGGAATCGAGAGTGAAGACATATAATGAGTGGAGAAAGGAAGGCTATGGTGCCATTGTCGTCCAATCTAACATAGAAGATACAAGGCTTGGAGTTCTTGAATATGCCATCTCAGATTTGGAAGTAGATGCAGTCGAGCTCAAATGGGGCCAAGGCGCCAAGGACATCGGCGGCGAAGTCAAAATCAAAGATCTAACTAAAGCACAGCTTCTGAAGAGAAGAGGATACATAGTTCTCCCAGATCCAGAAAACCCAGATGTTATTGAAGCATTCAAGAAAAGACATTTCGGAGAATTCGAAAGACACTCCCGGGTTGGCATGGTCACAAGAGAGGATTTTGTCAAGAGAGTGAAAGAACTGAGGAGTCTAGGCGCTGAGTACGTTTTTCTAAAGACGGGAGCTTACAGACCAGCAGACGTGGCAAGAGCTGTGAAATTCTCATCGGTGGCTGGAATCGACTTGCTCACCGTTGATGGTGCGGGTGGCGGAACGGGGATGAGCCCCTGGCGTATGATGAATGAGTGGGGAGTACCAGGCGTAGAGATATGGTCGCTAACGTATCAATACACGGATAGATTGGCAAAGAAAGGAGAACACGTGCCTAGCATAGCCTTCGCTGGAGGCATTACCATGGAAGACCATATCTTCAAAGCACTAGCTCTAGGCGCACCTTACGTCAAAGCCATAGGGATGGCTAGAGCGCCTCTCACCGCGGTTATGGTAGCGAAAAACGTAGGCCAAAGGATTATGGAAGATAACCTTCCTGTCTACTATGCTAGGTATGGAAACACTGTTGAGGCAATATTTGTCGAAGCAGGTGAACTAAAGAATAGACATGGAAAGAGATTCAAAGACATACCCACAGGTGCGATAGGCCTCTACACCTACAATCAGAGATTGGTCCAAGGATTGAAACAGTTAATGTGTGGTGCCCGAAAATTCACGCTTCAACACGTCACCCGAGATGATATCGTTACATTAACCTCCCAAGCTGCAAAGGCGTCAGGGATCAAGTACGTTATGGATGCGGACAAGGAAGAAGTAGAAAAAATCTTAAGCTAACTCGCCAGAAGAGGATTTCCAGCAAGTCAAACCCACACTTGACAAACGCTTTCAATTAGACTATGCATGCATCAAAAACTTAAGTTCCGCGGAAGCCACCTACCCTTGGAGGTGAAAGCTATGCCCGTTGTGAAGATAATTGAGCTGATAGGTAGTTCGCCAGATAGTTGGAAAGATGCAGTTGAAAACGCGGTGAAGGAGGCAGCAAGAACAGTTAAGAACATCAAAGGGGTTCACGTGAAGCGATGCACCGCAAAGGTAAAAGACAACAAGATTGTGGAATACCGTGCCGATGTAAAGATCGCTTTCATTGTGGAAAGATGAAATGCGCGACACGCGTGCTCTCTCGTTTAGCTAATCTTCGATGACTTTTGGGAAATCTCCGTTCCAACTGTTTGTTCCCAGAATTAACATTTAGGATGCATGCGAGATTATATAATGAAGGAGTTACGGTTTGCTGGAACTAAATGTCAATCGCACGTCTATCTTTGAATGTTACATTTGGGACAGAACGAATCTGACAATCCAAGGACTGTGCCACAATGAGAACAGGGAATGCTCTAGTTTTCAGATTGAGCAGCTCTCTCCACTTGTGTCCTCTTCCGCAGAACCACTAATTAATAATGAAGAAAAGGATATCAACGTTCCTACTGATGTTCCTAAGATTGTGTCTTCGCGCGCGCTCAACTGCTACTCCTTTTCATGTGTGCGTGCATAGGTTATGACGTATGTCACATCTAAGTCTTCCAAAACGAGAGAATAACACGCGCGTGGAGATCGACGAAAATTCCCACAAAGCAACATTATCGAACTCGGGAAAATAGGTAGGCGTGCGCGGCACGCAGCCGGGAGAAGTGGATAACAACTTAACACTACAAGCTTTATGTAAGATACGGAATCTCTAACTGTAAGTCTCGGTGTCGAAGATGAAGCTGAATAAAGATGAGGATCGAAAGATGTTAGGAAGACTATCGAAAGAGAGAGTACTAGACCTGTTCTTCCTCCATATTCGGAACCTCTGGAGGGTTGACGGCCTTTACTTCTTGGGAATTGAAGAGAGATTTGGCACAGAGGCAGCCACAGAGGTAGATGCCAGATGTTGGGAGGTCATGGGAAAGACAGAAGCAAGACATCTCAGAGCCATCCTCGAAATAGAAGAGATTGACCCAGAATCCCTACTCTATATCCTCAGAAACACAAGTTGGGCATTAGATGTCTTGGAGAAGAAAGCCGAAATCACCGACCGAAAGGTAGTCTTCAGAGTGACGAAGTGTGGAATCCAACTGAAAAGAACAAAGAAGGGATTGGAAGTGTTCCCCTGCAAAGAGGTACGGCTTGGTTACATGAGAAGCTTCGCAAGAGAGCTGAATCCAGAAATAGAGACTAGATGTAAAGTCTGCCCACCAGACGAAAGGCCATCAAACCTCTGGTGCGAATGGGAGTTCATCTTTCCAAGAAAATGAGATTCCCGTTCTTTCGCTCCATGATATGCTCAAAGCTTTTTA
>CP070749.1:563775-567668 GCA_020348365.1 Candidatus Bathyarchaeota archaeon
GGAGTTGTGGGATAGGGCTGTAGCTCTGATTAAGAACACCAGAGAGACGACTGCTTTGATGATGAGAGAAGGGCTGATTAAGGCACCTCCTTCTGAGGAAGACGTGCTAGGGTAGCACGCATTGTGTATCGGTTCTAAAGAAAAAAGAGAGAGGGAGATCAGGGACGTCTATTTCTTCTTCATTGTGGCAATGAACTCTTCTATGGAGATTGCGGGCAGGCTTTTTATCTGAACTGTGCCTCGTGAGCCGAGTTCCACAGAGACTCTTGCAATGGTCTTATTGTCTGGTGCTTCCACCACATTGACGAAGTCGTAGGGTCCCAGAACCGCGTATTGGTTGATCACTTTTGCTCCGAAGGCTTCAATCTCCTTGTTGACTTCCTTGATTCTTTCCGGTTTTGATTTGACTGTTTTCCATCCCTCGTCTGTGAGAGTGGAGAGCAGAATGTAGATGGGCATCTCGTTTCCTCCTTTGTAGTAGTCTGTTGTGATTTGGATTTGTGTTTTTCGCCTTTATGTCTTTGGATTAGTAGCTCCATGCATGCACGCTGCGAGAATGTTGGTGCACTGTGTGCTTGTACGCATGGAGGCATCAGTGATGATACTCCTCAATTGAGGAAGTGAGCTTTATAAATCGGATTCGTTATAATCCACAGAATTACCGAGTTTAGGGTTGAGACGATTGTTTGACCTCTTGGAGCATGCCGTCACGGCAGGAGAGAAGCTAGGAGCTAGACTTGTTGAAGCTAGATCTGACGATTTCCATATTCGAGAAATACGAACCGAGATGGATGAGGTACGAGATGTAAAGAGCATACGTCGAGTCGGGATAGGTGTAAATGTCTACTATAACGGAGCATCTGGATACTCTTTCGAGACGAAACCAACAAAGAACGCGGTGAAAACAGCAGCGGAGAAAGCATTCAAGATAGCGAAGGCATCTTCCAGTGCAGCTAAAGTCCAAGTCGATCCTGGAGAAGCCTCATCATATGAACAGAAGGATTTGAGTCTAGACCTCAAGAAGCACCCGCAAGCCGTCTCATTATCTTTGAAGAAAGATATGGTTCTTAGAGCAGTGAGAGCCGCAAAAGAACATGGGAAAAATATCTCGTCAATAATCGGACTGTACGGCGAATTCTCTGGCAAGAAACGCTTTATGAACAGCGAACGGACAGAAGTCTCATGGTCTCCTCTTGTCGTGGATCTCCGTCTTACTGTTGTCTCAAAGCAGGGAGAACTGCTGGTGGACGGAAGTGATGGCATGGGAGGTAGCTTCGGGCTTGAGCTTTTCGATTCTGACCAGTATTCTCCAGAAAAATTGGGGAAGAATGCTGCAAAATGGGCAGCTGAGAAACTGAAAGCGAAACCAGCCCCACCGGGAAAACATCGTGCCCTATGTGAGAATCGCCTTGTCGGAGTGCTGGCTCATGAGAGCTTCGGTCATCTAACAGAGAGCGACTTCGTGGTTACAGGCATGTCTCCGCTTGCTGGAAAAATCGGTCAACAGTTGGGCTCTGAACACGCGACAATAATCGACGAGGGCACAATGGACATGCGTCAATATCATGGCTTCTGGTTGCCCTTTGATGATCAGGGAACAAAAACATCAAGAACGGTCGTCATGGACAGGGGTAAACTCGTTAATTATCTACACATGAGAGACACTGCAGTGGCGATGAAGGCAGGATTCACTGGAAACGCAAGAGCAGTCAATTATACTTTTCCACCCATAGTGAGAATGAAGAACACTTACTTCTCTCCAGGTGACCTCTCATTAGAGGAAGCGCTGGAACAACTCGGCACGGGCATATACGCCATTCGCACTCGCGGAGGACAAGCAAACATGGACGGCACATTCATGTTCAAGGCAAGTCGAGGGTACTACGTCAAAAACGGAGAGAAAAAGTATCCATTGCGCGAAGTCACCCTGACAGGCTCGATACTTGACTTTCTCAAGAATATTGAAGGAGCCACAAGGGAACGCCCTCTCTTCAGCAGCTATTTCGGAGGATGTGGAAAAGCCGGGCAATATCCCTTACCTTGTGGTCTAGGTGGGCCGCATCTGCTTGTTCGAGAAGTCCGATTCGGAGGGGAAAAATAGTGACGTCTGAATTGGAGACATTGGCAAACGAGATATCCTCATTAGCAGAGGATGGCGTGAAAAAAGCACTGAGAAGAGGCGCTGACGAAGCGGAAATATTCGTTTCTCACATCGACACTCTGGATGTAAGCATAAAAACTGGCATAGTAGAGGCAAGAGAAGGCGCATCGCCCGGAATAGGCGTGCGCGTCGTGGCCGATGGAAAAGTAGGATTTGCAGCTAAGAGTGGAATCGAAGAAATTGAAGCTATAATAGAAGAAGCTTTGGCTGTTGCAAGGATCCGCCCGATAGATCCGAAGTTCAAACATTTTGCCAATCCGATCTCGAAAGCCTCAAGAGACGGAACAATAGATGATGCAGTCCTAGGGTTTTCTGATGCAGATGCACTCAAGGAGGTTGGCAATCTATCAAGAACCGCTTTCGAATTTGACAAACGCATAAAATCGCTTTATGGGGGAGTAGGTGTGCAGAAAGGAGTCTTTGCGGTCGCCAACTCCAGAGATGTTTTTGGCTGTTCCAGGGGAGCATCAATTGGCGGAGGCATCTACTGCATTGCGATTGATCAAGGGAGGCAGAAGACAGGGATTGAGTCTTTAGACTCTAGACAACTCCCAGACTTCAGCGACATTGGTTCAAAGGCGGCAGATCGAGCTATAAAAGCGCTTGATGCAAAACCATTAGGTAAGTCAATCAAAACGACTATTGTTTGGGAAAATATGGCGATAAGTGGAATGCTAGGGACCATGCTGAGCTCAGCTTCGAGTGCTTCAAATGTACAAGAGGGAAGAAGCTACTTCAAAGGAAAAATCGGCGAAAAAGTTGCAAGTGACGAAGTCACGGTCTTTGATGATGGGCAGTTGCCAGAAGGGTTGCTCACATTCAAAGCAGATACTGAAGGTATTCCTTGTCAAAAAACCACCTTGATTGACAAGGGTACTCTGCGCAATTTTGTCTATGACAGCTACGCAGCCAATCAAGAAGACAAGGAGAGCACGGGGAACGCAAATAGGCGATGGCCAGAGCCCTTCCTCACGACACCAACCGTCTCAACTTTAAACCTCGTGATGCATCGAGGCACCAGTGATCTGGAAGGGTTGATCGGGGAAGTTGACGATGGTATACTCGTAACCACAATGATAATGGGTGCAGGTCATGCAAACCGTATTACGGGAGAATTCAGTGTTGTCGCCCCAAACGCCTTCTTCATCAAAAATGGGGAAATAGGATACGCGCTAGAACCTATTACCATAGCAGGAAACTTCTTCCATTCGCTGAAAGGAGTTCTGAAAGTTGGTTCTGACTGCCGAATAATGTCTTCAGGCAAGATCTCCAGCATAACCACAGAGCATTTGACAGTATCTGGATGAACTCTCCACACGACATTCATGCGCGTGTGCAGCATCATAGGTTTTAGTTTATCCAGTTGGTCCCGTTGAAGCAGAGATGAACCTGTGTGTTTAGCCCTGAGATTCTAATGTCGGTCTTATTGTTGTTCCTGCAGATGTTGCTTGTTAGAACATTGTAGTCTCCGCCTTCATGTTCTCGAATTCCGTAGTCTTGGGTTTTTAGGTTCTGATCGTCGAAGCAAGTGTTGCCTTCAACAACAGTGTTACTCACCGATGCTCCGTCTGGTCTAATGCTGATTCCGGATTCGTCACTGAATTGTTGCCCGTTGTCGTAGCATTCATTTCCGATGAGTTTGTTCCAGTCGCCCCATCCGAAGGCGGTTGCAACCAGTTCTATTCCTGAACGTCCGTTGTGATTGGCTCTGTTTCCAATAATTCTCATGTAT
>CP070749.1:567768-575877 GCA_020348365.1 Candidatus Bathyarchaeota archaeon
ATATTCTCTGCCTATCACAAAGCATTTTAAGCTCTCCAGCCAATCCCTGCGTCAAACAGTAAAAGAGAACGGGAGAACGCTTTATGACAGATAGACTTGGAGCAATCCTCGCACGCATGGAAAAACGAAGAGATGAACTCCTCGAAAAACAGAACAACGAACGCAGAAGAGAGATAGGATCAAACAGCACAGGCAACTAAACGTTTTCTCGGTTCAGCTCTACCCCGAAGAGAAATTGCAGATCTGGATCCCACCACTTATACCGACTCATGCATGATTGATGCCCACATATCTCGCTATTCGAGTTGAAGGCGTTCTTTGGCATTCTCTGATGTGGCTTCAGCCACCACATCAAAAGATACTCCTTTGAGCTCCGCAATCTTTCTAGCAATGAATGGCAGGAATGCAGGTTCATTCCGTCTTCCCCTCATCTCTTGGGGAGCAAGCCAGGGACTATCAGTCTCGAGTAGAATCTTGTCCAAGCTTATCCATCGGGCAAGCTCCTGCAATCTACGAGCGTTCTGGAATGTAACCGGCCCTGCTAATGATATGTGGAATCCTGCTCTAATGCACTGTTTAGCCATCTCTCTACCTCCTGAGAAACAATGCATCACCCCTTCTACTCTCCCCTCAAACTTGGAGAGAACTTCGAGAATGTCCCGATTTGCATCTCTATCATGGATCACCACGGGCAACTCCAGCTCCTCGGCCAGAAGCAGTTGGGCTTCAAAGGCTTTCTTCTGAGCCTCCCTAGGCGATAGATCCCGATAATAATCCAACCCGATCTCGCCAATGGCCACAACCTTCACATGCCCAGCGAGCGCCCTCAGCTCATCCAATACGTGATCGCTGAATTGGCTGGCGTTGTGAGGATGAATTCCAACGGTTGCGAAAAGCCCCTCATGCCTCTCAGCCAACTCCACGCCCGCTTTACAGCCATCAACGTCAAACCCAATATTCACTATATATTCAACGCCAGCTTCTCTGGCTCGCCCCACCACCGCCTCTCGATCCTTATCAAAGCTCGCCCATTGAAGATGCGCGTGAGAGTCCACCAACAAATCTGAGCCTCCGCGCCTAAGCAAGCCTAATGATGTATAAAAGGACTGATGAAAGAAACCACCCCCCAGTGCATAATCCTGCGTTTCTGTAGAGCATGCATGGGTTCATTGGGCCTAGGGGTCATCCCTTCCTTATTCCAGACATGAGGCCGATAGCGAAGCCGCCCATAAACAGCAGGCTAGATGTCAGCAACGCCACTAGGGATGAGCCAAAGGCGACAACAAAGGCTGATATCGTTTCCAATTCACGAATGTTCAGACTGATGATGTTTGCATAGCCCAAGTAGGCAAGCGCAGCGATGAGGGCTCCAATGATGATGGCAGGTCTGTAGACCTTCTTAGCAGCGTATCCAACTACAAAACCGCCAATGCCACCCGCGCTCAATGGCAGGATCAAAGGCAGAATCGAGGTTATTTCACTCATTCTATCATCACCTCCCAAACTGGTTAATGATGTTGCTCAGGAATCACGTTTCTCCATACTAATATGAATTATGAATCTGAAATCAGTAATCAGAACATTCTCTTGCGTGGACATGTGCATGTTGAGTCTGCTACATGGCAGACGCCCATACTTTCATCGAGAATGTAGTTGGGTATATGAGCTGTAATAGTTCTTGATGCATCTTCTGGAAGCTCTCGTCCTTCTCTTCTTTTGCCCAGCATCTTTCAAGATCCGCAAAGTTCTCAAACTCCCACATTGAAACGTATGCGCCGGCGGCGCCGCCGAACATTTGCCTGAAGAGCCTCCATGACTTCACCTCTCTGAACAATTCTGGATTCTCCTCCTTGTATTTCCGCACTCTCTTCATCAAATCTTTGAACTCGGCTCGTCTCTCCGGCTTAACCATACACGTCTCCACGACGAAGATACTCATCATCTCAC
This sequence comes from Candidatus Bathyarchaeota archaeon, assembly GCA_020348365.1. Classification (GTDB taxonomy): domain Archaea; phylum Thermoproteota; class Bathyarchaeia; order Bathyarchaeales; family Bathyarchaeaceae. The sequence continues at coordinate 569,716 of CP070749.1, forward strand.
CTCTCCACTTTCATTCAACATGCACTGAACTGTAATAAAGATTTAAGAGAGATGCATGATTTGGTCTGCTCTGTAAACGATGTTGGTGAAGTCACGTTGGATGAGGAAGAAGAAGCCATCAAACACGTAATCGAAGAGGCGTATATCAAAGGCGTTCATGGAGACCAGGATGAAGGGAGAATAAGAAGTGGATTCCATCAGGAATTCGCGATGCTTGTTCTCAGCAACAACACCATCCAGAAAGTCAAGGTAGAGGATTGGCTGGGCAGAATCACCCAATTGAAAAAAGAGAATCCAGAACTGTGGAAATCCAAAACATCCCATGACTTCAAATTAGTGGATGTCACCAAGAATGCTGCCTTGGCCAAGCTTAACGTCTTCAAAGGAAAAACCCACTTCTCCACAGACTACATGCTACTCTACAAGTTTGAAGAAGGCTGGAGAATAGTATCCAAAATATTCACTATCCCATAATAAACATGCATGTAGAAGCCCTGGTTGGAAGTGGGATGTCAAAACCTAGATTGGAAGGCGTCTTTGTACCACACATAACTCCATTTCGACGTGATGGAGAGATAGATGAGGCAGCACTGAAGCGTTGCCTGCAATTCTGGATTAAAGGAGGAGTTTCTGGACTCGTTCCATGCGGAAGCAATGGTGAAGCTCCATACCTCTCGAGAGAGGAGCGGAAGAGAGTCATCGAGACAGTTGTAAACGAAGCAGGCGGCAAGCTGCCCGTAATCGCTGGAACCGGAGCCATAGGCACGCGAGAAACAATCCAGTTGACCAAGGATGCAAAGGACATAGGCGTTGATGCAGCCCTCGTCGTAACACCATTCTATTACAAACACTCAACCGAAGAAATCTACGATCACTACAGCAATGTCCTCGAAGCTGTTGACCTACCAATCGTCATCTATAACATGCCAAAATTCACGGGATTCTCCTTGGAGCCAGGCGTGGTCCACAAACTCGCTTCCGAATATGACAACGCCCTCGGAATAAAAGACAGCAGTGGAAACCTGAGTCAGATAGCAGAACTCATCAGATTAATCGGTGACAAAGCATCAGTGTTAGCCGGTACAGCCGACATCATCCTCCCAACGCTAATGCTCGGTGGAAAAGGCGCACTAATAGCAGTCGCAAATGTAACTCCCAGACTCTGCAGCACATTATACAAATCCTTTAGAGAAGGAAGATTGGAAGCATCAGGCAGACTACAAGCACGCATAGCCTACGCAAACGAGGTTCTAATCAGAAAGCACAATCAACTCGCGGCGATAAAGGAAGCACTGAACATGAAAGGCCTACCCGGCGGCTATCCACGAAAACCCACAGCACCCCTAAAAGAAACTGAGAAGAAAGAGATCAAAGAATTACTTGAGGCCCCTGAACTCCAAAGTGTCTAAATGTGTGGTGGATGATTAATTATGAAGATTGTTCCCCGAAGCAAGGTGATATACAGTTTCAGTTCTCAGCACAAGCCAGTTGAACACATCAAATCTGGCGAACTCGTTCTTCTTGAAACAGAGGATGCTCTGGGAGGACAGATAAAGAACGAAGAGAGCTCCCTAGACGTGCTTGACTGGTCCAAAGTTGATGGAGCAACAGGCCCAATCTTCATCGAGGGCGCAGCGCGTGGAGACACGCTCGTCGTGGAGATATTAGACATAAAGATCGAGGAGAAAGGACTGATCGTCACGGTCCCCAAGCATGGAATCCTGGGAGAAAAACGATTCAAACCCTCAACCAAGATGATCAGTACAAATGATGGTTACGTTCACTTCGATGAAGGCGTCCGCGTCAGGGCAAATCCTATGATAGGCACGATTGGCGTCGCTCCAGAATCGGGCGAGATTGCCTCGGGCTCTCTCGGCAGGCACGGCGGAAACATGGATGTCAAGATGCTAACCTCGGGCACCAAGCTCCATCTACCAGTCTTTGTTGAGGGAGCATTGTTTGCAGCTGGTGACATGCACGCGGTTCAGGCTGATGGAGAACTCTGCGTCTCATCCGTTGAGGTGGCTGGCGAAGCCCTCCTCAGATTCAGCGTCATCAAGAACAGAAAGCCCGAATGGCCAATCCTCGAAACCCACGGCTGCTTTGCCATTCTTGCCTGCGGCAACACTTTGGACGAAGCCGCCACGTTTGCCGCGGAGACCGCAGTGAAAGCTTTCATGCGAGAATATGACTGGTCCTTCGAGAGGGCATACATGTTTGGAAGCCTCGCCGTCGACCTCGAGATCAACCAGGTGGTGGATCCGAAGAAGGGCATTAGGGCAGCCATCTCAAAAGAGTTCATCTCATTAGAGAACATGTTGACTTAGAGTTACCGCCCATTAGCGCATGCATTGTAGTGTCTTACTGTTTAATAATTCAACAGAAATACTTATAGGGAATCGTGACACTTAATATACTGGGTGAAGAGCACCCTTGCACTGTCCTAACCCAGACTGCGAAAAGAAATTCGATCAGCTAGTCATGTTGGTCGACGACTCGGCAGTGCCCCGTGAAACGTATTATGCTTGTCCACACTGCAGCTCAAGGATTGATATCGTCTTCAACAAGGAAAACCTGAAATTCTCCAAGCGCGTAAGAGGCGCCAAGAAAGAGAAATCACCTGGATGCCCGCACTACTTCGGCTATTTGAAATTGTTCCTTAAGAGTGGCCAGGTCCCGGAAGAATGTCTGACGTGCGGAAGATTGACTGCGTGCACGGATAAAGAAGTACATCATTCTGGTTTGGCATCGGGTTTGTAGAGCCTCTTCTCAAAAGCGGACTTGGGCTTGAACCTGCCGCGGTACCGACGCATAGAAGCCCTCTCTCGCTGTACGTTCTTGTATCGCGCTATAACCTTGGCTATTCTCGTCTTGGAGGGAGTTCTCCGTCTTCGGGGCATGGTTAGGCGGGGGGTCCTCTTCATCCACTCTGATTTTCCCCTTCTCTTCTTCATGGGCGCCTTCGTCGTCACGCCTGTGGTCTTCCTGAAGGTCACAATTCTCTCGCCCAAATCTATATTATCCACCTTCCATCCAGCGTCCAACCAAGTCTGTCCCTGAGCGCTGCTTCGCGAGTTCATCCACCATCCTTCTGAGTCAATAGCTGAGGGGGGAAGTTCGTCTCCTATGATCTCCTCGACCTTTGGTAGGCTGAGAGTGATTATGCTCGTGAATTCTGCCCGTCGAGCCAAGTATACGCTGAGGGGAGTGTATTTGCCCGCGAGCTTTCTGGGCGAGACTCTTCTCCTAGCACAGTTCAGGCACATAACAGCGTGCCTAAAGACCCCCCTATCCCAGGTGAAGGTGATACAGTCTCCACAATATAATCGCTTACATCTGGAACAACGTCTAAGAGTGTAGTAGGGCAATACTCTGCCACAGAGGCTACAGTCTTCTTCCATAACAAGTAATAGTCGCAGCGACTCAAAAGAATCTTTTGAAAATCAGCAGATCCCTCACCTTCCCGCAATATCTACACCAGATTAAAAAGCCATGAATTCCCTATCTCCAGGGTCACAGACGCTGGAATTCTTATGATAAAGGCGGTTGTTTTCGATGTTGATGGTGTCTTGATAGACAGCAGCGAAGTGATAGTGAACGCTTACCAATCCACCGCAAGAAAACTCAGATTGAACGTTCCGTCTCGACAGGAAATCCTTGACTTGATGGGCAGACCCTTAGAGGAAATCACAAGAACCCTATGGCCAAATAGCGACACCCAACTCTACATGAAAGAATTTAGAAGCCTCTTCATGGGAGAAAACCTGGTAATTCCTAGAATAGACGGGGCACCAAACGCGATCCAAGAGATCAAAAAGCCCGGAGTGAAACTCGGGCTGGTCACGGGAAAGATCAGGTATTTCGTTGAGAAGCATTTGAACGAAGCAGGATTCGATCTCACCATGTTTGAGGTTATTGCCCCTTTTGAAGCAACCCAGAAACACAAACCAAACCCTGAACCATTACTCTACGTCATCAACAACCTGCATGTAACATCGGAAGAGACGGTGTATGTAGGAGACGCAATATCCGATTATGAATGTGCAAAGAACGCGAGGGTCAGATACATTGCTGTCTTAACTGGATCCATGAAAAGAGCGGAACTGGAAGAACTAGGGGTCAAGAACATAATAGAGTCGGTTGCCGATTTACCTGAATTTCTAAAAGAGAATATCAACCAGCCTTAATGATTTTCCTTCTCCGCCAGGATACACTAACCACAAAAGAGGACGATTCGCGGGAGAGTCTAGACTAACGATTGAGTTCCAATTATCAGTGCAAACAGGAGAATAGCTGGAGTCAAGATGGAAATGAGAATATCCAGATACTCTCTATTCGCCTTGAGGAAAGGCGTGAAGAAAGGCACCCTGTTCTTATAGTCCACAAAGGATTCACCATACTTTCTCGATAAATCCTGCTCCTCTACGTACGCCAACAGAACATAAGCGAAAAGTTCAATGAACCACACCCCTATGGTCTGCGATGGACTTAGAAACCCAATGCCGAAAGTATTGTTCAGAATCCAAACACTCCAACCAGTCAAGCCGAGGGTTGAGAGTATCATTCCCAAGTATTGGGGATGTCTGACCCACCGATAAGGCCCTGAAGTAACCAATCCTTCCTCCCGGTTTATCCTTAGATAACTCACTGAGTAGACAAGAATCACCAGTCCAATAATGATGAAGGCCTTCTCCAGAATAGCAAGGGGAGAGAATAGATCAAGCAGCGCCCTAGGAAGTTCAGCTGGAAGATTTGCGAAAATCAGGACCAGATAGCCAGCGAATGGAAGTGTCATCAGACCAGTCCAGACCGGCACTGATTGAACAAGAGGAACCAAATAACCAGCAACCCTCAAGAATCCCGACTTTATTCCTCCCGTCATCATTCCCCTCCAATGCTATTACAGTGAGGAATTTAATAATCCCACGTTTCAGAACACCTTGTTCTGATCCGTGAACATCGAAGACTGTTTAAGAAGAAGAAATGAATATGAATACGTTACCAGTTCGCATCTAATTTGCAGAAACAGTCATAAGTCTTGATTTTAGACTTCGGAATCCAGTTCAATTCAGAGATAGATTTCAAGCAGTCCTCTCTTGATAAGCAGGTATATTACAGCCACGCTGATTATGAACTCGCCGATAAGATATGTGCCATTGTATATGGCTGATGCAATTGCGCCCTCTACTGTAGGAGATGCGAAGAAGAAGATGCCAGACAAGAAAGAGCAGATGAATCTGCCAACTATTCCAACACCTACGCCGACCAGCCGATACTTCTTGAAGAGCCCAGCCAAGCCTAATGCTGCAAAAGCTAGAGGATAATCAAGCAAACCTTGGATTGGATTTATAACATAGCCACCAAGCGCCATGTGGACCAGCCCGAAGATAAACCCAGCAAAAGCTCCAATACGGAAACCTCTTCTCAGAGTAAACCAGAAAAGCGGAACCAACCCTGCTATCGTGATGGATCCTCCTTGAGGAAGAGGATAGATTGGTGGTAGGATATCCTTCAGAATAACACTCAAAGCTACAACAACTGACAATTCTGTCAGTATTTTTGTTGGAAACCTTTTTTCGTTCAGACTATTTCCCTCCGCCAGCATTATCTGGATCAGGTTCGTCGGGTCGACGGTGATCCAACCGTCCTCTCAGCCAGGTTACCCAAGCTCCCCAGCGCTCCATAGAAAGCTAGAGTATATAACATTAACCATATTTAGCATGCAAACCATTCCCTTTTATGCGTGGGCGAAAGGGTTATTCCTTGACAAAGAAGTGACTTCTTACGGGCTGGGTGATTGAATGGAAAAGATCTCTTTGGATGCGCTTTCAAGAAAGATTGGTGAACCCTGGGTTCCCGTTGATGTAATGTTTGTCAACAATTCCGTAATCAAGATGGCAAAGATAGAAGGTGAGTTTGTCTGGCATAAACATGACAACAGTGACGAGGCCTTTCTGGTTTTTGACGGAGAATTCACATTACAGACGAAAGAACAGAATTTCAACCTGGAGACGGGAGAATGTATCTTGGTTCCAAAGGGAGTTCTGCATTGCCCCAAAACCAATTCTTCAGCCACTGTGTTAGTGTTCGAGTTGAAAGAGACCAAAAAATATGGAGATTAATCAAGCATGTTGCCAACTAGAACATTTCCTTCTGCAAACA
>CP070749.1:575977-580460 GCA_020348365.1 Candidatus Bathyarchaeota archaeon
CGACCCATTCGATTTCGCCGAGGCAAGCTACAAGGTTGAGGAAGCCGAACTCTATCTGATACCGACAGCTGAGTACCCGCTGGGCAGCATGTTCATAGACGAGATCTTCGATGAGAAAGATCTGCCCGTGAAACTCGCCGGAGTCAGCGCCTGCTTCAGAAAGGAAGTCGGAGCCCACGGAAAATACACAAAGGGCCTTTTTAGAACACATCAGTTCAACAAGGTTGAACAGTTCATTGTCTGTCTGCCGGAGCATTCTTGGGATTTTCTTGAGGAGTTGCAGAGAAACTCGGAGGAATTATATCAGGAATTGGGATTACACTATCGCGTTGTGGGTCTCTGCAGTGGCGACATGATGGCAAAGGCGTCGAAAGCTTATGATATAGAGATCTGGATGGCTGATGGAGAATTTAGAGAGAGCGGCAGCAACTCTAATTGCACGGATTATCAGGCGAGAAGACTGAATATAAGATTCAGGGAGAAGGCGGGTCAAGCTCCAGCAGGTTTCGTCCACACCTTGAACAACACGGCCTTGGCAACATCAAGAACCATGATAGCCATTATAGAACAGTTTCAGCAGAGAGACGGCTCTTTTGTGGTTCCCAAGGTCTTAAGGCCGTTTATGGGCGGTATTGAGAGGATAGGATGACCTAACCATCTGAAATTCTCTCACAAACGCTAAAGCTTTTAATATCTCTCTGCGAAATCTTCCCCAGTCGTAAGGGCTGTTTACGGTGTCCACAAGAAAGAGGCGTGTCAGAGATAAGTGGCGTCGGAAGAGCTGGTACACTGTCAAGTCTCCTCCGTACTTCGGCGAGGTCGAGCTGGGAGCCTTGCCATCTGACGAACCCTCAAAGATTGTGGGTAGGGTGGTTGGCGCCACGCTCTATGATGTCACGGACGACTTTTCGCATCAGTATCTGAAAATATATTTCAGGGTAACGGAAGTTGAAGGCAAAACTGCCAACACGATATTTAGGGGACATGAGTATTCCCGAGACTATCTGAGAAGTCTTATTCGGAGGAGAACCACACGGGTAGACGGCATCTTCGACGTGACCACAAAGAACGGCTATCGGTTGAGGTTGGCTGTCTGCGCCCTCACCCTAGGCAGGATTAAAACCTCGCAAGAAAAGATGATTCGCGTTATCATGAAGAGGATAGTCGAAGAAAAAGCTGGTGAACTCGAGTTCAAAGAGTTTGTTCAGGAGATCGTCTTGGGAAAACTCGCCTCAGACGTCTACAACGAGGCGAAGGAGATATCGCCTCTGCGACACGTGGGCGTGAGAAAGTCCAGGCTTCTTCTTGAGCCAGCAATCGCTGCATGACGCATATCCCCTTTCGCTCATGCTCCTTCGTATTGATGCTTCTCCTGAGGAATACCACTTGAAGAATTTGAGAAAGCGTGCTGCCCGGGAGGCAGCGACTCTACTGTACACTCTACAGGAGAAGGAGTATAAACAAGCCAAGATGCGAGCTGCGGAGACACTGAGAGTTAGAACCCTTCCAAGCAACCTCGATGTTGCCCTGGAACTCGACAGGATTGCCGACGAGATGGAGGGAGCGTCTAGATGGGGGATGTTGTTGCAGATGCGGAAGGAAGCCTTGGAAATAATGCGAAGACTTGGGGGTTTCCATCCCAGACTGGTGGGAAGCGTTTGGAGGGGAACCGCTCATCGAAACAGCGACATAGACATACTCACCTTCTCTTCAGATCCAAGTGCAGTTTTGAAAAAGCTTAAAGCGGGAGGTCTTAGAATTGTGGCGGCTGAGCGGGCGTCGGTGACAAAGAAGGGAAAGAGGAAGTCGTCATTCCACATCTACATTGTTCTCCCTTCTGGAAACAAGGCAGAGGTTGTTATCAGAGACCCTGAAAGGCAGGGTGCTGTGGAGAGATGCGAAATATATGGCGATAGTGTGACTGGCTTGGACTACTCGCGGCTCAAGAAGGTTCTGGAGGAAGACCCTCACCAAAGGTTTCTGCCGAAATGATCTCTTGCATCTTCCCCCAGTCAAGTTGGTTCATCTCGTAGTTCCATAAGAAGACGTTTGAGACTATGACTACGATTATGACGCGGTCTAGGATGAAGACTACCACGTTGCTTAATCGCGCTTGTCTTGCTTGAGGCGCACTTATTCACCAGCCCTACATTCCCAACTGATGCCTAGTAGAACTTGAGAATGCGGGTACAAAAACTATTATGGAGCGAAAGTAAGTATCCAGAATCAACTCAGCTACTTGTTCTGTTCGGAGGATACTTAAGGCTGGCGAAGGTATATTTTGCTGGTGTGGGTGTTGGAGGTTTGATGGTTGAGTGCGGCTGAGTCTGTGCCTGAAAAGATTGTTAAGCGGAAGACGATTGTTTACAGGACTCTAGTTGACCCTACAGTGGCGAAGATCACAGGGGAGAAGAATAAGGCCAGATTGTTTGTCAGATTAGGCTTTTTGAAGCCTAAGCCAGAGGAAGTCCAGTGCGTTTCCGTCGACAAATCTTATGAGCCATACCTTGTTGTAAGGGGAAAGTACAGTATTGACTATTATCGGAAGAGAATCTACACGGTTGAGGTTGATGCAGATGTACAGGAAGTCATCCTTCTAAAGCGGAGTTTCAAAACGGTTTCCCCAGAAAAGCCCGCGAAGAAAGGCTATAGGGTGATTCGGCTTGTTGGGGAGGAACGTTTACTCTATGAGGACGCGACCTACCTTATTCTTGATAAGGTGGGGCGTGAGGTTGCGCCGGATCAGGTGCCCGAGGCGCCCTCTGAGGAAGAGTCCGAGAAAACCCTGACTGAATTTCGTGAGAAGATAGGGAAGCTTGAGATTCCAGCAGATATGGAGGTTGGCATCATCAGATCAAAGATTGTTAAGAGACCTCAGGAAATAGCGCGTGTTGTCGAAGAAATCTTTGAGATTTCCGAGAGGGCCATAATTTACGCTCCAATCTACGAGGTTGGGTTTCAGAACACAAAGACGGGTGGAATAAGAACAGTAAGAGTCGACGGTATAACTGCCAAAGTAATTCAATGAGGGATTAGTAATCGCCCATTGCATACAATGGGTTAGGACATGAAGAACGCGACGAATGGCACGTTCTGCGCGAAGGAGTCTCCCTCAAAGAATCCGTAGATCAGAAGATAGGTGCCCTAGACTGTGTCGTCTGGAAAATGAGAGCTGGGGAGATCCTGTTTCTGGAAGATATCCCTTCTGCATGCAGGCGTCTCAAGACCGGTCTAGAATCGGCGTGGCGAGAAGCATCCTAGACTACGTATTGGATTATGCGCAGGCGCCGAATCTGCTGAGGTCGAGAACTTCCACAACGCAACTTTCAAGAGGCAGATTAAAAAAAAGGAAATGAAGGCGCTATCTGCGCCAGCCAGCTAGGGTGTATGGGCAATCAGGTCATATCTTGCGCGCCTACGTCAGTATCCCATCAGAAAGCGTTCGTCTTCACCATTACTACTATCTGATGTACACTGAGACGAACGGTATGTTCTGTCCCCAAGGGTCGCCTCCGATAGTCCCATGGAAGAGCAGAAAGACAGACACCGACACGCCCCCCTTCGGCGTATTCTGTCTTGAAAAGCTCGAGCTGCCAGTATCATCAGCCGATGCGAAGACGATGAGCTTTGTCTCCCCGTGTGCAAGCACTACATCGGAATAGCGTGTAGATATGGTTCCATCATCAGCAACATCTACAGTGTACCACCACCTGTTATGCGGCACGTCTGATACGGGTAGCGTGAACCACAATAGTGAATGTGAATCAAGCACTATTGATCGGTTCGCCGGGTCTACGTTTGTTACCATGCATCCAAATGCCATGTCTGTTGAGGCTGGAACATTATAGCCACGAATACCGCCTGGGTAGTTGAGCAGCTGATTGAACGATGCGTAGGGGAAGTAGCGGAATGTTTCGAGATCCAGCATCAGAGAGCCGATTATCACTTTTGGATTGCCTCCTGATGGTTCTGTTATGTTGATTGTGGTGTAGTTGTATTGTACCCATTCACGTTCCTCTTCAAGGGGTATGAGGTTTCCTCGGGCGGTTACGAACCATGAGGCAAACGCGTTTGAAGAGTTGTCAGCTTCCAAACCTTCTACCTCAACTGTCAAAGCATTTGCCCCCGTGAAATTTAGTGAGTCTCCAGCCTTCAAGTTGATGTCAACCATATCATTGAATCCATGTTTCTCAGTGGCCTTGTGTAAGACCCAAAGAGTGGTTATCTGAACTGGAACCGGGCTTTCATTTGTAACGATTCCCTCAAGGTGAACTTGACCCTCTTCAACATTGTAGGTTAGGTCTGAGACGAGAATCTTCTCAGAACTGCGGTTGGCTTCCTCCTCATTTCTCTCCATCAACGCTTGGTTGTACTGGGCGGTCTTCGAGAATGACCAGAGAAGAACGTTTGTTGTGATCATGAAGATTACGAGTATCAGGAATACGGCGCCAATAACGGAAGATACGCCTTTTGATTTTCCACT
>CP070749.1:580560-588130 GCA_020348365.1 Candidatus Bathyarchaeota archaeon
AAGTATCCACGAAACAAGTTTAAGAGTACTTCAAGAGATAGGAATAAAGGTCGTCAGCAAGAAAGTGCAGAGTCTACTCGCAGAAAACGGCGCAGAGATAGACGATTCCCGTTCAACTGCAAAGATTCCAGATACGCTAGTGGAAGAAGCAATTAGTAAAGCGCCGAAGAAGATGGTTTTATGCGGAAGAAACCCAAATCTCGACCTCAGCCTCCCCGTGAAGGACCTTCCCTTCGTTGCCACAAGCGGTTTCTCAGTTTTCATGAGAGACCTCGAAACTGGAGAAAAAAGAATGACAAATTCATCGGATCTGAAGGACTTCGCAGTCTTGAGTGACTATCTAGATCCGGTTGACTTCTTCTGGCCGATTGTGACCCCCACAGAGTTGCCGCCACCGCTTCAAAGAGCTCATGCTTTAGTTATATCATTTGAGAACACTGAAAAGCACATTCAGCATGAGGCCTTGACAGAGAAGGACGCGAAATGGCAGATTAAGTTGGCGGCGACCATTGTCGGCAGCGAAGAGGAGCTGAAAAGAAGACCCATCTTCTCTTCAGTGAATTGCCCTGTTAGTCCCCTCGTATTCGAGGAAGGCTCATCCGAAGCCATGGTTGAGTTGGCAAGGGCGGGAATTCCAGTGGTCCCCATGTCCATGGCTCTCTGCGGCGCTACAGCTCCAGCAACAATCGCAGGAACACTAGTCATAATCAATGCAGAAAACCTTGGAGCCCTAGTTCTCCTGCAATGTGCCAACCCCGGTGCCCCAGTTATCTATTGCACAGAATCAACACCAGCAAACATGAAGACGGGAGAAATCAACTATGAGGCCCCAGAATTCCCTCTCATCGCGGCAGGAGCCACTCAGATGGCAAGGCTCTACAAGCTTCCTTGCTACACGACGCCGACAGGACCCCTCACCAAGATGGGTCGTGGCGACATCTCCGCTGACTTTGGTTCACTCGAAAATGCCGAAAGTGCAGCACTGGAGCAAGTGATCCTTGACGTTGAGGAGTGGGCGCAGGCTAAGGCCTACCTTCGCCGATTCAAAATCAACGAGGAAACCTTGGGATTCAATGCAATCAAGGACGTTGGTCCAGGAGGTAATTTCTTGGGGGCCAAGCACACTTTGGAACACTTCAAAAAGGAAATATGGCTAAAGAAGGAGACTACGACTCTGCCTTCGACAAGTGGCTCCCTGATCGAGAGGGCAAAAGAGAAAGTCAGGCAAATACTTGCATCGCATGTGCCACTTCAACTTGAAGAGGAAGTGAAAAACGAAATAGGCCAGATTCTCCGTGAATGTGAAAAAGACATGTTGGTATGAGCAGCCGATAACGTAGCCGGAGCACCTAACATCAGGCGATGTGCGCGCGCAGTGCATATGACGGCTTTAAGTTAAGCGTTTACTTAGAAGGTGGAAACACTCTCCGATGCTGATGGCGATTACAAACGACGCGGCTACCCTAAACGCGAAGAAGGGCAGCCCAAACAGATCCACTTCTAGAAACGCGCGGAGTGGTCCGACCAGGGTTTGGCTGGTGATGAAGGCTGCTACAATACTAAGTGGCAAGCCACTCTCTTGCAAAACCTTCAGGAGAGGAAGATAAGTAGCCAGTGGTCCAGGCGTTGCTAATCCAAGTAGTGAGGGTACAAGAATCTTTCTTCGCTCTGCTTTGAGCAGCAATCCTATCTTGTCCTCAGAAATGTACAATCTGAGAGTCTTGGCCAAGACAATAGCGACAACTAGAATGGGCAAGAATCTCAAGAATCTTTCCAGCGTGAGAATGAGGATTTCAACGATCACAGTAACGCCTCCGCTACAAGACCGCCCAAGACCACGAACGCCGTACATAAGGCAAGCCTTGTCAAGAAGGCCTTCCACCCGAAATACTTCAGTTCCATAATGTCCCTATCAGGAGATCCCAAGATGACCTCTCCAGAGATCAACGCAAAAATAGTTCCAATGCTTGCTCCCTTCTTGAACAATGAGAATGCAATGGGATAGGTAGCGTATCTTGGGATGGGAAGAATAATGCCTATCACCGTCGCCAACGGAATCGAGAGAAACGGGTTCTCGCCCAACACTACAAAGGCGATCTCGCTTGGAAGGTAAAACTCAAGCGTTACACCAATCAGAGTCGCGATGAAGAAAGCAGGGACAATTGTCTTCATCTCTTTCAGAGAATCCGCAAGAATATACAAAATCTTACTCTTCACAGTCAAATCTCCACCCTTCTATGACAATAACATACCGAGTGGCAAATTACAGATAATAAGGTATGTGCACCTTATCGCGCGCTTAGTAGTTTTCCCCAACTATTTCCTCAATTCAACATTGTTCTATGTTACATCTGACTCTGCGCGCGTTCTCTGACGCTCTCCGACGATCTCGCACGATCTCTCCACGATTTTCCTGGCGATTTAACATTATAAACGACGATTTCGCACGATTTTCACGATTTTGACGATCTGCACCTCCTAGGGGCACCTGCAGGCAGAATCCCGTATCGTCGATGCGGAAGGCGAGAATGATGTTGAGATACAGGTCTTCCCCCTCTACTTCCTAGACGGACTTCAGCAGTGCCTATCCCTGCCTACAGAAACTGGATCGTGGCAGTACAAGATGCGCCTGCTGTTCAGGCTTATAAGTTGCAGAATCGTATTTGCATTTATGAAAGTTGGACTTCAGATTCCCAATTTTACGTTTCCTAACGGCGTTGAAGGCTTTGCTGATGACATGAAAGACATAGTCACAACAGCTGAAAGGGCAGGATTCTACAGTGTATGGGTGATGGATCATTTCTTTCAACTCGGAAGCCCTGGTCTCCTTCTTGGGCCCGTCGAGGATGAAATGCATGAAGGCTATTCTCTGCTAAGCCACATTGCAGCATTGACAAGAAAAATCAAACTTGGCACAATGGTCACCGGCAACATCTATAGACATCCTGGAGTTCTGGTGAAGACCGTGACAACCTTGGATGTGTTGTCTGGGGGTCGGGCCTATTTTGGCATCGGCGCGGGCTGGTTTGAGAGAGAAGCCGTTGGATTAGGTGTCCCTTATTATAACTGGAAAATCCGTTTTGAGATGCTGGAGGAAACCCTTCAAATCGCAAAGCAAATGTGGAGCAGCAACAACGGGGAATTCAACGGTGATCACTACAAACTGAAAGAGACGCTCTGCAGCCCTCAACCGCTCCAAAGCCCTCATCCCCCAATCCTCATTGGAGGAATGGGACCGAAGAAGACCCTACGCCTTGTCGCCAAATACGCGGATGCTTGTAACCTCTTCACAAGAGGCGGACCAGGTATCGTCAAAAATGCATTAGCAATTCTCAAAAAACACTGCGAAGATGTTGGACGCCCCTTCGATCAGATTGAAAAAACAACATTAGGCTCAGTACATTTAGGGCATACAGAATTGCCAGATTCCGTCGAATCAAAAAGAAGAGATGGCACTAGCCATAGAACCCCAATATTGAAGACCGCAAAAGACACCATTGAATATCTGGAGGAACTAGCCAAAATCGGCATCGAACACGCAATAATCAATATGCGATACCCACTTGATGAAAACGAGCCATTAAAGATATTCCAGAATGAAATAATCCCAGCGGTATCAGACCTGTAATGCTCGGTAAAACGCATACATGCAAATCTTAACCGTGTAAACGTAAATGAATGATCCATGATGAAGAGAATTGTAGTGTTGACTTTTGTATCGCTGCTTCTGTTGATGATGACGATTGTCTTCCAGTCAGATGTTTCTGCTTGGAGTAATGGTGGCTACAGTGAAGACCCGACCAATCCGGACTATGGCACGCATGACTGGATTGCTGAACATGCTTTGGATTGGTTGCCCGAAGAGGAGAAACAATACATTGTAGATAATCTTGCAGTCTATTTGTATGGAACTGAACTGCCCGACAATGGGGGAGCACCTGATGGTATTGGCGACACGACAAAACATCACATCTACTACTGGTCCAATGGAAGCTTGCAGGACGATGCCTCAGCAGTCCGAGCGTATGAAGAATACAACAACACGTTAAGCCTTCTCGAGTTAGAAGATTTTAGAAATGCTTCAAAAACAGCTGGGATCATGAGCCACTATATTGTTGACGTAGCGGTCTTTGGCCATGTGATGGGTGCTCCTACAGATTGGGGCGCAGAAGTACATCACAGCGATTATGAAACTTATGTCAATCAGAGAACTTCTAGCTATGATGCAGAGTTCAACATGTACCTCAGCTTTGATGGGGCGCTGGAGTCAATCTCTGCTTACGACGCGGCAAAACAGCTTGCCCACGACACCACCTTCGATGTAGACGTAGGCATATGCTGTACGTGCATGGATCGAAACTACAATTGGGACGATTCTATGTTCAAGAATAGATGTGGAGAATCTCTTAACCTGGCAGTTAACTATCTCGCAGATGTTCTTCACACCCTGTATCTAGATATGCCCCGAGTTCACAATGTAGACACCGGTCTCGACTACGTAGCAATCCAAGAAGCAATAGATGCACCGGAAACACTGGACGGGCACACAATCATCGTTGATTCTTGGACGTACTACGAGAATGTCGTTGTGAACAAGAGTATTTCACTTGTTGGAGAAGACAAGGACACAACAGTGATCGAAGGAAACCGAACGGGGCTTCTTGGGAATGATGTAATCCATATAACATCAGACAACAACAGTATCTCAGGATTCACTGTTCAAAATAGCGGACCACTCCCAGGAAGCGGCATTCATATTGATGGTTCAGCAGGTAATAACATAAGCAATAATATCATTACAAACGACAATTGGGGAATTTGGCTCGATAATTCCGTGAATAACACGATTTCAAGCAACCATATATCCAACAACGTCTACGGGATAAGACTCGATTGGTCTGACTACAATGTGGTTGTTGGTAACACCGCTTCAGGTAATGTTATAGGAATGAGAATGTTTCGTAGCAATGCCAACACCATCCTAGATAACAAATTCTCAACCAATATTTGGTATGGTCTCCATTGCATGAGTAGCGATAGTAATACCATTACTGCCAACAATGCCTCCTCAAATGATTGTGGTATCTACCTCCTCAATTCTGATAACAACACTCTCACTGATGACTACGCTTCGGACAACGATGTTGGCATATTACTCCACATTTCCAGAAATAACAGTGTTTACGACAGTGTTTGCTCGAACAACCGGGATGGAATCATGCTATGGGATTGCCCTGACAGAAACGCTCTCATTAACAATAATGTCTCGGACAACGGTGTGGGGATTTATCTTACCAACTCTACGGACAACATGATTTTCCACAACAACTTCATCAATAACACAGAGCAAGTCTCAAACATTGATTCACAGAATATCTGGGATGACAGCTATCCTTCAGGTGGCAACTATTGGAGTGATTATACTGGTGTTGACTTGTACAGAGGTTCAGGTCAGAATGAGACTGGTAGTGATGGAATTGGTGACTATCCTCACATGATCACGCCCTTAGATACTCCTGCAGAATTAATGCAGTTTGACTACTATCCTTTGATGGGAATGCTATCCGATTTCAACGCTACTTCAGAACACAATATTCAAACTATCTGCAACTCTGCAATCTCTGACTTTCAATTCAATGGCACTGCAATCCGTTTCAACATTACAGGTGAAGATGGAGGAGTGGGCTTTTGCAGAATCTGCATTCCAACGGCTTTGATGAATGCCCCCTACAGAGTATTCGTTAACAGCACAGAAGTATCACATACCCTATTGCCATGTTCCAATAACACACATAGCTACCTATACTTCGCCTACAACCATTCAACACAAGAAGCAATAATAATTCCAGAGTTTCCTCTATTCCTCATTCTACCCCTATTCATAATATCAACGCTACTAGCAGCTATACTCTGCAGAAGAAAACATTCTATGTGACTAGATTTCTTTCTTTAATCTATAATCCATGCATGCAAACAGTAAGTAAGATTTAACAAGATGAGCAAGCAGAGTAACAGCGCGGTCAGCCCATCCGCCATGGCGCATTCATGTTAGGTGAAGAGCATGATCTGTCGAAGTTTGCAGCCTGAAGATTTCGAAGCTCTGTACAGCACGTTCATAGAAGCGTTCTCTGACTACCAAATCAAGATTCAGATGACCAAGGAACGTTTCAACGCAATCAACATCAGAAGAGGATTAAACTATGAATTGTCAGTTGGAGCCTTCGATGACAACAAGATGGTTGGGTTCACCCTAAACGGTATAGACCTGTGGGAAGACAAGCTGACCGCCTATGACATGTGCACCGGCGTGATCCCCGAACATAGAGGGAAAGGAATCGGAAATAGCATGTTCGCCTTCTTACTGCCGAAGCTGCGAATGGCAGGGGTCAAACAATATTTGCTCGAGGTCTTGAGATCAAATGAAGCAGCACACAAGCTGTACACGAGGAAGGGATTCAGGGAAACTCGGAAGCTCGAATGCTTAAAGATTACATCATCCAAGCTGAGTGCAAAGACCATAACCCGACAGGACACGGCAATAAGACAGATCGAGAAACCTGACTGGAGCCGCTTCGAAACATTCTGGGATTGGAACCCTTCTTGGCAAAACTCGATTGACTCGATGAAGAGATGTCCAGAAGAGAAAATGGTTTATGGCGTGTTTCACGGAGATGAACTCAGAGCATATGGCATTCTGTACCCAGAATCAGGGGATATTCCACAGATTGCAGTTGACAAAGACTTCAGAAGGAGAGGAATAGGAAGCCTGCTATTGAAGGAATTCGCGGAAAGAGCAGGAGCAGCAGGGAAACTTTCGATCGTGAACATTGACAGCTCCTCAAAAGAGACCCTATCGTTCTTTGAATCCATTGGCTTCGAGAATTTCGCTGGTCAATATGAAATGATGCTTGATCTCTGACTCAGTGACCCCATAAGGACGTGCGCGCGTCTAGATTATGGTGCCTCTGTTTCCTCTTTTTTCATTTGGAAGAATGCTACTGTGGCCAGTATAAAGCCAATCCAAACTATTAGTAGCCCTATGACTGGTATAACTGCGCCTATGAGCACTAGTATCCCAGCGGTACCAAACAAGCCGACTCCAGACTTTGCTGATAGTTGATCCATTGACTTTCTTAGGAAATACATTGAAATGATCAAGAATACAAAAAGAATTATTACACCAGCCAGTAATGCACCTAACAGAGTCGCTATTGCGCTTAAGTTAAGATCTGCAAAAAGAGTTGCTAAATCCGTTCCAACATTAGCCCAATCTTCTATATTGGCCCAGTCGATGCCTATATCAGCCAAAGCCGCAGCAGCGGAAGCCGCTATAACTCCTATGCCAACTACACATCCAACTATAATGATAATTATGGAATAAAGCGCATTGTTGAATATTCCATCTTCTTTGTAGAAATTCGCAAGCCCCTTTAATCCAATAAGCAGCAGAATTATACCGATTATTGACAGAATACCTGAAAAAGACACTACGAAACTTATGGCGGCGCCGATAACTATCAATAGAAATCCGATAGCGCTAAGATTTTTACTTGATTCAAAAGTCATTTTC
>CP070749.1:588230-590568 GCA_020348365.1 Candidatus Bathyarchaeota archaeon
GGTGTATTCAACTCCCAGCGTTGGCAGGTCTCTGCCCAAATGGGAGTGAAATCCGAACTTAAATGGTTCATTTGAGGCTACAAGTCTGGCATAGCCCGCTAGATAATCTTCTGTTCTGAGATTTGTTATGTTCAGCATTTTGTTTACTGATGGACCATCCCCCTCACTAGCCACGATGATGCTGGCCACACCATCTCCGAAGAGGAAAAACTCCATCGTGGCAATCCATTTTCTCAATTCCATCTCTCTCCTACCTTTGTTCTTCAATAGACCGATTTTCTTGATCTCCATTACGTCCTCCATCCCCTGTACTTGATTGGAGAACCAGTAGGAATTCGCTCCAGAGACGCAGAGTAAGACATGATCCTCTGTGCGCGTGTTGAGGTGGTCTCTGGCGAGTTCAAGAGCGGTTGGAAAGGCTGCACAGGCCATCCCTTGAATGTTGACGTGTTTGATATACGGTTTGAATCCGAGTTTTCGAGCTAGGAGAGAGCTGAGACCCGGACACAGAAATGGACTTGCATCGTAGGTTGCTATGAAATAACCTATGTCGTCCAGCGAGAGGTTGGCTGATTCAACGCTCTGTTCACAAGCCTCAATACAAAGATTGACGAGCGCGTCCCCATCTAAGATCTCTTCTGGCTGAGAAGATGAATGAACAACGTCAATAAGATGTCTCTTTGAAACACCCAAGTTGAGTATATTCTGTCTAACCCCTTGAGGAATTCGACATGGGAAGGCTTCCATTAATTCGTTCGTTGAATACCTGATTTCTGGTACGACTGCTGACAACTGTAACATCTGCATGTTATGAAAGTGAGCTTACGATTGTTATAAAAAGATTCTCCGATTCGCAGTGACACGGCATAGTCTATTTCTTTCTCTTTTGCTCAGTATGCTGAAACCTCGTAGTCACGTCCATAGTGACTATATCTCCAGACCTTCCCCATACTGTCCCCTTCTTTGCGCGTCTCCGTCGTAGACGATGACTCTCAACAGTATTGAGAATACCACCCCTAGTTCAGTGTTTGGGCGCGCGCAAGAAGGTTTAAAAAGCTTATCCACATCTTGAAGGTAGCCACGATAAAGAGGTGAATCGCTTGACAACTGGAACAGTGAAGAGATGGATGGATAGAAGTGGCTACGGTTTCATAACCACCGAAGACGGCAAAGACGTGTTCGTTCACAACTCTGACATCCAAGGAAAGAACAGCCTGGAAATTGGAGAAAAAGTAGAATTCGACATAACCGAAGGTCCAAAAGGTCCAAGAGCATCAAACGTAAAATCAATCTCTGAATAACATACTGTTAATCATTCTATCTCAGAATCGTTAGACTCGGAACATCTGCATGCATGATTTCCAAAAAAAACTATTTCTTTGTGTCGCTATGAAGCTGATTTTTGATGATCTGGGTTAGCGGCGGCGACCGCGACGGCGTCGGCGTCGGTCTCCCTGTTTCCAGCTTTGTCCCGGATTTCTTTGGAGGATTATCCTCTTTTCATACTTTCGTCTGAGACCTACCCTGGGCATCTTGCTCTTTCTGGTTCTGCCCTCGATTTGCATTTTTGCTGTCTGTGTTCTCACTTTTCCTGCTTTTGAGAGTGATCCATGTGTCGGCATTCTTGGTCGTATTAATGGTTTGGATGATTGTTTTTAAGTGTTATTGTTTCGCTTGGATGCGCGAATGGCAATGGTTCTTGCCACTTGGTCTTCTTGTGCACACATTCAAGTTTCTGGTTTTATATAGTGGATTCTACCTGTAGGCTTTATACGATACGGTTTATACGTTGAAGAAGTCTTGTATGGAGTGGTTGAGATGCCGAGGAATAAGGCTTCTGTCAAAATTCAGAATGTTGTTGCGTCTGGGGCTTTAAATCAGAGGGTTGACCTGAACGCTATTGTGAAGGGCTGTCCTAGAGTTGAGTATCGCCCTGAGCAGTTTCCTGGCTTGGTCTTTCGTTTGAAGAGGCCTAAGACTGCCACTTTGATTTTCGGTTCTGGGAAGATGGTCTGTACCGGTGCTAGGTCTGAGAAGGAGGCGAGAAGGGCTGTGAGGAAGGTTGTTAAGGAGCTGAAGAGCTGCGGGATCATCATTGTTGGCAAGGCTCAGGTCAAGGTTGTGAATATTGTGGCTTCAGTGACTCTAGGGGGAAACATCGATTTGGAGAGAGCGGCTTTTGAACTTGAGCGGACCATGTATGAGCCTGAGCAGTTTCCTGGTTTGATTTACAGAATGGACGAGCCTAAGGTTGTTTTTCTGTTATTCGCCAGCGGAAACCTAGTCTGCACTGGTGCCAGACATGAAGACGACGTCTTTGAGGCTGTCGAGAAACTTC
>CP070749.1:590668-594806 GCA_020348365.1 Candidatus Bathyarchaeota archaeon
TCCATTCTTCCAGTTCCTTCTGTACTGCGCTTTCTTGTTTCTTCAGCGTTCTTAGCGATTTCTCGGCGTCATCACGCTTCTTCCTTTCAGCTCTTCTCTTTTCCTTCGTTTCATCTATGTCTCTGGAGATTATGTTCAGTTCTCTCTTCTTTGCTCTGACTCTTCTGAGGAACTCCTCAATGTTTTCTCTGATGATCTTATACCTTTCAACGCCGAAGAGTTTCCTGAGAGTGTCGAGCCGCCGCTCCCTGTCAGCTCTGATTATGTCTTTCATCTGTTCCTGAGGTGTGTAGACCGTGTACCTATAGAGGAGGGATCTCTGTTTCTGTAACAGCTCTGGTGGGTACCCGAGCAAATCAAGGATCATGGCTTTCAGTTCTGTCGCTGTGCCTTCCCTTTTCACACCATCTATTATGATGAGGCCTGATTCCTGCCTGACGCCTGAAGAGGTTCGGCTGAGGTTTCTCTCGATGATTACGTCTTTACCGTCCATAGTGAGGTTCAGCCTGACTGTCCCGCTCTCTTTTCCTCTTCTGAGTAGGGCCTCGCCGCTGAGCTCACCTCTTCTTATCCCAAATAGCGCGAACTCTATGGCTAGCAGAAGGCTGGATTTTCCGGATCCGACATCTCCAGATAGCAGGACTGAGCCTTCTGGGAACTTGATGGACGCCTTCTCGTAGCTTCTGATGTTCTGGAGCTGCACAGATTTTATTCTCATGCCATCTCCTCCCATTCATCTCCGATGCCTAGGGCGGAGACGATGTTGCCTCTTACCCGTTCATTGTAGTCTCTCTTCGTCTCGTCCGGCTTCTTCTCCTCAGCGAGAACCTTCATCAGATTCTTTGTCAGTTTGAAGAGCTCCTTGTCGCTGAGCTTGCCAAGTTTGTGTTGTCCAACATGTTCTCTGACGAGCCTATCTTCCAGGTCCTCTCTTGACGTTGAGGTGACCGTTATCTCCTCATACTCCTTGGTGGAGAGCTTGCTGGTCTTCTTCTTCACCAGTTTCGCTCCCTTCTTCATAGCCGATGAAGTGAGCCCACGGAAGTCTATATCGGAGGATCTCCCACTAGCGAGGGTTCCCTCAACACGCAAAAGCACAATCTTATCCTTCACATATACTTCTTCAAGCCATTTCTCAATCTCGCTTTCAACGCCCTCAGGAGTCTTTCCATCCGCTGCGACTTCCAGTTTTAACACGTCGTAAAGACCTAATCTTCTCCACTGAGTATCCAGCTTCTCTCCACGCTTGGTGACTACGTAGAAGCCTCCATACTCTAGACTCTCCAGTTCCCCAAAGTCTGCCGGGAAAATGGGCCCCGGAAAGACGATCTTGTCATAATCACCCCAGTCATCAACTGAATGTTTGTGAATGTGCCCACCAGCATAGTAATTGAACCCTTTTGGCAGCGATGAGATGGACATGCCTTCGGCATGCCTAAACATTTCAGGTTTGAGTTCCTCCAACCCTGTGTGAAACATGAATATTTTGAAGCCTTCCTCCTTCTCCAAGCTCTCTCTGTCAAGGCTCTCGTAGGTTTTCGCTTCGAGAACGCCCATTCTTCCGAATAGACCAGTTATCTTTGCTCCTGTCTTCTCGTCTGTTACGAATCTTAGACGCAGCTTCCCTTCTTCTGTGGCCTTTCCCTCGGAGACTCTGATGAAGAGACCTGCCTTCTCCAGCACTCCCAGCATCGTCTTCCCGGTCGGGGAAAAATCGTGGGAACCCTCGATCACATATGATTGAACGCCAGCATCCTTCGCTTCCTTCAGTTTTGAGACTGTTCTTTCCATAATGTCGATGGCTGGCCTACTTGTGTCGAATAGGTCCCCAGAAATGAGGATAAAATCTACTTCCTCATCTATACAGATGTCTATGGCGCGCTCAAAACATTGCAACCCAGCTTCCCTGAGCAGCGGGTCCCTCCACCCACCTAAATGACAATCGGACATATGTGCGAACTTCACTCAATATCAGCCCCCGAGAGAGCCCTCTTTGCCTCCTTCTCAAGCATCTTGCGCGGGTACTCTACTCTCTGAACTTGCATGTACAAAAGAATATATGATTAGCGGAATCTTCTTCTGAATTATGTTGCTCGCGGAAGGAGGAGACAAGCCATCGCTGGCATTTGGTGGACAAGCTCTGATAGAAGGCGTGATGATGCGCTCAAGCGCACACTTGGTGATATGCGTTAGGCAACCGGACACCACAATACTGACGCACACCGAGGAGATAACCTCCCTCACCAAGAGCCACAAGCTTCTCGGATTGCCGCTCGTGAGGGGCATCATCTCATTGTTCGAAACCTTCTACCTCGGAATCAAAGGCATCTACTTCTCAGCAAACGCAGTCTTAGACGAGGAGGAGAAGTTCACCTACAAAGAACTGGCAGTAGCGCTTGCATTGGCTTTAGGATTAACCTCCCTCTTCATAATAATCCCCTTCCTCCTAACCACCCTCCTCATCCCAAAAGGAGTGCTCTTCAACATCATCGAAGCCATAATACGCCTCACCCTCTTCTTCCTATACCTAACACTAGTAGCATCATGGGGTGAATTCAGGAGAATACTGCAGTATCACGGCGCGGAGCATAAGACAATCAACGCGCACGAAGCCGGAGTCATCCTGAACATTGAGAACGTGAAGGAATTCCCCAGACTACACCCCAGATGCGGAACCTCCTTCATCTTCATCGTCATCATCATAAGTATCCTCCTCTTCTCCCTCATACCAAACATAGGACTCGCCCCCAGACTCGCATACAGAATGCTCCTAATCCCAGTAATCGGCGCCATATCCTACGAACTCCTCAAGCTCAGCGGCAGATACAGGAATTCACCAGTCACCAGAATCCTCACAATGCCCGGACTAGCATTCCAACGCCTCACAACCCGAGAACCAGACGACGATATGATCGAGGTCGCCCTGAAGGCCGTCAAAGAAGTGAAAAGACTAGACAGTTCGTAACGCACTTCTCATGCTGGCGCCGCTTGCTAACATCATCGAGGCAGAAGACATATTTAAGCCAAACTTAACAAGATGTGAATAAAATGATTGACTTCATAGTTCAAGTGCTGATTCTCGCAGGCTCATTGGTGCTTTTGGCTTCTGCTAGCCATTTCACGATAAAATCAATAGAGAAACTGATAGCCCTCACAGGCTTGAGTGAAGTCTCCGCTGGCTTCGTAATCCTCGCTGTGCTGACCTCAACACCAGAGATAACTGTAGCCTTCTTCTCAATTCTTGAAGGAACCCCTGGGATTAGCATCGGCGACATCATCGGCTCAAACGTTTTCAATGTAGGGGCGGTTCTGGGGATTTTGGGCATGCTCGGCTACCTGAAGACATGCTGCTCAGGCTTGCTGGTTGAGCTGACGGACATCCTCTTCATCACATCCGTAATCCCCCTCCTCCTTGTAATATTCGGGGTTGTGAGCCCCTTCGTCGGCGCCCTCCTCTTAGGCACCTTCATAGTCAGTATATTCTTTATGTCCAGGAGAAGGACGCCGCCAGTCGACGTGGAGAAGCCTGCAGTGGTCGAGAAGGAAAACATCAAAATCGTTGTTGCAAAGCTTGTTCTAGCCTTCGTCGGCGTTATGGTCGCGTCGCGTTTGGTGGTTTCATCAGGTCTTAACATTGCAGTCGCACTGGGCGTTCCACCGATCCTGATTGGTGCAAAGGTGGTTTCTATAGGTACTTCACTTCCAGAACTCACTCTGGATCTTACAGCCGTCAGACGCGGGCGCGTTCAACTTGCAATTGGAGACATACTTGGCTCCAACCTCACAAACCTAACCCTCGTGCTGGGGCTGGTTCTTCTCACCTCTCCCTTCGAAGTTGACATGACAATCTTCATAGAGATTCTGCCATTCCTTCTGATAACAACAATCATCTTCTGGCGTTTTCTCACAAGAGGCGGAGTCTCACAAGTAGGCGGCATAATCCTGATATTAATATACATTGTATTCCAGGCCATCATCTAGCCAGGCGCCTGCATCTAGGCATATATAAGCATCAAAGCCATTATAAACGTCCACAACAACCAAACAGAGATTGGTGATATTCTTGGAGAAGGTGAAGATAGGCGTTTTTAAATGCGGCAACATAGGCGTGGCTCCCATATTCGAGCTTCTTCTCGAT
>CP070749.1:594906-598376 GCA_020348365.1 Candidatus Bathyarchaeota archaeon
TCACTTTTGACCGGGAATGCGCTTGAGAAGGATGTAGAGTTCATGATTAATTAGCCTGTCTACCTCAGACAGCAAATTTGGGATATTCTGAACGCGTGAATCCGATTTGGCTATTATTCACTCTTCATATGAATGGAACCAACAGTATGCGCAGCAAATAAGCGCGCGCGAGCGTGCATGATTCAAAGCTTTTATTTACGAAGACTTTAAGTCGTGACGGCAAAGAGCGTTTTGAAGGATCAGGTATGAAGGTCAGAATCAAAAAGTCTATCATAGAGTTGGTGCAAGGCGACATAACTACTCTTGGGATAGCCGCCATAGTGAACGCCGCGAATACGTCCCTGAAGCTCGGCGGAGGCGTAGCTGGAGCCATTGCTGAGAAGGGAGGACCGAAGATTCAGGAGCAGTGTGACAGAATAGGCGGAACTTACGTGGGTGGGGCGGTTATCACGACGGGAGGGAATCTTAAAGCCAAGCATGTGATACATGCAGTCGGTCCAGTGCACGGCACGGAACACGAAGACGAGAAGCTGAAGAATGCAACCCTGAACTCGCTGAAGCTGGCAGACAAATACAACCTGAAAAGCATAGCATTTCCTGCCATAAGCACTGGAATCTTCGGATTTCCGAAGGATCGATGCGCTATCATCATGCTCTCAGCCACGATAGCCTATCTGGAGGGCCCAACAAAAATCGAAAGAGTCGTCTTTTGCCTTTACAGTCCAAATACCTTCCAGATTTTCAGAGACGTTCTTGAAGCTCTAACCGCCTACCGGTAGTTGACATGCGAGCGTTCTAGACTAGGGTTGTCTGTTCCTTACGCGAGATGAGCTTTGACACTCTCACGCCGATCAGCCGCAATTTTCTGTCTTGACGAAGATTCGCTTCAAGGAGTTCCCGTGCGGTCTTCTGGAGGCTCTGAAGACGATCTGTGAAGAAGGGTAGAGTCTTCCCGTGAGTGTGAGTCTCAAAGTTCTCATAGCGAACCCTCACGGTGACTGTCCTAAACAACATTTCAAGCCCGACAACTACCTTATGAACTGATTCACTCAGCTTGAGTAATGTTCCGAGGATGAGATCGAGGTCGGAGGTGTCCTCTTCATAAGTGATCTCGCGACCCACAGATTTTGCTTCTCCTCTTTCAGTGACCTCACTTTCGTCGATTCCTCGCGCCATGAGCTGATACTGAGCGCCCATCATACCAAACTTCTCGGTCAGCACAGATGCGTCGTAAGCCGCCAAGTCTCCTATTGTTCTTATCCCTATTTCATTCAATCTACGCTCCGTCTTCTTCCCCACCCAGAGCAGCTTTCTCACGGGTAGGGGCGCTAAGAAGTCTTGCACGGCTTCGTCTGTGATAATCGTTAGTCCATCAGGCTTCTTGAAGTCACTGGCCATTTTCGCTACTAGCTTATTCGGGCCAACACCAACAGAGCATGTGAGGCTTTCTTCATCGTAGATTTCCTGCCTTATGGCTTCTGCGATTTCCTTCGCTTCCACGAAATTGCGGGCTCTCGAGCTGATGTCTAGAAAAGCCTCGTCAAATCCCCACCGCTCAAACTTGTCTGCATATTTCCTGAGGATCGCCATGATCCTGGAGGACACCTCTCCATAGAGCTTGAAATCTGGTCGAAGGTAGACAGCATTTGGACAGCGTTTCCAAGCTCTTGAAATCGGCATGCCTGAGCGCACCCCAAACTCTCTGGCTTTGTAGTTGCAGGTGCTGACCACACCTCGGCCTTTTCCTCCCTTTGGATCCGCTCCAACAATGACTGGTCTTCCTTCATATTCTGGATTCCTCCTCTCCTCCACCGCAGAATAAAAGTGATCCATGTCAACATGGACAATGACTCTGTGAGCATCCATCCAGATTCATGTACTTCTTGGCTTGACTCTATTTATTCGTTGAGATTCGTGATTGTACGAGTGCATGCAGCGGCAGGCGTGCCCTCTATTGCTCCTGTAATGAATTGACTAGTTCTGTGATTTTATCCTTAATCTCTTCGAATATCTTCTCAGCATATCCATGCGGCAAGAAATAGGGATCATCGACGTTCCACACAACTATCTTCTCCGAACATTCTGGGCATCTCCCCACGACAGAATCCTTATGCTCTTGCTTCATGGCGACAATAAGATCGTATTCATCAAGGCTTTTCTCGCCTAAACTCTCTGGAGCCCGCTTAAGATACTTGAGAGCCTTCTCTTCTGCTAGGTATCTCTTAGCCGCTTCAGAGATTGGGGTCGCAGGATCAATTCCTGCAGAATCTGCCTCAATCTCTGGCTTGACCTTCTTGAGTAGGGCTTCTGCCACCGGACTTCGATACGCATTTCCTGAGCACACGAACAGAACTTTCATTCTGAGCACCAAGCGTCTAGACCTTTTCACACCATGAAAATGAGAGAGATCCCAACAACAATCAGCGTCAAGCCTGCAACAATCTTTGGCGTTAGGGGTTCTCGTAGAAAGACCATTCCAGCGATTGCCGCAAAGAGAGGTGATGTTGAGGAGATCGGGACTGCCTGTGATTCTGGGATATAGAGAAAGCTCACGATCAGGAGAAACCAGCCTACAGCTAGCGCCGCTATGCCGCCGGAGACTAGAGAAAGCACCGTTCCTCTCTGCATCTTCAAGAAATGGAAATTCCTGTCTGTTATTGGAGCTGAAGCTAACAGAAAGACCGCGGCGGCTAAATTCCTTAGAGTGTTGACGGCTAGGGCATAGTCTAAACTACCTGTTTCTGGAAGCAAAACAGCCATGTTAATCATTGAGATGCTCACGGCCCATATGACCGCTGTCGCCAAGGCCGAAGCTACTCCCCTAATCAGTTTTCTCTTGTGCAACGCTTCAACATCCTTCTTCTCTCCCCAACTGAGAAACCATATTCCCAAGACTATCGTGACGGCACTCAGAACCACCCATAAACTGAAAGTTTCTCTCCGCAGGAAGATTGCCAGTACAATATTGAATAATGGGTATGTAGATGTTATTGAAACCGCCCGCGCGACGCCTGCAAGCTTCAAGCTTACCATGTATAGAGTGTCGCCGAAACATAGACCGACTACTCCGCTGAGACTTGCGAGAATACTCGTCTGCGCAGAAACACTCGCTAAAACCGTGATTCTACCGATGACTATCAAACAAGCAATCAGAATCACGCCTGTGAATGCACAACGTACGATATTTGCTGAAATAGGCTTAGTGTCCAACAATGCCCTCTTGTATAACACGGCGGCAATAGCCCATAGGATTGCAGTGCCTAAAGCCGCGAGTTCTCCTATCATTGTTCCACACGCATGTTACTTCATAAATGCTGGAGTATGTTTTTCTTTCGCAAGACAAGAAATTTGATCTCCCGTCTTCTGTGAAAACCCATCTTTTCATATATGTGGATGGCAGGTGCGTTGCCTATCCTCACGAATAGGCTGACGATTCTCCCTTTGGAGATCAGGTCCGATGACAAGGCATG
>CP070749.1:598476-599607 GCA_020348365.1 Candidatus Bathyarchaeota archaeon
GAACTCGGCTCACGAGGCACAGTTCAGATAAAAAGCCTGCCAGCAATCTCCATAGAAGAATTCATTGCCACAATGAAGAAGAAATAGACGTCCCCGCTCTCCCTCTCTTTTTTTCTTTAGAACCGATACACAATGCGTGCTACCCTAACACGTCTTCCTCAGAAGGAGGCGCCTCAATCAGCCCTTCTCTCATCATCAAAGCAGTCGTCTCCCTGGTGTTCTTAATCAAAGCTACAGCCCTATCCCACAACTCCTGCCTACTGGGCTTCAGCCTCGCAACGCCATCGCTAATCGACCTCAAGGCACATGCAACAGCCACCCGCGGAAAAACCTCCCACTCATCCATCCTAGGCACAATATCACTCTCATCAATTCCCCGCTCCTCAGCAAACCCAGCCAACTCATCTGCAGCGGCAATACACATGTCATCAGTAACGGTTCTTGCCCTCACATCCAAAACACCTCGGAAAATCCCTGGAAAACCCAGAGAATTGTTTATTTGATTCTGAAAATCAGAACGTCCAGTAGCAACAATCTTGGTCCCGGCCTCCTTTGCCTCCCAAGGCCAAATCTCAGGAATTGGATTCGCACACGCAAAAACGATGGAGTCTGTTGACATTCTAGCTACATCCTCCTTCTTGATTGTTCCAGGACCTGGCTTAGACGCTGCTATACATGCATCGGCGCCCTCAAAGGCGTCAGACAACCCTCCTGTCCTGCCCTCAGCATTCGTCTTCAGACAGAAGTCCCACTTCCACGGGTTCTCCTCCTTCTCAGCCTCTATATCTGTTCTGTTTGGGTGAAGAATTCCCTTGCTATCTACCATCACTAGGTTTCCAGGCTTCACACCAGCCCTCATCAGGACAATAGCCGTCCGTGTATTTGCCGATCCGACGCCCACTATTGTCACCAATGCTTCACTCATCTTCTTGCCTACAATCTTCAAAGCATTCATCAGCCCAGCAAGTATAACCGTAGCAGTGCCCTGTTGATCGTCGTGCCAAACGGGAATGTCAAGCTTCTCCCTCAACTGTTCGAGTATGTAGAAGCATTTGGGCTTGCTCAAGTCCTCAAGATTGAAGCCCCCAAAGGATGGCTGAAGCCATCTGCAGGCTGTGATGATCTCATCCG
>CP070749.1:599707-607389 GCA_020348365.1 Candidatus Bathyarchaeota archaeon
TTCTTCGAACCGCTCATTTTTGAGAACGGTGAGTTCAAGCATCTACCTCCCTTCAGTGGTAGGGAAGTCTACGAGTTTCCAGACCCCATAGGTTCAGTGACCGTTTACTGCACAGACCACGAAGAGGTAGAAACCCTTCCAAGATTCATCAAGAAAGGCGTTAAATACACAGACTTCAAGCTGGCTTTCTCGCCAGAAACCGTCGAGCTTCTGCAGACACTGAATCAAATCGGTCTCATGAGTTCGAAGCCGGTAGACGTCAGGGGCGTTGAAGTTTCACCTCTCGACGTTTTCATTACTCTCATTCCCACGCCAAGCGAAATAGCAGGCAAAGTCAAGGGATACGCATGTATATTGGCCGATGTCAGAGGGGAGAAAGCGGGCGAAAGAATTCATCACCTCGTATATACGTTCATGAGTCACGAGGACGCCTATAAGAAACTTGGAGTCACGGCAACAGCATATCTAACAGGCATTCCAGCATCAGTAGGGGCGGCAATGCTTGCGGAAGGAAAGATAAAGAGGAGGGGAGTCTTTCCCCCTGAAGTATTGAAGCCAGAACCCTTCATACAAGAAATAGGGAAGAAAGGCATAATAACACACGAAAAGAGAACGATAATGAGAAGCCTCGATCGATAGAAACCACTGATGTAGGTTGCCACTGCCAAGGCAAGTACCCGCGCACCTAAGATTATTATTCTATATCTTCCGCAATTGGACTCCAGATGAATCCTGAATGAAGGTGCCTAAAAAGAGGCCATGGTTCAAATTCTGGCCAGAGAAGATACCCAAGATCCTAGAGTATCCCGATGTCCCGCTCTACAGATTTCTCAAAGAATCAGCTGAAAAATACCCAAACAAGCCAGCAATTGATCATGAAAAAGATCAGATATCCTACGGGAAGCTTGATGCGATGTCCGACAAGCTTGCCGCTGCACTAGGAGAATTGAAGGTACAGAAAGGTAGCTCAGTATCAATCTTCCTTCCAAACATTCCAGAGTTCGTAATCAGCTATTATGCAATTCTCAAGGCCGGAGGAGTAGTTGCACCTGCAAATCCCCTCTCCAAAGAGATTGAGCTAAAGCACATACTAAATTACTCTAACTCAGAAACCATAATTGCCCACGAATCTCTTTACCCAATCGTTAAGAAAGTGCAAAGAGGAGCCGCCCTGGAGAACATAATAACAGTTGGGCAGAGGCGACGCCAAAACACCTGCCTTTTCAGAGACCTCGTCAGGAAACACGCTCCTCAACCATTCCAGATCAAGATATGGCCAAAACGAGATGTCGCAGTCATTCAATGCACTGGCGGCACAACAGGCACACCAAAAGGCGCCATGCTGACTCATTACAATCTGATTTCAAATGCCATCATGAACGCCCGCTGGTTCGGTTGGAGTAGTGATGATGTCGTTCTTGCGGTCCTACCTCTCTACCATTCATGGGGGGCATCTTACATGAATTCGGCAGTCTACGTTGGAGCTACTCTAGTACCTGTCACACGTTTTGACCCTGAAAGGGTTCTTCAGCTTGTTGAAGAGAAGAAAGTCACGGTCTGGTATGGCGCGGCGACCATGTTCACTCTCATCACGAGTCAACCTGCCATCACCAAATATGATCTCTCTTCCCTACGCTGCGTCAAAGCAGGCGCCGCCCCAATACCTAATGCCACAAAAACAAGATGGGACAATCTGACTGGCGTGGAACTGATATTAGGTTACGGCCTGACAGAAGCCTCAACTGAGACTCATAACAGCCCGCCAAACAGAGTGAAGATCGGATCTATTGGCATACCAATAATAGACACAGACGCAAAGATTGTCGACATCGAAACAGGCACGAAAGAACTTCCACCTGGCGAAGCCGGCGAACTAATCGTGAAGGGCCCACAAGTCATGAAAGGCTACATAGGAAGCCCCAAGGAGACCGAGAGAGCGCTTAGAAAGGGTTGGCTCTACACTGGAGACATCGCAAAAATGGATGCAGAGGGCTATTTCTACATTGTTGATAGGCTGAAAGACACAATCAAGTACAAAGGCTACAGCGTGTACCCAGCAGAAGTCGAGAATGCACTATACACGCACCCTTCGATTAAAGAGTGCGCCGTAATAGGCAAACCAGATCCCATTGCAGGAGAGATCCCCACGGCCTACATAATTTTGAAGAAAGGAGCTACAGTGACTAAAGAGGAGCTCATTGAGCACTGCAAAGAAAAAATCGCGCCCTACAAAAGAATCAGAAGAGTTGAATTCGTAGCTGAACTACCGAAGAACACTGCAGGAAAGATTCTGAGAAGAACTCTAAGGAACAATGAATCTCGCAGGGAAGGCTAAGCAGACATGCACACGCCTATCGGGGTAGCGAGGTAGAATCCGTTTCTTTGTGTGCGATTAGCGACAGGGCACATCCGATTGCTGAGGCTACTACACACAATACGTAGGGAGTGCTGACAGAATGTATAGTTGCTATGCCTCCAAGCATCGGTCCGAGAAAGAAGCCGACTCCCCATGCAATGTTCTGAAAGCCCGCAATTAATCCTCGTTGGGAAGACGATACTCCGTCCATGAGAAGAGCCGTCGCTGCCACATACAGTATCCCCACACCTCCTCCTACAGCAATAGCTGCAAACAATAGAGACGCAAAGGAGGGAGGGAAGACCAATACGAGAAAACCTAGAGCGGACATGATGAACGCCAGCAAAATCATGAGATGCCGACCAATCATATCCGAGAATCTGCCCGCCGGATATTGGACGAACGTTTCTGCGATGTAGTAGCTGGTCAAGAGAGCACCGACCAAATATCCTTTCATCAATATTTCACCCGCGTGTACAATGAATTGGGACTCGACAACTCCCAGAAACAGGGCGGCAAATGCAGTATCTATGCAAGGAATGAGCAACCCCTTCTTTGCTATCACCCCAAATCCAGGTCCGATCCTTGAAGAATCCGTAATCTCTTCGGTGGAGGTTTTGGATTTCTCTTGAAGCCCGAGAAGGATTAGCAAAGCCGTAGAAAACGCGAAAGCTGAACAAATGTAGAATACGTTAAGATAGGTAAGCTGTTCGATCAGAAAGCCGCCTAGGAATGATCCGACGATGAAACCGATCCCCTGAAACAGCGCAACCTTACCAAGAGCCCCACCCATCTCTTGAGAGGCATAGAGATCAGCAATAAGGGCAGTAGGTACGATCCAAAAGGACGCACCGGAAAACCCCTGCAACAGTGCGATGACCACAAGAGATTCAGGGTTGCTCACAAAGGTGAATAAAGCGATGACGACAGAGTACCCCAACATCCCGATGCTGAGCGCCAACTTTCTGCCTAGGCGATCAGATACCTTCCCCCACACAGGGGATGCAGCGACATAAGCTAAGGCATATGCTGAGAAGATAAAACCAACTGTCACTCTATCCGCACCAAGATTATAGGAATACAGTGGTATAACGACGGTGAGTATTCCCACGGCCAACGCATAGAGAAGCAGTACCGAAAACAGCAACCTAAGATTCACTTCACGATTCATTGCCCTCAACCCTGCGATGGTGCATCAAATCATCTGATAGTACAAACGATATGGTCTATCTGTCAATCGATGATCAACTGGACGCATGTGTGCACCAATTAACCTGTGTGCATGAAGTACCAAATGCAGGCGCCGAGGAAAGACTGATTTGATTATTCTCACTTTCTGTCTCGTTCTCTTTTCCATGCTTTCTTGACGATTCCTCTCAGCTCTTCTTGGATGCTTTTTTCTAGCGGTTCTGGTTGATGGGCGCTCAGAAGGTTCCTAGCCCTTTCCCTAGCCGTCTCTTGGATATCCTTCACCTTCGACTTATCAAGTATTTCCGCAGCAACGATTTCTTTTCGTAGATGTTCAAGCGTATGCTTCTCGGCCAGAAAGTTGCCCGCAGGCCCGACTTTGTGAATCAGATCATCGGCTAGCGTTTCACCGTCGACCTTAATCCCTCTCATGCATCGGAGAACCATACCTGTGATTTCATTTGAAATAACCATATCCTCGTAGGACAAGGTCTTGGAGTTCTCAATCAATCCTCCATCATATAGGATATCAGCATTCGCCAGAGTCGGCAGAATCGCCATCATACTCCACAAAAATCCGAGGCTGTCATCATCAAGTCCTGACCAACCTCCGCTGAAACCGTTGACCAGAGAAGGAAAGCCATAATACCCTGCCAGCTGCGCCGCGCCCATGGCGATTAATCCATTTTCAACAAGACCAAAAATCGACCGTTTGGGCAGACTTTTCATATTCAGAACTATGGATGATGTGCCGTAGATCAGAGGCACGTTAGGGTTCTGCAAATAAGCGATTAACATGCCACTTAGCACCTCAGCATTGGTTATTGATAGGGTGCCCGCAATGGTCATAGGCGACGTCCCCCCAGCCTGTGCCATGTTCAGAATTATGAGGGGTATCTCGTGCTTAGCACATTCTAGAATGCCCTCAGTGTTTTCCCTTTCATGTATAAGAGGCGAGACGGGAGTCTGCATAAAATCTATTATTGGTCTTTTCCGTAGTTCTTCGAAGCCTCCTGCCACTACAGCTGCCATTTGAATCATATCTCTTGCGTTGTCGGTGCCTAAAGCACCAGTGTCTATGTGTTTCTCAGTGTTGTTGAACATGGCATCAATCTCTTCCAAACCCATAATCTCAGATGGGCAATCCAGAGCATCCACCATGATTGAGTAAATGTGGAAATTCTCTAGAGCGTCCGCTAACCTCGCGCTATCTTCCACATCCTTCTTGGTCGACGGTCTGACTTTCCCCGTGGCCAAATCTAAGACTCTGACCCCCGTGCTGGAAGTCATAACATGAAACCTGCCTTCTTTCAGGGTCAAATCATTCTTTGAATTCCTACCACATAATCTAGCGCATCTTCTAGCCTTCGTGATCAATTCTTCAACCAGATTCTGCGGAATCCTTACAATCTTCCGTTTGGAATCCACATATGCTCCAGCATCATCCAGTAGTTTCCGCGCGTCTTCCTCATCCACTCTAACTCCTGTCTCTTCGAGAACCTTCAACGTCGAGGAATGAATTCTTCGAAGGTCTTCTCCTCGGATAAAGCCCGACCCTTCGCGTGAGTGCTCCAATGACAGTCTCCCTTCCCTGGACTCGTGGATTCATGGAGATCTCTCTTCAGCTAAAAGATTTTGCCTGGGTAGTGTAGCCTCATCTGAAGTTGATTACCTCTCAGGATGGCGCGCTCGGGGCATTCGAGAAGGCTTCACAATACTTCTTCTTCGCAGTCTTTGATGACCTGATTCATTTCACTGCGGACGTCCTCTTCAATCGGTGGGGGCGTGTGCGTCGAGAGTATTTCGCTAACTTTTCGCTTTGCTCTTTCGACTGGTGAACCCGAGGTCGAAGGTAAGACGAAGGTTTCAGAGCTTTTTCGAAGCCACATCTCACGTCTGAAGTGATATAGTGTGTGTTTCAGCCCGAGGAAGCTTCCTCCAGGGCCAGCTGCGCGAATAGCATCGAATGCCAACGTTTCCCCATCCACTTCAAAACTGCGCAGAAACGCACGAGCTTGTTCCCAAGCCTCAACGTCAAGAATGACCTGTTCCAGCGCTGCGCTCTCTGCCGCCTCAAGCGAACCAAACCCTCCAGTGATGTCTGTGCGGCACATGTTGTGGAACGCATATGTAGCCGCGGCGCTTGAAAGGGATTTGAGATCGGGAGGAGCTTCATCCATTCCTAGCGATGCCACTTGGCTTGGAAGTCCATAAAATTTCGCCATCTGCGCGCACCCGGCTGAAACAAGGGGCAGCTCAGGCGCTGCATAGTTGATTTCTCCAGTTCTCATATCTGCTGGCGTTGATTCTGCACAGTAGATGAGTGGAGCACCAGGATTCGCACATTCAGCAATGACAAGGGCGGCGAGGTTCTCGGCGTTTATGATCGCTAATGTTCCAGCAATTGTTGCAGGCGCAGTTGCACCACTCAACGCCATCGACATGGGTGAGATCGGGATTCCTGCTTGTGCAAGCATCACCATCGCCTCAGACATGCCCTTCTCAAATTGTAGAGGGCTGACGGGGCATTGGACTGTTGAGAATATGGGTCTCCGCCTGAGTTCCTTCTCGCCTCCAACAATTGCAGCTGCCAAACTAATCTGCCACTTTGCCTCATCTTCGCTCAAGGCTTGGTACTGAACGTGCTTCCCTGTATGTTCAAAGGCGACAGCTAAGCCATGCACCATCTGGACTGGCGGAGGAACTTCAGTCGGAGTCACAATCGGCCAGAAAAAGTCAACTGTATCAAGATAATCGCCTATGATCGCGAATTCCCTCAAGTCCGATCTTCTTGTCGCCCTCTTCTCGCCGGTTCTGAAGTCTCTCATAAAGACGGAAAAGCCACTTAGGGTGGCGACGGGGAAATCATCTGATGGAAGCCTCAGGTCATGCGCCGGTTCTCTACTGCAAAGAGTGATCTCCTTCGGTGCTTTCTTGATGGCTTCCTCGGTGAGAGATTCCGGAATCTTCACAACAGAATGTGCAGCATTGATTTCTGCCCCGCTCTTGCCAAGCAGACCTTTCACTTTTTCGCTCAAGACTTTGATTCCTATCTCCTCTAGAATCTTCAGACTCGTCTCATGGATGCGCACAACTTCGTCTTCGGACAAGAAAGTGAAATATCCAGATGCCAAATCAATTCTCTCCTCATGAATTGTTGCCCCAAGTATTGTGCGTCCATCTTAAGAAGGTTACACATAATCATCCCGGACCTTCAGATTCCCCAATAATGCGATGCAAAGATGAGGATGCTCGCAGACGATAGAATCGTTTATATTTCAAGTTAGTAGTGAGAAGGCAACATGGAGCAAATGCACTATGTCCCGTAAAACACTCGACAAGTCTTGGAAGTTGAAGTCGAGGTTGCTTAGCAAGGATGACTTGGATGGCATTCACTGGGCGACTTTGGATGTTTTGGAAAAGACTGGTATGAGAATTCACAGCGAAAAAGCGCTGAAGATTCTGGATGATGCAGGTGCATCTGTAGACTACGAGAAGAATGTAGCAAAAATCCCCGCGTACCTGGTTGAAGAGGCTCTGCGGAGGGCCCCGAAGCACATAAGACTTCATGCGAGAAATCCCAGATTTGACATTAAGCTCGATGGTAGACACGTGTACTTCTCCACAGATGGCATAGGGATAGCCACTATTGATTTTGAGACTGGTGAAAGGAGAGACTCTACAAAGAATGATGTGGCGACGGCAGCGATTCTCGCCGATGCCTTAGAAGACCTCCACATTTACTGGCCCATAGTGGTAGCTTCAGACGTGCCCACCCATGCTCATGTACTCCACGAGCTTGAAGCGTCTCTGAACAACACGGAGAAACCCATAACGATGGATGCTACATCCAAGCTGGAAGAAGCCATCTACCTGGTCAAGATGTTAGCTGCGGTGGTGGGAGGCGAGGAAGAACTGCGGAAGAGACCAATAGCACACGCCTTTGAATGCACAGTGTCACCCCTAATCCTTGATGAAGGCGCCACCGACGCCGCACTCGAGTTCAGCAGAGTAGGACTTCCCGTAGCATTTATGGGCATGCCACACGCCGGCATAACAGCCCCGATCACACTTGCTGGAACGATGGTAGTGAATAACGCTGAGGTTTTGAGCTCTTTCACAATCATTCAGATGGCGA
>CP070749.1:607489-609826 GCA_020348365.1 Candidatus Bathyarchaeota archaeon
TAATATCGTTATTGTCACCCTCTACTGCAGCGTGCGCGCGCGACGTAGGAATGAATATTTACCATATGTATTCACTTGTGGAATGATTGGGGAAAATAGGTAAGCGCGCGCACTGTCCCATCTTGACCATCTATTTTGTTATGTTTCGACTAGCCCATCGGCTATCCACCAGGCCTTCATCTTCCCAGACTTTCTTCCAGGATAGTACTCAATTATGGCATTTCCAAGCTGCTTCTTAGAGCGCTTCTTAATCTTCCTAAGCCTGTTCAGAACTAGCCATCGGTTAGTTCCAAGAACGTCTGCAAGCTCTGAGGTTGTCGCGCTCTTGTAATGAAGAAGGTGATCCAAGATTTTGTGGTCCATGTTGTCTGTACAGAAAGCATGTGGATTGACCCTACCCTTATCGTATGTAAGAAGCTCGAGCTCAGCCAAGGATTCTTTGATTCTAGAAATATCAGCTTCAAGCCTGCCGATCTTCTTTTCCAGCTCAAAAATCTTGTTAGGCCTTGGAATCTCCCGCAGTTTCTCGACTATGGCTTCGCGGATGAAGTTGCTTCTCTCACCGTCGGGAACGCGTAGAACAAGCTCCTCATAAACCTCCTCAGGTATCTTTGCAGACACAACTGTAAGCTCGCCCATCACTACATCCCATATCTACTCTTATCTGACTAAATAAAAAGTTGATTGGGATTCCTCTCTGCGTGCGCGTGCATGCGGAACCTCGAGGAGATAGAATGAAATGACCAGAATCAAAACAGCGATTTGTGTATGCGAGATTCTTGAAGGAACTGGAGAACCAAACTACCCTCATGAATCAAGGTTATAGTCCTTTCCTTAGTCCGTCAACAGTGGTGTTTAGGAAACCTTTTAAAGAAGATGACGCATGCATGCACACTAGGTCAAAGATTATAGGGTGAGTGCTAATGGCCGAAAAAACCACTATATCCATTATCAAATGCGATGTTGGATCTCTGGCTGGACACCATGTTGTACCCAAACCCCTACTTGAAATAGGTGAAAAACGCCTGAAAGAGGCCAAGAAGCAGGGGCTCATCAACAGCTATTATGTTTTCAACGCAGGAGACGACCTCGAACTTCTCATGCTTCATCAAGAGGGAGAGGACAATCCTGAGATTCACAAGCTTGCATGGAACATATTTCAAGAGAGCGCAAAAAAGGCTACAAATCTAAAGCTCTATGGTGCTGGACAGGACATCCTAAAAACCGCCTTCAGTGGCAATATTCGAGGGATGGGACCTGGCGTGGCTGAGATGGAGATTGACGAGAGAAAGTCCGACCCAATAGTTGTCTTTGCAGCAGACAAGACCGAACCAGGCGCCTTCAACTATCCTATGTTTCGTATATTTGCCGACCCAGCAAACACTGCAGGACTCGTAATCGACCCAAATATGTCTGGAGGCTTCAAATTCAACGTTCTGGATGTGATCGAAAATAAGAAAGTCGTTGTGAAATGCCCTGAAGAGATGTACGAACTGATTGCCCTTATCGGAACGCCTGGACGCTATGTGGTTTCTCACGTCTGGCGCGCTAGGGATGGCCTTATATGCGCGAAGACCAGCACAACGAGGCTCTCACTGATCGCAGGCAAGTACATAGGGAAAGACGACCCGGTCTCCATTGTAAGGGCTCAACACGGCTTACCTGCACTCGGTGAGGTCCTAGCTCCTTTCATGCACAGCTATTTCGTTGAGGGCTGGATGAGAGGTAGCCACTGGGGCCCACTCATGCCTGTTGGATTAAAGAACAGCAAATGCACCGCCTTCGATGGACCTCCGAGAATGGTGGCACTCGGTTTTCAGGTTGCCAACGGCGCGATCGCCAGTGATGATGATGGCAAGCCGATGATAAGTGATCTATTTGATGATCCCGCCTTCAATCTGGCGCGTCGTGAAGCTGTTGACTATGCAGTTACTCTACGTCGTATGGGTGAGTTCGAGCCTGCCCGCCTTAGCGCAGAGGCCATGGAATACACAACCCTAGATAAGGTCTTGGAGAGATTGAAACGCAGATTTACCCCTGCCTAAACGTCGTCCTTTTCTTTTCGCTATTGTCTCCGAAGCAGAGAACAGCACCAAATTCCTAAGATACATAATTCTACAGACTGGAAACACGTCTGCGACAGCTCCCCGAGGTGCTAACGTTGGAGTTGCATCTTCTCAGCGATGGACGCTTCACCCTTGACAAGAGTCTTCTTGTATACGCTAAGTATCAGGGAGAAGTCTACGAGGCAGCTTTGAAGCCTCTCCTGATTATAACAGATGAGAAGCGCGTTCTCATAGACACGGGAATCGGAGAGCTTCCAGAGAAATATAGGAA
>CP070749.1:609926-614469 GCA_020348365.1 Candidatus Bathyarchaeota archaeon
CAATCGTAGGACCATACAAGTCATATATGAACCCCATCGAAGGGTACTATTATCTTTGGGGCACAAGCATGTCCGCACCCCACGTCTCAGGCATGGCAGCTTTGGTGCTACAATCATACCCGTCCTTCGGACAGAAAGCTATGGAAGCAATCCTCAAGAACGCTGCACATGGTCTCCCAATACCATCCGATGGCTCTTGGGTATACGACCCATGGTATGGAGTATACCACTTCGAATGGTTCGGCAATGACTGGGGAAGTGGCTTCCTGCAGGCGGATACTGCGCTATTTGCCGCCTGGACGCGTTCTCGGGGCTACTCAATGAGTGGCGCTGGAACATCCCAAATAGATGTCCAAAAGTAGAAGAAGACATTTCCTCAATCCTTCCCTCTCTTTTTTCTGTCTTTGAACTTTGTCCTCCCACATCAGAATGCAACTGCAATCCGAAACTTAAAGTGACACTTCACCAACTTTCATAGTCAAGAGACTCCCAGAACGGTGTAGAAGGAAGATGGGATACGAAGAAGCTTGGATGCTACTGGCGGACCTACTAACCGAACTCAAGAAAACGGGCGAGACAATCCCAGCCAATATCATGAAAGATTTGCGCTCCGCTAAAACCATGATAAAGATTCTAAAAGCTGACCCCACACACACCGAGAATATCCCAAGGGTTGAGATTTATCTAGAGAATCTCGAATTCCATCTAGTTCCTGCAGCTCAGAAACGATTTGGAATCGAGTTTGTCGATCAATGGATGAAGAAACTTGAAGAAGCCAAGAAGAGGATTTGTGACGACGAAGAAGAAGCGGCAGCTCCGAGATTCGTCCCGGGAATCCCACGAGGAGAACGTTGGATTAGAGTTCAGGTCTCGAAAGAAACACCGCAGAGGAACATAGAAAGACTGGCTGAAGAGAACAAGCTCTCTTACAGGACCCAAGAAGATGGATACCTACTCGTTTACGGCAGTGATGAGGGCATAAAGTCTTTTATCAAAAGGTTGTCCAAGAAATTTCGAAACGCGAGGGCAACCTGAAAAACTGTATGGAGCCTAAATCGCGATAGACCCTGAGCATATTTTCCAGAGATATTTCTTAGTTATAGAATGATTTTTGAGAAAGATTCTCATTATTGCTGATATTTCCCCCTGACCAAAAGAGAAGGCGACCTTCACGAAATGCCTCACATCAAGAAGATCGAGCTAAAAGGCTTCAAATCTTTCGGTCCAAAAACCACCAGAATCACATTGGACAAAGGCTTCACGGTGCTGACTGGCCCGAATGGAAGTGGAAAAACCAACATCGTAGACGCTGTACTCTTCGGTTTGGGAGAACTGAGTGCTAGAAAGCTCCGCGCTGAGAATTTTTCAAAGCTCCTATTCCATGGCTCTCCCAAGGTGGGAGTAGAGAAGACGAAAGCTGCCAAAGTGACTATCCAGTTCGACAACTTTGATAATCGCATACCGGTTGACACCGCCACCATAACGATCTCTCGTAATGTCTACCAGGACGGTCACAGCGTCTACAGGCTGAACGGAAGGAGAATCTCAAGGTCTCACATCGTTGACTTACTCTCCATGGCTGGAATCAGCCCCACCGGACACAATGTCGTCGTGCAGGGAACAATCACACGCATGACCGAAATCTCCTCTCACGAGCGAAGAAAGATCATAGAAGACCTGGTTGGCATCGCTCAGTACGACACGGAGAAGGCCGAAGCCGAAGAGAAACTTCGAGCAGCCGAAATATCCATTCGAACCGCTATGGGCAGGATAGACGAGGTGCAGAGAAGAGTTGACGATCTGGAGAGGCAGCGCAACGAACTGCGCCGATACAACTTCATTCAGAACGAAATCAAGCGATTCGAAGCCATGAAAACATCCTTCGAGACTCTGGAGACAGAAAGAAGGATCAAGGGATTATCATCAAGAATCGAAGATACTGAAGGCAAAGTTGAAGAATTGAGACAGGCAAGAGAGCAGCTCAGGTCTCAGCGCCACGAAGTCGAAACAGAATGGCGACAACTCAGTTCAGAGATAGTGGAGGAAGGCGGAACAAGAGTTTTTGAAGTCCAGGTAAAAATAGGAGACATAAAATCAGAACTGACCGAATTAGTAACAAAGATAGAAGCTGGAACTGTGAGTCTTGAAGGGCTTAAGAAGGTCAGAGATAACGATCTTCAACAGCTTGAGGCCATAACGAATGAAATTGGGGATTGCCACAAGAAAATCAGAAGACTGAAAAAGGAGCACAATCGAATATCAAATGAAGTCACAGTAAAACAAACCCAACACGGCGACATCTCAGGTCAAGCATCCCAACTACGAGCAAATCTGGGAGAGAATAGCAGAAGAATGCGGAAAATCGAAGAGC
Source organism: Candidatus Bathyarchaeota archaeon (assembly GCA_020348365.1). Lineage (GTDB taxonomy): Archaea > Thermoproteota > Bathyarchaeia > Bathyarchaeales > Bathyarchaeaceae. Next base: position 612,298 of record CP070749.1, read on the forward strand.
AAATCGACAATCTCTATCAGGATCAGGTCACCCTTCGAGGCGACCATGCCAGAAGCAAAGCTCAGACCCGAGTGCTCTCCCGCAGATTGACCGAGCTCCACGCTAGGAAAGACAAGTTTGCATCCACCTTAAATGAGCTAAGAAAATCCCTTGCAGACCTCAAAGGAGTGCAGAAAGAGCAGAAAGACCGATTGAACAATCTCCAGAGAACCCTAGACCGAAAAGCTGTACAGAGGGAATCTGTGCAGACAGAGCTTATCAATGCAGAGAAGATTGCCGAATCCGCCCGAGAGGCCGTTGTGGAATTCGCGACTCAAAGGGAACTGGCAGAAAAGGTTGCAAGAGAAGAACACTCTTTAAGAAACATCGAGGAACTCGCAGAACTCGGTGTAATCTCTGGCGTCTATGGTCGACTGAGAGAACTGATCAAGGTGGAAAGCGGCTATGAAGAGGCGGTGGAAGTTGCTGCTGCCGGCTGGCTGAATTCCATCGTCGTTCAGGACTTTGATGCAGCCTTTGCCTGTACTGAAACATTAAAACGTATGAAGCTTGGCAGAGTGAAGATAATCCCCTTAAGAGAACTGTCCAATATCAAGGCTGTCAAGCCTCCAAAGATCAGAGGAGTACATAGAGTTGCTTCCACACTTGTAAAGTGTTCGAAACAACACGTGCCTGCCGTGGCTTTTGTCTTCGGAGACACCGTGATAGCGGAGGATGATAAGACAGCTTTCACCGTCTCCCGTGACGGCTACAGATCAGTCACCATCGATGGAGACCTCTACGAAGCGGGAGGGGGATTAGAAAGTGGCTACTATCGAGCTCCAATAGACTTCTCCCTTATCATCCCGAGCGAATCCGCCATCAAAAGCCTAGATGAAGCAGTAAGGGCGCTTCAAGATCACCTGGAGAGACAAGGAAGCGAAATAGACACATTTGAAGAAGAGATTGACAGAACGCGATTAGAGATCACTCGTCTATCTGAGGCAACTGCAACTCTCGAAGGTGAAATCACTCGAATACGAAAGAGCATCCAGTATACAAAACAAAACGTCAAACGTGTTGATAAGCATAGTGAAAGGCTTCAGAAGCTTCTCGAAGACGGAAAAACGAAGATAGGACTTCAGAGGGCACACCGTGAGACTATACGGAAGAAGATACGAGGATTGCGCAGAGAACTAGCTGAGATGCGGCGAAGAGTCGATCTGTCCCAGATTCAGAAGATGGAGCTCCAACGGGAGAAGCTGGCAGAGGAGGCAATAGTGCTGAGGCAGAATCTCGGGAGCGTAGAAACCGAGCTTTCAACCCTTCAATCAAAGCTGGAGAACGTCCTCAAAGGAGGCTCAAAAAACATCAAGATCCAACTCAGAAAGCTAGAGAAGCAGATTTCAAGAGTGGAAGTTGACGTTGAAGAAGCTGCACAGCAAAGAAAGAGGCTCGAGGAAGAACTGCTAAGGCTGGAGAAAACAAAAGAAGAGCTATCACACTCCGTCTTAGCTGCAAGAGAAGAGGCGAAAAGATTCTCATCTCAAATAGACAACATCGACAAGAAACTGGAGAAATCTGACACCAAATATGAGCGAGCGGATCGAGCGTTCAATGAGCTTCAGCTTAAACATCAGACACTCCAGTTGAAGCTAGATCAGCATCGTGTTCGATTAGAGGAACTTGGTCATTTGGAGGCATTTGAGGTCACTTCAGAGCAACTTGAGTTAGCAGAGTCGTCGCTCAAGCTGATGCAATTGGAGCTGGAGAGACTTGGAGGCGTCAATCAACTAGCTATCTCACATTATACTGAGCAAGCCTCGCGATACAAGGAATTATCCCTGCGAATGAATGAGCTGGAGAAAGAGAAACAAGCAATCATCTCTTTCATGGACGAAATCGAACAGAAAAAGCGCAGAGTATTCATGGAAGCGTTTAGTCAGATGGACAAGAACCTTAGCAAGTATTTCTCAAAGCTCACTGGCGGCGGCGACATTAGCCTGAGATTGGAGAACCCTGAAACTCCATTCTCTGGTGGCATAGATATGGCCGTTCAATTCCCAGAGAAGCCTCCGATCTTGGTTAGCGGAGCCAGCAGCGGAGAGAGGTCTATAGCAGCTGTTGCTTTCATCTTTGCCTTGCAAGACTTCACACCTGCAGCCTTCTATCTTTTTGATGAGATCGATGCCC
>CP070749.1:614569-621634 GCA_020348365.1 Candidatus Bathyarchaeota archaeon
ATTTCACAATCAAACTCCACCACAACCTGCTGGAAGTAGACTTGAAAGAGGGCACTAAGAAGAAGTTTGAAGATTTTGTGGAAGAGAATCCGATGCTTAGAGGTAGCTTGGGCTTCCTATTCCAGAATGTAATCCCACTCGATGTGGCCCTCAAGGACATAGAATCAGTGGAGCAGGATGACAAAGGCCAAGTAAAGATAACAATCCCACACCGAAAGGACATTAATATCCCCCTTGAACCAAATGAATCACAAAGATTCATTGACAAGCTTAAGGAGCTAATTCTTGTGGAGAAACAAAAGGAGATAGAGCGCATTTTGGCGTTGGACAGAAGGAAGCTGCTTAGGCGCCTGAAGACATTAAGTCTTGAACGTGGAGAGAGTGAAAAGATAGCTCATCGACCGGTCGTTTAGGGAAGCCTACGCTAACACCATCTATAGCTCACCTGCAGAACTTATCCTCAATACTTAGCAGTGCTAAGAATAGATTAAATAGAGGAAAAGTACATTCTGCTTGCGTAACATGATCAGAACGGTTATTGTGACTGCAATAGTGTGGTTGTGCGAGTGACAGATATCTGCTTCATCTTCGAGGTTCATCAGCCCTTCAGACTCAACCGCAACTTCCAACAAGACCTAACCACACGCCAGTCTATAGCCAGAAAGGATCTATTTGACCTCTATTTCGACAATAATCTCAATCGCCACGTTTTTGACAGAGCGGCCAGAAAATGCTATTTCCCCTCAAACAATATCATCCTAGAACAGATTGACAGATACAGGAGAGATCATAAGAAGTTCAAGGTTGCTTACGGTATTTCTGGCGTCTTCTTAGAACATTGTGAACTCTGGAACCTGGATCTCCTAGATTCCTTCAAGGATCTTGCGGATTCTGGATGCGTCGAGTTTCTCGCTCAGCCATACTATCACTCCCTTGCCAGCCTGTACGGAATAGACAGGTCAGAGTTCGTCGAGCAAATCAGGATGCATCGCAAGCTCATGAAGAGCCTGTTCAACTATGAGCCAAGGGTTGTCGAGAACACAGAGTGCCTTTACAACAATGCCATCGCTAGGACAGTTGAGGGTCTCGGCTATGAAGCCACGGTTACAGAGGGCATTGAGAGGATTCTAGGCGGACGAAGTCCAAATCATGTTTATAAGGCGAAGAATTCTAAGCTGCGAGTTCTGCTTCGCAACTACCGCCTTTCAGATGATGTGGGCTTCCGCTTCTCCTCACCTTCATGGAAGGAGGGACCTCTCACCGCAGAAAAATACGCGAGCTGGCTGGCTGCCACCTATGGACAAGCCATAACACTCTTCGTTGACTACGAGACCTTTGGTGAACACCACTGGCCTGAGAGCGGAATTCACGAGTTCTTGCGGTGGTTGCCAGGAGAGGTGATCAAGTGGGATCATCTGAATTGGCGTACCCCCTCCGAAATCGTTCATCACCACCAGCCAGCTGGAGAGGTTGATGTTGACGAGTTCAACACGGTTTCCTGGGCGGATATCGAGCGGGATACCACAGCTTGGATAGATAATCCGATGCAAATGATGTGCTATGACTCCCTGAAGACTATGGAAAAATCAGTGAAAGCGGTAGGTGATCAAGAATTGCTGAGGCTGTGGCGCTACCTACAGATGAGCGACCATCTTTACTATATGAGCAGCAAGGGCGGTGGCCCAGGGGACGTACATAGCTACTTCAGCCCGTACAACAGTCCTGTTGAGGCCTTTACGATGTGTTCAAAGGTAATCTCCGATCTTGAGTTGAGGCTTCTGCAAGAGCTTGAAAAGCCGGAGTACGCTGAGCAAAGGCTACTGCGCAGGCTTCCGGCGGATAGGGGTTTCACCTTCTTCCACGACTTCGCGAGACCGACTAAGCTAACCGTTTGTGGCTTGGGCGAATTCCACTCAGCTCTCAAGACTGTGGCTGCGAAGGCCATCAGATTTCACATGGAACACGGGGATTTTGAGCGGTGGCTGCGTCATATTGTGGGCGACGAGAAGCTGGCGGATGAGGTGGCAGGGGTATCCAAGAAAGGTTTGAGTGGTGAGAAGTTGCGTAGACGAGTTTTGAAGATTGTCGAAGACAGAATTAAAAAGCTGCAGAAGACAGATAAGCCCAGCACGAGCATCGGGGGTTCTTAATGGATATTTGCTTCGCAACCTGGGAGTTCCCGCCTCGAATCGTCGGAGGGATAGCGCGCCACTGCAATGGTCTGGCCAAAGCTCTGACTCGTAACGGCCATGAAGTATACGTCGTCACCTTGGATTTCCCGGGCACACCGAGCTATGAAGAGAGTGATGGGGTCATGATCTATCGCGCGGCGACTGAACTTGGTCACCCGAACTTCCTCACATGGGCGCTTCTGTTCAATCATTTCATTGAGAAGAAGATAGCTGATGTGAACAGGAAAGTGGATTTTGACGTTATTCATGTTCACGACTGGTTGACGGGCTTCGCGGGTATATCCTTCAAGCATCAGATGCAGAAACCAATGGTTGCCACGATACATGGGACGGAGGTTGGGCGGGCGCAGGGCCTGCATAATCCTGACTCATTCACTATCGACGGCATAGAATGGTGGACGACGTATGAGGCAGACAAGGTAATCGTGACAAGCGATTCTATGAAGGGAGAGGTTCACGGCCACTTTCACCTGCCGCAGGAGAAGATCGAGATAATCCCCAACGGGATCGACCCGAAGAGGTATAACGCCTCTGTTAATCGATCGGCGGTGAGAGGACGCTACGGGGTTAATCCTCGCGAGAAGTTGATCCTTTGTGTCGGTAGACTAGTTCCTCAGAAGGGGATAGAATATCTCATCAGCGCGGTCCCTCGGATATCTGAGCGCTATCGCGAAGCGAGGCTATTAATCGTAGGCGAGGGATGGCTCAGAGGTCATCTGGAGCGCATCGCCAGATCAACCGGATATCAGCGCAAGATCACGTTCACGGGCTGGATTCCTGATCATGAACTGATAGCCCTTCTAAACAGTGCCGATGTTTTGGTCGTTCCATCGATCTATGAGCCCTTCGGCATAGTCGCCTTGGAGGGGATGGCGGCCGGCGTTCCTGTGGTCGTCAGTGATATCGGAGGCTTATCAGAGATTGTGGATCATGAACGCACAGGAATCTTGGCTTATTCAAGAAGCCCAGAGTCCATCGCGTGGGCTATTGAGAGAGTCCTATCCGACCCTGACCACTCTGAGTGGTTGGTCACAAACGCACGGGATATGATACAAAAGACTTATAGTTGGGAAGCCATCGCTATGAGAACCGCCAAGGTTTACAAAGAGGTGGCTGGATAGAACATGCCCAACGACTTACCGGACGAGTCTTCAGTCTCCTTCGAAGGAACCGAGGAATTCCGTCTCCTCCGCATGCTACACAACATTGGCGCGACCAAGCCTGAGAAATCCCTGTCCATCCATGAAATCTCGGAGTGGACGGAAACTGAAGCCTCAGAGATAGATACAGAGCTTCAGAAACTCGCCGAACAAGGATTTGTCCAGTCCATGGAAGCTGATGGCACTACCAAATATCATGTCACGCTCAGTGGGATGAGAAAAGTGCTGAGCATGTACTCTTGAACTGCCTCAAGCAATGCCTGCACGCGAACCCAACTGTCCATGTATGCATGCTATTCTACTGAAGCTTTTTCTCTTCCTGCAGAACCGCATCTCTCAAATCGGCAGCCGCATCCTCGGGCTGCACCGTGTTTATGAACATGCCGGAACTCTTCTCGAAGCCAGCCCATATGGCTAACTTCGGGTAGACCTCCAAATGCCAATGATAGCACTCTCGGTATTCCTTACTTGGCGAGATGTGGAATCCGAAGTTGTACGGTGGATCGTTTAGTAGGAAGCTTAACCCTCCAAACGATAGCCTTAGAACCTCAGCCAGATCTTTGACCTCGTCCTCCGTTGCGTCAAGCAATGATTGCTGGTGTCTTTTGGGAGCAATCCAGAATTCTAGAGGGTGCACACTTGCCCATGGGGCGAAGACCAGATAACTCTCATTCTCGTAGATGAGCCGCTGGCTGTTCTTCTCCCTCCTCAAAATATCACAAAAAGCACACTCCCCGTTTTCGCTCCATAGCTTTCTGCACGCAACCAGTTCTTCTTCCAAAATCGTTGGAGAGAATGGGGCGGCAATTATCTGGGTGTGGACATGGGAGAGAGAGGCGCCAGCCTCTTGTCCATGGTTTCTGAAGATTGAAACATACCTCACGTACGGCTTTGAGGATAAAGTCTTGAGTCGATCGAGATACGCGTTGATTACAAAGGTCAGCTGTGAGATCCGTGCTATTCCAGGGTGTTCATCATGTTTTGGTGACTCGACGAGGACTTCATGATGCCCGATGGCTCTCGCGAGATAAGGACTCACCTTCACATCTGCTCCTTCTGAATCCTTGGGAGGCGTGAAGGCGGGATACAAGTTCGGCACGCACCGTACTATCCAGTTCTTGTGGCGAAAGCCATTTTGATCTCTCTCCTTCCGAATTTCTCCAGTGTTTGTAGAGAGATATACCAAGACGGCTGGGGGGGTCATATGCTCATTTCCTGGACAAAGTGGGCATGTGTCCATCCTCTTTTCTTCTTTCTCTCTCTTGGCGAAGTCGGTTGGCCGTCTCTTCCTTTCAGTAGCGATAACTGTCCATCGATCCAGAAGGTAGTCCTTGCGTATCTCATTCGCGGACAATGAACCCACCCAAGAAGTTGGTGCGTTTCAATCTTTAAGAGCTATCAGATTTGGACTCTAGGAACTGTTCATAAAGCTGGGCGGTCCTTTTTGTTGCTGTGTCCCAAGTAAACTCTTCGAGAACCCTTCTCCTCCCGTTCTTGCCCAGTTCCACTCGTCTTTGAGGGTCTTGAATGGCGCTGGTAATTCCCCAAGCTATGTCTGCTGGATCGTTAGGATTCACGTGGAAGCCGCACTGGTTCGACCCACTTGGAATAACGCTCTCTCTCATCCCGCTGACGCCGGCGGCTCCGACTACTACAGGCTTTTCCATGCTCATAGCCTCTAGGGCGACAATGCCGAATGGTTCATAGAGGCTTGGGAATATGGCGACGTCGCAGGCCGCGTAGTGGGCTATGCGGTCTTCCTCCGGTATAAATTCGAAGCGAAACTTAACGTGGTCTTGGAGTTTCAGTTTTCTGACGAGCCCCGCCAAGTAGTCCTGCATGTCTCCCAGACCCACAACTACGAGTTTTGCGTTCGGAATCTTTTCTATGACATGGGGCATAGCTCTGACCAACTTATCTACACCCTTCACATACACAAGTCTGCCGACAAAGAGGGCCATCAAATCGCTGCTTTCTAATCCGTATCTCTGCCTCACATTCTGGATTGTTTCGTGGCTTACATGTTCTGGAGAATACTTCTCTGGATCCACTCCGTTGTAGCATACCTGAATCTTATCAGGGTTGAAATCCGCTTTCACCAACTCATCTACCATGGCGTAGGATACCGTGACTATCATATCGGCCATCTCCGCTCCGCGATGTTCAATGTTGGTTACAACGTCAGATCCATTGCCCATTGTTCTTCCTCTCTCGGATGAGTGCATGTGGAAGATGAGGGGGAGGTTCAGTTCTTTCTTGATCGCGGTGCCTGCCATTGCTGAGAGCCAGTCGTGAGCGACCACTACATCGTATTGGAAGTCCTCCAACCTGACAAGATCATTGACAAGTTTCGCCGCGCTGAGGTAATTGTATACGAGAATCTTGGAGAAGAAGTCTACCCCTTTGCCCATGCCCCACTTTTTGATGTCTTCGGCTATTACGTCCGGTAGGGAGTCGGATATGTCTATGTGGAGGGGCCTATGAATCTCCATGCCCCGCCAAAGCTCTCTTGTAGGCAGGCTTCCCTCGTCATCGTTCATGGTGAATATGGTTACGTCATGACCTAGCAACACGAATTTTCTTGTGATCTCCGCAGCATATGTTCCTAGGCCCCCAACGATTTTTGGGGGATACTCATAAACTAGCACTGCTATCCTCATTTCAGCTCGCTCCGGAAGTTCTCTCTCTGTTTCTGCGAAGGAATACGTTTATGGAACCTTCCTCTATTCAAATCTTTTCCCATCGCTCTCAGATGTTTCTGGTTTAGACTTGCGAGAGACACCTTCAAATAGCTCTATCAATGCTCAGGGTAAATCGCGCCTTGGTACGTTGCAGCATAGAAATTGAGCCTAACATGACCTGCTTGAAGTCTTCTTTTCCAGGCCCAGCAGTCTTCTGTCAAGGTTGTCGATTTCGCGCTCCAGAGTGTCCAGCCTGACGGCGTTCTTCTTACCGAGCACTCTGGGCATGATATCCATGTTCATCCTTGTCTTAAACTCCTTCTCAGAAATCTGGCCCTCAGAAAAATCCAGCCATAATCGGAAGACCTTCCTTTCTTCCTCTCTAAGCGACTTCATGAACCTCTTCTGCCACTTCTCCTTTACACCCATACTCCGTGACACCTCAATGATCAGAATTCAAGATGTATGAGAGAATGCTTCTAACTCTTGGAGTGGTTATAACCCTATCGGCTGATTCGATGAATCTCTCAAGTCCCTCTAGCGTGGGCTGAATCTTTTTGTATTCTCTGGCTTGCAGTGTCATCTCAAGCTTCTCCAACTCCCTGACGGCCTTCGCCTCCTCGGTCTTGCCTTCTGCGTATTCACGCCAGAGTTTTGTGTATCTCTCCTTTAGAGTTTCCGGAAGAAGACTCAGCAGTTGCTGCATAGATTCCTCTTCGTTTTTCGCGGTTTCTTCTGTTCTTTCTGATGGCGTAAGATCTCCAGTGATTGCTTCGGGAAGGTCGTGAAGCAACGCCATCCGTAGCATCTTCAGCTCATCTAGGCCTTCCAAGTCTGAGAATACCATGCATATAATGGAGGTTCTGAACGTGTGATCTGCAACGGATTCGGGGGAATCCACGCCCGCCTCAGTCCAACCTGACCTCGGAATTCTCTTCAATTGCCCTGACATCCAGAGAAACTTGATGAGGTTATCGAGTTTCGATTTGCTCATCTGCTTTAACATCAGTTTCACCTCTTCTACGATTAGGT
>CP070749.1:621734-625197 GCA_020348365.1 Candidatus Bathyarchaeota archaeon
AAGAAGATCGCTGGGAGCAAAAATGTCGTTGCATTTGGGATACGCCGAATGCACCCTGCGCTGTGTCCGATGCTGGACCGAGCCGCGTATATTGGCGGTTTGGACGGTGTCTCGAGCCTGAAGGGAGCCAAGGCTGTGGGAGTCAAGCCTACCGGGACGATGCCCCACGCGCTCATCATAGCGTTCGAGGATCAGGTGAAGGCTTGGGAGGCATTCGATGAGGTTATGGCGCCAGACGTTCCTAGAATAGCTTTGGTGGATACCTATTCTGATGAGAAGATGGAAGCAATAATGGCTGCTGAAGCCCTGAAAGATCGCTTAGACGGCGTGAGACTTGATACACCTGGGTCCAGAAAAGGAGACTTCGCGGAGATTATTCGAGAGGTTCGATGGGAACTTGACATTAGAGGTTTTCAGCATGTCAAGATTCTTGTCTCAGGAGGGCTTGACGAGAAAAGGATCAGGGTTCTAAGCGAAGCTGGGGCAGATGCATTTGGCGTAGGGACGGCTGTCAGTAATGCGCCTACGCTCAATTTTGCCATGGACATTGTGGAGCTGGAGGGAAGATTGACGGCCAAGAGAGGCAAGCTCGGTGGCAAGAAGCAGGTTTGGAGATGCCCAAAATGTCTCGTAGACACCGTTTTGCCCTTCAAGGCTCTCCCACCACAATGCCCAACATGCAGGAGTAAGACCGAGCCGATGCTGAAGCCCCTAGTGAAAGAAGGAGAAATAGTCGCAAAACTTCCGAAGCCCAAAGAAATCCGGGAGTACGTACTCAAGCAAGTCGAAAGATTATCCGTCGAAGACATCAGCCATTAAGAGAAGAGCCTGTGCCATGCATGGAATAAATTAATGTTGGATTTGATGATTTTAACATTAAAAACCACCAGACAAACCGTAAGTTCGGAGAATGAATGCATGAGGTTGAGCCTCTCCAACAGACTACATGTTTAGGACGATTGTACCTCCTTTGCAACAGGGTTTCTCAAAGTCCCAATCTTCTCAATTTCTACCTCAACCAAGTCCCCAGGTGATAAGAATCTAGGTTTCGGTTTCATGAAAACTCCAACTCCCGCCGGAGTTCCAGTCGCAATTAAGTCCCCAGGTTCAAGAGTCATCACCTGACTAATGTAATGAACTATTTCATAGACTCCAAAAACCATGTTCTTGGTAGACGAATCTTGTCTCAGTTCACCGTTTACCCTAGCGGAAACGCCTAGATCATTAGGATCATCAATCTGATTGACAGTCGTGATACAGGGACCAATGGGTGCAAAGGTGTCAAAACTCTTGCCTCTAGTCCATTGTTTGTCCTTGAACTGGATGTCGCGGGCACTTACATCGTTGAAGGCTGTATATCCAAAAATGTGTTTCCTAGCCTCTGAAACGGGGATCTCTTTTCCTTTCTCCCCTATCACTATTGCCAATTCCGCCTCGTAATCCAGCTGCTTCACCAATCTCGATCGGACTATGGGCCTGTCAGGGCCAATTATGGCTGTACGCGGCTTCATGAAAATGACCGGTTCGTCTGGCGTCTTTCTTCCCTGCTCTTCCGCATGGTCTTTGTAGTTCAGGCCCAAGCAGACGATTTTTGGCGGCGAGAGCACTGGGGCCAAAAGTGTTACATCATCAAGGCTAATAGTTGCGCTCCTCTTTTCAGTCTTCGTTGAATTTCTCATCAACTGATCCGCCATTTCCATGCCCCTGCTACCAAGTGTTATGAGGTCATCGAAATTCAGAGGAGGGAAATATTTCAGTGCCTTCGGCAACGCGAGTAAGCATGTAATCTCATGATCAAGCAAGACACCATAAGATTCCACATTTGACTGTAAATACCGAACCAGCCTCATAGCTTCGCTCACCCTTTCGTCTCTGTATAGCACTGGCATCTGATAAAAACATAAGGAAAGAGGATCTTGATAGAAGAATAGGCTATTATTTGAAGTGAAACCGACGGCGAAGGAAATCAAACAATAATTGTATGGAAAAGTAATTAATTCATGAATTACACAATGATTTTCGGTGTGAGTCAAGATGGTTCAGGCGTATGTTCTCTTCAAGGTGGGCTCTGGCACTGAAAGGGAAGTCTGTGAGGAAATCTCCAATTTTGATGAGGTCTTGGTGGTAGGCATAATCTATGGTGAATACGATTTAATCGCCAAGATCTCTGTGCCAAACATGCAGGTGCTGGAAGAGTTTCTGGCGGAGAAAATAAGAAAAGTGACAAGCGTGATCTTAACATCCACAATGATCGTAGCCAGAGAGTACAAAGGAAAAAGCCAACGCATCAAGAAATAGTCGAATCTGATCATCACGAGAAATGAAATTCTCCATAACTTGGAAATTGTGAATCAGAAACCCACATCGGCACCGAGCACATGAGGTACACGATTGAAGATGAAGTTTTGTGACGAGTGCGACACCTACTTGAGAGAGAGAAAGGATGGACTATGGTGCACAAAATGTAAGAAGATCATTCGCTCAAAACGAGCTGCAGCACCTAGAAGTGCTAAGAAACAAGACTCAGCAACCATTCAAATCATTGACAAATCCCAAGTTGACCAAGTAAAGGCCTCCCAGACGTGTCCGAAGTGTGGGAATAGAAAAGCCTATCGCTGCCTCTCAAGCATTTCAGGTGAACATGCAGGGATAAGAAGAGAAAGAACAGTGGAACACTTCAGATGCACGGGATGCTCTCACTTATGGAATAAATCCTCTTGAATATGCGCGCAAAGATAAGGTATCTCTTGAGAGCAATGAGCTTTGAGCTTTGATCGTTGAGCTCATACGTGGTGGTTGAGGCAATTAGAGAAGCCATTTCCCTCCTTTTTGGACGGCTTCGCCATCTATCTGAATCTCGCCGCCACCCCCCTCCTTCCTCAGATCCTTGACAATGTCTGCATGTATCGCTGATCTGTTCAGCCCTCCACTGTCTTCGTAGGCGTTGCCTGGAGTGACATGGACTGTACCCTCTATCTTTTCATCGAAGAGGGTTTCGCTGGTGAATCGGGTTATACCCTCATTCGTTCCAATCCCAAATTCGCCTAATCGCCTTGCTCCTTCATCTGTCTTAATTAGCGCTTCTAGCGCCTTCTGATTTGTTTCTGCCTTGAAATCAACTATTCTTCCTTTCTCAAATCTGAGAAATATCCCTGAGATTGTTTGCCCCTGCATGTTATAAGGATACGTGTATTTGATATATCCCGTAGTATACGTTTCATTAGGGGCAAAGTAGATTTCTCCATCTGGCATGTTGCTCTTTCCATAACACTTTATGCATTTTCTCCCCTCTATGCTAACCCTTAGGTCAGTATCATCTGCAAGCACTCTGACAATCTTTCCACTCTCAAATCTCTTCTTGATTGCTTCTTGTTTTCTTTCTTGCTCTTTCCAGTCTATGAGGCAGGCGTTGTAGAAGAAATCTGTGAAATCCTCTGTAGACATCCCTGCAGCTTGAGCCATA
>CP070749.1:625297-629727 GCA_020348365.1 Candidatus Bathyarchaeota archaeon
TTTGTTGCTTAGACTGAATCGGCCATGAGTGGACAGATTGCGGAACGTCTGGTGCTGATTTCGCCTAGGTACGCGTCCCTCATGCTGACAAGATGTCATAGCAGAGGATTGTATGCGCATGCGCGCCCAAGGGCAAGTCCCTCTAGTTTCTAGAGGGGGTTCACCAGTCTTTGGCGGTTGCGACAGCTAGCTGTCACTTTTGAGGTGTCACGCGCGTGTGTGTAGCCTGCCCACTTATTGATGGTCTGGCAGAATGTCTTCAACATCCCTGACTATACGGAAGGCATACCCTCCTAGGCCCACCAGTATCCCTAGAAATCCAGAGATAATAAACATCAACGCCATACCCGCACCCGGACCAGTACCGACTAATCCACCAAGTATATGTACTAAACTGCCACCGGGCATCATGGCGGGCTCGAAGTACCAATCAGCCAGGGGACCAATCGCCAGCAACGCTATTGGTCGGCTGATTGTTGCAATTAAGCCGCGAGTTGCAAATACACGCCCCTGCACGTCCGGAGCAACCTTAGCCTGCCAGATAGCATTACTGGAACCCTGGACGATTGGAATGAAAAACATCGTGAAGAAGGCAGCTGAAACCCAGATGTAAGAGGCGCGACCAAGCCCAATGAATAAAACACCGAGCATGAAAAGCGCCAATCCAGTCAAAACCCCATGTATCCTCCGCTTTGGACCGCCCCAAATGCTGAGCACTACGCTACCCGCCACTCCACCAATTCCAATAGCGGACTGGACAATCCCCAACACGGCTGCGTCATTTCCGGTTCGAGCCAGAATCATAGGCGCCAACAGCGTGAAGGCGAAGGTAGCGACGAGATTTATGCCGAAGAACACTATCAGTAGGCCGAAGAGGCCTCGCCGCTCAGAAATGTAACGAAATCCATAAAGAGACTCCTGCCAAAGACTGCCTCTACTCTTCAGTCCTTCTTCAGTAACCGTAGGCCGAGGTACATGAACGAAGAGCAGTGCACCAATGGCAATCAGGAAGGTGACGATGTCAATTGTCAAGATGCCGCCGATGCCAATGATAGTCAGCAGAATCACGGCAAGCACTGGACCAAGGATGTTGGAGGCAAACTGAGCTGCAGAGAGCATACCGCTCGTACGACCATACTGTTCCTTGGAAACCATAGTAGTCACAGCAGCAGAGTAAGCGGGAAACTGAAAAGCCACAAAAGCACCAGAAAAGGCCCCAGTTATGTATAGGTGCCAAATCTGCAGGTTTCCTGTTGAATACAGCAGCAACACAACCACCGTTGATGAGACAGCAGCTAGATCACTGAGCATCATAACGAATTTCCTATTCCAACGATCCACAAGCACACCTGCGAAAGGACTGATCAGCAAAGTCGGAGCAAACGCAAAGAACCCAACCAACGCTAAGGCTGTGGCCTCTCCAGTAATCTCCCACGCCCAGATGGTGAGGGCGAATCCACTCATAGCCGTGCCCAAGAGGGAGATCACTTGACCAAACCAGATAATAGTGAATGCCAACATACCTGTGGGGCGGGTTTCTGGCAGCTTACGGTGCTCATTAGACTGGCTCACTAGCTCTGCAACTCTTTCGCGCGCTCTCTTCACTCGTATGTTTTCACGGTTTCTCCGAGAATCTTTTCATCAAGTTTGGTCACGCCGAGTCCAGGCTTTTCTGGTGGGATGCGTTGGGAGGCTTCTAGTTCTGCGCCCCCTTCCAGAACGAGTTTGTCGCTGATGAGTATGTCAGAATCAAGATCAGCGTATTTCACATTCTTTATTGCAGCAGCCAACTGCACGCCAGCGCTGATGCCTACAGTTGATTCTCCCATACAACCAATCATGCACGGTACCCCAGCTGCTTCGGCGATAGCAGCGATTTTCTTGGCTTTGTGGATTCCTCCGCTCTTCATCAACTTGATGTTAATCAGATCCACAGCGTCTTGTCTTATGAGAGCCAACGCGTCTTCTGGGCTGTGAACGCTCTCGTCAGCCATCACTGGGATTGTAGAGTTCTTCCTTACCTCAGCCAAGCCTTCGATGTCATCGGCAGCCACGGGTTGTTCTGCAAGTTCTATATTGAAACGTCCAAGTCTTTCTAGCGTTTTGATTGCTTGGTCCACGGTCCAGCCTTGGTTGGCATCGATTCTGATGATGGTATTGGAGCCGACTGCTCTCCGTATCCGCAGTATCCTCTCAAAATCTTCTTCTGGGTCAACTCCAACCTTCACCTTCAACGCCTTGAACCCTCGTCTAACCGCCCTAAGAGCATCCTCAGCCATCTCCTCTGGCTTCTTGATACCCAGCGTAAGGTCAGTCATAACCGTCTTGCGGAAGCCGCCAATCAGCTTGAATAATGGTGTGTTCGCGGTCTTTCCCAAGATGTCGTGTAACGCTATGTCTATAGCCGCCTTCGCGCTTGGATTCTCAAGGACTCTCTTATCCATCATCTCAATAATCTGTTCAATCCGTAAGGGGGACATCCCAATCAACTTGGGGGTAATCTTGTCCAAGACTTCAGTAACCGTCTTTGGAGTCTCGTGTGTGACTCTTTTGGAGGGAGAAGCCTCGCCAATTCCAACTATTCCAGAATCCGTGGTTATCCTCACTATGATATTGTGGCTTTCTAAGCTTGTGGATGTAGCTATTCTGAAGGGCTCGTGGTACCGAAGCCTAACCGAGTGAAGCCTTACCTGTTGAATACTCAATCATCAAACCCTGTATACTTGTTGGTTTGGTGGGGCTGCCCGGATTCGAACCGGGGTCAAGAGAGCCCAAGTCTCCTAGCCTAGACCATGCTAGCCGACAGCCCCTTCCCAAACTTAACTCTGATTGCGTGGATTTAGTATAAGTATATCGTTTTAAATGTGGCTGAGCAAATACTCTGTGCAAGGATTCCAGGGCTTCAAAATGAGCGAGGGAAGCGTTTCTAAGCATCTTGAGGAGCTGAGCAAGAAGCTTGATACGATTATGAAGAGGTTGGACGCTTTAGAATCATTCATCGTGGACAAGCCTGAGTATGCGGGTCTGGCGGGATCCCTCAGAATGACCAAGATGGGAGTGGGTTTGTATGGAGAACCCGTCAAGGTGCTCTCACGTCTCAAAACGGCTGAGCGCTACCTGAAGCGGCGACACATCTCCCGCGACGAGATCTCCCGATGTATTCTCCAAGCTCTAGCAGTAAAGGGCCCATTAAACGTCTCAGCCATCACTCGTCAGGTCCAAGCCATGAGAGGAAAAGCCTCGCGAAGAATAGTCAGGGCGAGACTGAAAAGCCTAGAGAAGGAAGGTGTGGTGCGTCAGACAGAGGGCTTCGGCACAATATACAGACTGATTGAGTGACCACTCTGCTGACCACTTTTTCCCAGAATCCTAAACTAGAGTGCCCAGACTTATTATTTAGCGGTGAAAAGGATGGGTTTGAATAAGAGCGGAGTGAAGAAAGGGAATTCTGAACCTCAAGATTCCAGATTGCTCGGCATAACAGACAAGGTCATACCTACAGATCAATCGGGAAACAGCATAGTGAATCTTCCAGCTTCTCTGAATAATCAAGCGCGAAGAAATGCAGTAGCCCAATTGTTCAAAGCTGAACACTACAAAGCTCAAGCTATCATACTAATCCGCCAAACATGTATAAGATAGAATTCCTTTCCAGAACAGTCAACAAGAAGGCAGGAACCAAAGGAGGTGGAAACGTGATTGAAGAGAGAAAAAAATCGAGAAAAGAAGAAGCTGAAGAAGTCAAGGAAATCCTCGGAGTAGTCTCCCAAGAAGTCCCCGCACTGATAAAGGGAATAGTAGGCGCCGTCTTCTCGGAGGAGGCGGGAAAGGACATGGGAAGAGCAGCCGCAGCGTTCTACAGAGAATTGAAAGAAGGGGGAATGCCAGAGGAAACTGCGGTTAGAATGACAGAGAATTATGTAGGAGTCTTCACGAGCCTCGGAAATGTACTCAAAGGAGCCGTGGGCAAAGGAAAAATAGGTGAGCTCGCGAAGGAGGACATCGAAGAGGAAGTGGCCAAGAGGGTCAGACTGAAGATCGCTGAGAAGACCGGTGAGAGAACAGAGGAGAGCTAGGCTCTTCAGTGAACGGAAGTGGTAAAAGCAAAGACAGTGATCATCGCCGCATTCTCAATCGTCAGCCTAACGAGCACTCTACTTCTAATCTGGCTGAGTCTAGGCTGGAAAGTGCGAAAGGCCAGAAAAGCCTTCGAGAGAGAGTTAATCAAGCAAGGAATGTCGAAGGAAGATGCACAAAGATTGAGTGAGTTCTATAAGACCCTAAAAGATCAGATCACAAGCACAGTTATGAGTTCTTTCAGAGAACAATAGCCAAGCGCGCATGCATGCTAGTCCCGAACCTCGGCGAATGATTGGAGTGGCTATTTCTCCCATATGTCTAGAGGAGGCTTATGCTCAGGAGGTATGGGT
>CP070749.1:629827-631376 GCA_020348365.1 Candidatus Bathyarchaeota archaeon
CAGGACTCTAATCTCATACCATACCAGATATGGAGAAGGAGGAGAACTGCCGGCGCCATAATAATACACGTCATATTCCATCTGATCGCCAGCTTTCACACCCACCAGAATCTCATCGGATGCAGCAGATGGGATCAACATACCTGTGAGGACAAATACCAAGGTAATTGACAATGTAAGTCTCGTGTTCATACCACATTAGTAGGTATGTCCTATACTTCAGTCTTTACGAATTGTGGAAGAAACCATCACGTACTGTATGCATGCTCATTTCCCTCGGGGCTCCCACGAAAATGGACGGATAAGCCAGAGTCTAAATCTGATTAGAGCAAATCCCTTTTGTTGAGGTGTCAACTCATTTACCATTCAAGGTTCTTGTCAGCGATTTCAAGCCAACATTTTCGGCAGATGGGCAGTTGTCTGCCCTTGTGGTAGATGTAGAGCTGGATATCTGTGTTTCCGCATTTTCCGTTCCAGGGGTTTCTGCAGTGTTCAATAGAGCTTCTCAAGGCTGTTCCTCTGATGTATCTCATAGTTTTCACTTTTAAAGCGCTCGACTGAGCGACACTTCGCACAGCGGGGAGAGGGCGGTGAAAGTGATGCGTGCATGAGACAACGTTTCTCCTAGGCGGTGCTTTGCCAAAAAGGATTGCGGGAACATTTCGGCAATTCATAAGGTATATATTAAGCCAGAGAGAGGGAGTAGAGCGAGGGAGGATGATGGCGCTGGAGATAACTCGCAAGGAGATGCGAGAGCGCACACTCGACCGATTCAAGCACATTAAGACGTGCGTCCTTGCGAGGGAACTCTGCATGCTCATACGTGCAAACCGTGTTGCGCTTTCCAAGAAAGACGCCAATGAATGCTGCTCGTTCATAGCGGAACTCTGCAGAGAGGCTGGATGCGACGATCCGAGCGAGATGTGTGGCGAAGCTGCTAAGGCCGTGTTAGGAAGCGAGGAGGAATACTTGAAGCTGTGTACTGACAGCTGCAGAAAGTGCAGTGAATCCCGCCAGCCAAAAAGGGCAGGACCTGAAAGGCAAGCACACTATGTTGCATGACACCCGCGCATTGGCTCCAACAATTCCCAGTCAGTTCCGTCAGATCCGTCAACTCCGTCACATCCGTCATTTTCGTCAAATCCTCTTTTCCTATACAAGGGTCACGCCCTTCTGGCATGTTCCGGTAATGGCAAATCTACGGTGGTCTCCCTTTAGCTCCTAAAGGGACTCAACCTTAGAAAAAGGCTGCACTTGACGAAAATGATACTTGATTGCATGAATGCATGTCAAGAACTGGTATATGCTTTCTGCGCGCGCAATTGCAGCGCATGCTTTAATAGGGTGCTGATCAAAAAAACAGTTGAGTGGATTAGCTATGGCAAAACAGGAGATGATTTGGGATCTTTCACAACTCGTTGAGAGCACTGAGCCCGCTTCAATTCAGAAGAAACTCGAGGCCATGGTAACCGAAGCAGAAAGAATCCGGAAAACATATTATGGCAAGATTGGTGGTCTCGATGCGAAAGGCCTTCTGGAACTCTTGGAA
>CP070749.1:631476-652943 GCA_020348365.1 Candidatus Bathyarchaeota archaeon
CCTTCCTGAATCTCAGTTGTCTCTGCTCTGGCAACTATGTCTCGTGGAGCCAGCTCCATCTTTTCGGGGGCGTAACGTTTCATAAAACGCTCACCTTCGGCGTTGATTAGGTATCCTCCTTCGCCACGGGCGCCTCCAGTTATCAGCACTCCCTGCGGAACCATACCTGTAGGGTGGAATTGGACGAACTCCATGTCTTTCAGAGGTACACCTGCTCTATAGACAATGGTCATTCCGTCGCCGGTTGATGTGTGTGAGAATGTTGTAAACTCGTATATGCGGGCGTACCCGCCAGTCGCCATTATAATGGATTTTGCGTGTAATGCCTGCATCTCGCCCGTTCTCAATTCTATGGCTGTTAAGCCTTTGGCAATATTATCCTCAACGATGATAGAGGTGACGAACCATTCGTCGTAGAATTTTATGTTCTCTTGGACGATGGCTCTTCCATATAGCGTGTGCATTTCAACGAGTCCAGTCATGTCAGCTGCGAAGCAGGCTCTCGGGAAGCTGTGTCCGCCGAAGGGGCGTTGACCTATTTTTCCTTCGGGAGTTCTACTCCAAGGGCA
Source organism: Candidatus Bathyarchaeota archaeon (assembly GCA_020348365.1). GTDB lineage: Archaea > Thermoproteota > Bathyarchaeia > Bathyarchaeales > Bathyarchaeaceae. Next base: position 632,046 of record CP070749.1, read on the forward strand.
TCCCAAATGTTCTAACATAACAAGCTCTTTAGGCGCGCGCTCCACAAAAAACTCCACAACATCCTGATCTGCTAGGAAATCCGCCCCCTTAACCGTGTCCCACGCGTGGAGGTCATGCGAATCCTCTTTCCTCATTACGGCGGCCGATCCACCTTGTGCGCAAACAGAATGCGAGCGTACAGGATAAACTTTTGAGACAACAGCAATGTCAAGTGCTTTGCTAGTTTCGGCAGCGGCGACGGCAGCTCTCAGACCAGCTATACCAGCTCCAACGATGACCACATCATGATTTAGTGTTTCCGTCTGTTAGGCCTCCAGTATCATGGATAGAGAAGAACTCGTTATACACTCAGTTTTTCATAAATCTTCTGTCTGGTCTCTTCCACGCTCTTTCGGATATCTTCAAAGAGGTTGTTTCCATAGGTGTCAATGGCAACGGTCAATGGTCCGAAGTCTTCAACATTCAGAACCCACATGGCCTCTGGCATTCCTAGGTCGTGCCACTCCACACTTTTCACATTTTTCACGGCCTTCGCCGCGAGAACGGCAGCGCCTCCAGTGAAGGCTCCGTAGACTGCTCCGTACTTTTTCATGGCGTCTGTAGTCTTTCTGCCCATTCCACCCTTGCCTATAACAACTCGCACGTTGAAGTTTCTGATGAACTCGTCCTCGAATAGATCCATTCGTGTGCTTGTGGTTGGACCGGCCGCAACTATGATCCACTTGTCATCTTTCTTCTTCACTATAGGACCACAGTGAAAGACTGCGAGCCCTTGCAGATCGAGGGGAATTTCCTTTCCTTCTTTGTGAAATTCTAGTGCTCTGTGGTGGGCTTCGTCACGTGCCGTAAAGATTGTGCCCGTGATGTAGATTGTGTCGTTCACCTTGAGTTTCCGTGCGTCCTCCTCCGAAATCGGTGTTCTGAGCTTGTAGACTGTCATTTCTCATACCGCCTCGTGAGTTAAGTACTCAACCTTTCCATCTTCGTGAATTCGCGCTGAAGCTCTCCTCGCAGCCCAGCACTGAAACGCAACAGCCACAGGATAGGAGGCGGGGTGTCTGCTTGCATAATCAACGTTCACGCCGAGCACAGTGAAAGTGCCGCCCAACCCCATAGGTCCAATTCCGGTCATATTCGCGGCCTCATACAACTCGCTCTCAAGCTTCGCCAGTTCTGGATCAGGATTTGGCGTATCAAGCGGCTTTAACAGCGCCTTCTTTGCCAATTTCATTACGATGTCCGCGCCCCCTCCGACAGCGACACCCAAGATGTTTGGGGGGCAAGGTTTGGCTCCTGATTTTATCAGTGTGTCCACAACAAACTTCTTCAGTCCTTTCACGCCGTCTCCTGGACGTAGCATGCCTAGGGCGCAGACATTTTCGGATCCACCGCCCTTCGGAAAGACGGTTAGCTCTACGCTGTCTCCAGACGTGACCTCCCAATTTATGAATGGTAAGAATCTTCCGGTGTTATCCCCTGAATTCTTCTGGGTGAATGGGTTGACGGCGTTTGGGCGCAGGGGAACCTCTTTGGTGGCTCTTATCGTGGCTCTGTACAGAGCGTTCTCTATCTTGCCCAGATTCTCGACTTGGGCCCCAGCCTTAACGTAAAAGATGATTATCCCAGTGTCTTGGCACATGGGTGTACGCGTCTTTTCAGCCAGATCTACGTTGTCTAGTATGGCTTTCAGCTGGGTTTTCCCAGCATCGCTCTCCTCTTCACGATAAGCTCTCTGGAGAGCCGCCTTCACGTCTTTGGGGAGTTCTGTGACGGCCAGTTGCAGGAGCTTAACCGCGACATCCTCAATTGTTTTTTCATTTACCATTAATCTTTATCTCCAAGAGGAGGATAGGAGTGGAGGATTCACTCTTATACCTTTTATGGAAGGAAAGAGGGCATTTCAGCAATCCCCCTCGTCAAGGCATAGGTTTGAAAAACCGTTATTTCCAACATAGCTAGGGGAATAGGCTCTAAAACCGAATGTTGCCTGCGTCTGGGTGTCAACCCTCGAAAGTAGAGCGACAATTGAGCTTGATTCTAGAGGAAAGTTCTATTTCTCTTGTCCAAACTTAAATACGTGCTGCGATAACTTTCTCTCACTCCTCGGGCGAGGCTGTAGAATGACTGAAGAAGGTATCGCGGAAGAGACAAAATACGAGTATGTCAAGGATCTTCCGGGTATCGGACCAGCAACCATCCAGAAATTACGAGAACTAGGCTTCAACACGATAGAATCCTTGGCCACCGCCACCATGCGTGAACTGGAGCCAGCGGGAATTAGCGAAAAAAAAGCATTAGAAATCATCCGCTTGGCACGGTCTTCTATCGCGCTCTCTTTCATCCGAGCTGACGAGTTGCTGAAGATGCGCCAAAACATACTGCGTCTGACGGCTGGGAGCAGAGAGTTGGACGGACTCCTTGGTGGAGGACTCGAAACTCAGACCATAACCGAGTTATACGGAGAATATGGGACTGGCAAGAGTCAGATCTGTCATCAGCTGTGCGTGAATGTTCAGCTGCCGCCTGATCGTGGAGGGTTGGGAGGTGGAGCGTTATATATCGATACGGAAAACACTTTCCGAACTGAGCGTATCGTTCAGATGGCTGAGGGCCTGGATCTGGACTCAGAGGAAGTCGTCAAGAACATCATTTTTGCTGAGGCATACACGTCGGACCACCAGATGTTCCTTGTTGAGAACGCCGATAAGGTGGTTAAGGAGAACAATATCCGACTGATCATCGTGGATTCCTTGACCTCCCACTTCAGAAGCGAGTATCTCGGCAGGGAGATGCTCTCTGAGAGACAACAGAAGCTGAACAAACACATGCACAAGCTCATTCGTCTAGCTCGTGCATTTAACTCGGTTGCGGTCGTGACAAATCAGGTGATGGCTAAGCCCAACGTCTTCTTCGGTGACGCCGTTCATCCAGTTGGCGGACACATCGTTGCACATACAAGTCACACCCGCATCTTTCTAAGGAAGTCTGCTCGTGGACCAGTGAGGATTGCACGCCTCGTCTCGAGCCCATACTTGCCGGAGGGGGAGAGAACCTTCAAGATCACCGAAGATGGAATAGAAGATACAGAGGCGGACAAGCCTAGACAGGGCAGGAGATGACATGCCGGTCTCCCGAGTTTTTATCACGCGTTTCTTCCAGCTTGTGATGGAGAGGCGGTTTGCGGAGGCTGAGCGGATGCTTGAGCGCTCGAGGGAGAGAGCGCGGAAAAACGAGTGGAACAGAGGATATTTCGAGGCACTCTCGGGCATACTCCTGGCTCAGAAGTCAAATGATGACAGATACCTATTCCTTCCCCATGTAAATCCCACTGATGAACGGGAGCTGAAGAATCACCGGCGTGATTTCCAAGAACACACAAGAAATGTGATCCACGCGAACTACGATCGCGGTTTCTTCTCAGCCTGGAGCGATTACATAAGAGTTCTTCTGAAACTCAGCCATGGCAAGAAACGAGTGAAAAGGGAGACTGTTCGGGAGAATCAGCCCGTGCAAGCCATGTCCAGAGTAGAGATTAAGCCTAAAACTACCGTACAAACCAGGCTATAATGAAGAAGATTTCCCGATTAACCCCATTATGTAGCCTTGCCAAATAGGAGGGTATAAAAAAGTACCCATCCGACAATCCATGAGAGGAAGTAAGCGCCTATTCCCATCTTGAACAATTCTGAGGACTTCTCCACCTGTGCAACGAATAGCCGCTTCAGCAGGTAATAGGTAATTATGTAAAACAGAATTCCAAACGACAGACCAGTCGGAAAAGAGTCTTGCGCCAAAGGTGCACACAACAGAGCTGCCAAGACGCCCAAGCCGACTCTACTCCAATAAACAATCGCCAGAGGCTTCACAAGACTTCACCTTCCCAACACTTCGACTCCTTACTTAGAGGTTTCAAGCTTTAAGGTTGCCCCCTTAAACCCCTAAACACTATCTTTCATTTATCAATTTCTCACTGACCCATTCAATAAATACGCTTAAAGGCGCCAATCTAATATTTTTTGGAGGGGGCGTGTTGAAGGAAGAAATAACAAGTTTTGATCTTACCTTGGCCATCTCAGAGCTCAGCCCTAGAATCCAAGGCGCTCGCATCAGTAACATTTACCAGATCAACCAGAAGACCATGCTCCTGAGACTTCGCAAGCCAAGCCAACCACGCATCCTCCTGCTCATAGAAGCGGGAAAACGCCTCAATATAACCGCCTACACACACGAAAAGCCGAAAAGACCTCCAGCCTTTTGCATGGCTCTCAGAAAACACTTGAGAAATGGGACCATCGAAAAAATCGAACAACACGAATTCGAGAGAATCGTAACAGTGGTGGTGAATACAAGAGAAGGCGAGTTCCAGCTCACATCCGAACTTTTTGGAAACGGAAACATAATCTTAGTGAATCCAGAGAGCAAAATCTTGCAGGCCCTAACATACCGGAGAATGAGAGATAGAAACGTTCTCCGCGGCGAGACCTTTCAACACGCGCCACCAATCGGAAGGAATCCTCTGACCCTAGCGCGTAATGATCTTGATGAAATAAGAGACCTAGGACAACTGGAGGCGGTGAAGGGTCTAGCAAGATTTCTGAGCATCGGAGGTCTATACTCCGAAGAGATCCTCCTTCGTGCGGAGATAGACAAGAACTCACAGTGTAAAGACCTCACGGAACAAGAGATCAGCAGTATCTTCGATAATCTTCAAGAGATTCTCTCCGCGGTCAAGACTGGAAACGCGAAGCCGTGTGTTGTGGTTGATGATAAAGGTGAGTCAATTGATGTAACACCGATTCCATTGAGGAAGCATGCATCCTTCAGGTGTGAAAACTATGATTCAATCAACCAAGCACTTGACGATTATTACGCAAGGAAAACAGTGGGGAAGAGAACCGCTGAAGCCGACAAGGAAGTCGAAAGGCACGTTGAAGGGCAGAAGAGAATTCTTCAACTCCAAGAGAAAACCCTGAAAAACTCGAAGGAAGAGATTGAACGAAACAGAAAGATCGGTAACACAATCTACACACGCCTTAACGATCTGCAATTTCTACTCAGAAAAATCATGAGTGAGAAAAGACAAGCAAAACCTTGGAAGCAGATAATCTCAGACATCGAAAAAGAGAAGGAGGCAGGACTTACTCCCGCTATCTACTACGATTCTCTACAATCTAGCGGTCTAATCCTTAAGGTCGTAGTAGAAAACCTCACGTTCGCGCTCAACCTCCGCCACTCCATACAGGAAAACGCGGCACACTACTATACAAGAGCGAAAAGAGCTGAGAAGAAATTTAAGGGTGCAGAAAAGGCGATAGAAGAAACAAAAAGAAAGATGAAACAACTAAGAGAACAACAAATCGAGCAACCAAGGGAAGAACAGAGGCGAGCGCCCAAGAAAAGAAAAAAGGCATGGTACGAGAAGTTCCGCTGGTTTCACTCTTCAGAAGGCTATCTCGTGATAGCTGGTCGAGACGCAACAACCAACGAGATCATCATCAAGAGACATACGGATCCCCACGACATAGTTTTTCACGCAGACATCCACGGCGCACCCTTCGTACTAATCAAGACCGAAGGAAAGAAGCCTTCCGAACAGACGATGAAAGAATCCGCTCAGCTAGCAGCCTCCTACTCCAAAGCCTGGAGAGACCTACTGAGCTCAGTCAGCGTCTACTGGATTTCGCCCGAACAAGTAAACAAAACTCCCTCGACAGGTCAATATCTAAAAAAGGGTGCATTTTCGATTAGTGGTCCAAAGAATTACGTTCGAAACGTACCACTACGGATCGCCATCGGAACAAAAACAGAGGATGCTCGCCCAATAGTTGTCGGAGGTCCCGTGGAAGCCATCACAACGCAGACAGAAATCTACATCGAGCTAGTTCCGGGGAGGGAAAAGAGTGGCACGCTCGCCAGACGCATAAGAGATGCATTGGCCAAAAAGGCTTCAGAAGAGCGACGGAAACAGATTCTCGATATACCTCTGGAAAGGATACAGCGATTCATTCCTCTGGGCAGAGGCGCCTTGAAAAGAAAATCATAAGATACAGGGATTCTAGGTGGATTCGGAACGACAATTATTAATAAATCCTCCAATTTATTCTGCATACGGAGGAGTAAACTGTGGCTGAGATAGGAATCAGAACACGAATGCTAGTCAAGGACATTATGAGCAGCCCCGTATTCACATTAGACGAGGACGCAACCGTCAACGAGGTAGCTCAGCTAATGGAGGAGCACGAGCTAGGCTGCATCATTGTAGCCAGCAAAGAAGGAAAACCTGTAGGCATAGTAACTGAGAGAGACCTGGTTAAGCGGGTTTTGGCGAAAAATGCTAGGGCGAGCAAGTTGTCTGCCAAGGAAGTGATGACATCTCCCCTCAGCACAGTGGATCCCGACGAAACATTAAATGACGCTGCCAAGAGAATGAGAGACCTCAAAATAAGAAGACTTGGGGTCATGTATAAGGGAAATCTTGTGGGGATAATCTCAAGCAAAGACATTCTAGCGGTTACGCCTGAATTGATAGAGATAATGCAAGAAAAAGCTAAGATTGACGGAAGACCGCTTATCGAGGAAGTTGCAGAGTACACTCCGAAGGCGGGGTATTGTGACCACTGTGGACTCTGGTCCGATGATCTTGGAGAGGTCGAGGGTAGTTTTCTCTGCGAGGAATGCAAAGGCGAGTTTGAGGCTTAATCTGAAAAGTTGATTTTGCCTATTCGAAATATGACGCATGCATCCGCTCCGTGTAGATTGGGCATGTCTCGCGCCTGATTGCTGTCTCAAGTCTATCATGAGCTTCTTTGAAGAAGTCCCTTTAGAAACTAGAGGGGGATGCCCAGGATTAAACAACAGTCAACATCTAGTTGTTGACCGTGAACCCTTTGAAAGGGGAGGAATGGGTTACCTATGCAAGGATCGTGTGTGCAAGCACACTCATCATATAAATCATGTAAATGCATGCATCACCTCCAACATTGCAGAATCTGTGTCTCAACCCAAAAGAGGGATAGGAAAGAAATTTAACAATTCAATCACTGTTGGATATTCAAAATGAGAGGATCAGAGAATCTTGCCGGTAGACCTAATTCTTAGCAACGCCAAAATCTACAGTCGAAAAGGGATCATCGAGGCAAGTATAGCTATAGACGAAAGTCGGATATTCAAGATAGCCAAGGAGACAAACCTTCCCACAGCCTCGGGAAAACTCGATCTGAAAGGACTCTTGGTGCTTCCGGGTCTGATAGATTCACATGTTCATCTTAGAGACCAACAGCTTGCGCACAAAGAGAGCTTTTTCAGTGGGACAGCAGCAGCCGCAGCGGGTGGTGTGACAACTGTTATCGACATGCCAAACAACAAACCTGTGACGATGAGTTCGAAATCTCTTCAAGAGCGCATGGAGATTGCGCAGAGACAGACGGTCGTCAATGTCGGCTTCTACTCAGCCTTCCCACAGAACTTGAGTGAGATTCATTCGATAGTTGAGGATGGTGCTGTGGCATTCAAGTTGTATCTGTCGCAGAAAATTGGGGGAGTGAACATCGAAGACGATGAAGCGTTGCTGCAAGCGTTTGATAAGGTTAGTGAAACGAAAGTTCCTGTAGGGGTGCATGCAGAGGACAGAGAAACAATTGAGAAAGGCAAGAGAGAGCTATTGAAGGCGAAACGTAGGGATGTGGAGGCACATCTTGAAGCGCGTTCTCATGAAGCAGAGAGAAAGGCAATACAGCGAACTGTTCATCTTGCGCAACGCACTAGCGCTCACGTCCACCTCTGTCACCTAAGCACAGCAGCAGGATTGAGGGATGTCCTGCAAGCGAAGAGAGATGGGCTTTCCATCACTTGCGAGGTCACTCCGCACCACTTATTTCTCTCATCGAAGCACCTGAAACAGCTCAAGACGCTGGCTCTCGTCAATCCTCCATTGAGAACGAGGAGGGATAACCGTGCTCTATGGGATGCCTTAAGGCGAGGGCGAGTAGATGCGGTATCTACAGACCATGCTCCGCATATGATTGAAGAGAAGAAGACTGACTCTGTCTGGGATGTGAAGCCGGGGATACCAGGGCTGGAGACCATGCTTCCGCTGTTGCTCACGCGAGTAAACGAAGGTCATTTGTCATTGTCCATTCTAGCTAGGGCGACTTCAGAAAGGCCTGCGAAGATTTTCAACCTGAAGGATAGAGGGAATCTGGTTGAGGGAAACCACGCCGATCTTGTAGCAATAGATATGAAACAAGAATACAAAATCGATTCTTCTAGGTTCCACTCTAAGGCTAAGTATTCTCCGTTTGACGGGTGGAGAGTCAAAGGAAAACCGGTGAAAACCTTCGTGGATGGAAACCTGGTTATGGATGAGGGAGAGATTGTGGCGGAGCCTGGGACCGGGCAGATCATTCGAAGACCAGAATCTTCATAACCAATATCGATGCATTCTACCGATGAAAGAGTGCCAAAATTACTGGATTACAGAGATGAGAAGTAGAATGAGTAGAAGAAAGCACACAATCGAGGATTTGGCGAGATTCCCTCAAATCTATCTGCCCACAGTCAGCCATTCGAGAGACAAAGTTGCGTTCTACTGGGACAAAACTAGTATCCTAGAGTTATTTGTGTTCGATCTTAAGACCCATGAGGTTAGACAGGTTAGCCATGGGGAGTGCCCTAGAGCGATACGTGCTGGATTCGTCTGGTTGAGAGATGATAAGAATCTTGTCTTTGCTAAAGATAAGGCGGGCGATGAAAACCATAACCTAATCGGAATCAACATTCAAACAGGAGACACCGAACAACTGACCAATACTCCGAAGCATCAAGACTATCCAGTAGATACCAGTCCAGACAAGAAATACATATTGATGCTTTCAACGAGAAAGGGACAGCTCAACTTGTTCAAGTTGAACATAGAAAGGAAGAAAGCAACCCAGCTTACGAATCATAAGAATCCTACGTGGGGAGGAGTTGCATGGAACCTCAAAGATGATTGGATCGCATATAACGTTAATGAGACAGAGGACCTCCAAAACATGGACATCTGGATGGTCAAATCCGACGGAAGTGTGCAAAAGAGGATCGTCTGTATGAACATAGGTTCGCAGGATATTGTAGTTGAATGGAGCGAGGACGGTAAGTTGCTGGCATTTACAACGAATGTGAATGGCATAAATCAACCAGGCGTCTACAACATCAAAACAGGGAATATCAAGCTCCTAGGCGAAGAGGAGTATGAAGAGACCGCGACAGCACTTACAAAGGACGGGCGAAAACTAGTGTGCCTGAGGACCCGCGAAGCGACCGTTACGCCTGTTTTGTATGACCTCGAAACTGGCGACGGGGATGTGCTCAAGTTTCCAGCAGGCATCGTGGAAGGAGCAAAACTAGCTTTAGATGACAATCATCTGATCGGAACATTAAATACCCCAACTAGCCCGAGCTCTTTGTTCGCATATAACTTCGAAACAAACAGGATTGAAAACCTGATTGACCCACAATATGGTGACATTGATCCAGCCCTTTTCGTTTCTCCTGAATACGTCAAGTATAGATCCTATGATAACCTTGAGATAGCCGCAATCTTGTACAAGCCAAAACACATTGGGGAAGATGAGAGGCTGCCGGCGCTCGTTATGATTCATGGCGGTCCAACAGGCCAGTACTTCCAGAATTTTAGCATGTTTGGGCAGATACTGGCTGATGAAGGATACGTACTATTACAGCCCAACATCAGGGGAAGCACTGGATATGGAAAGGAATTTCAGGATATGAACCTCATGGATTGGGGTGGAGGCGATCTTGAAGACGCTGCAGCTGGTGCAAAATACCTTAAGACGCTCTCTTACGTTGATGAGAACCGGATAGGCGTATTCGGCGGAAGCTACGGCGGGTACATGACATTCCTCCAAGTGACCAAGAAACCGGAATTGTGGAAGGCTGCAACCGCTTGGATAGGAATATCACGTCTCAAGACATTCTATGAAAAATCAAGACCCCATTTCAAGTATTTTCTAAGAATGAACATGGGTGATCCAGAAGAGAATGCGGAATTGTGGGAAGACAGGAGCGCTCTCAACTTCGCCGCAAATCTTCAATGTCCACTGCTGATGGTGCACGGCACCAACGACCCACGCTGCCCAGTAGAGGAGAGCCGACAATTCAGAGACAAACTGATTGAACTCGGTAGAAAAGAGGGTGAAGATTTCGAGTATGTTGAATTCGGCGATGAGGGACACGGGGGCTATACTGACATGTCCATGCGCGTCAGGACGTTCAAGTTACTTCTTGACTTCTTCAACAGGAAACTGAAATAACATTACAATCCTTGTGGAGCTTCAGCCGCGACTCAGGTGAATGAATGAAGTTCATTGCAGACGGCATGCTTGGAAAGCTCACGAGATGGCTTCGCATGCTCGGACAGGACGTCGAGTATTCCAGATCCCTCAATGATGAGCAGCTGATCAAAACCGCGAAGGCTGAGAATCGTGTCTTGCTAACTCGCGACCTGAAGCTGTATCAGCTAGCTCGGAAACAAGGAGTGGATGCCACATTAATCAAGAGCGCAAAGGAAGCTGAAAAGCTTGCCAGCTTGGCGAAACAGTTCAACTTCAAGCTTGAGATCGATGTCACCATTTCACGTTGTCCCAAATGTAACACATCCATTAAATCAGTCTCAAAAAACAGCATTCTGGTTAAGATACCTGAGGCGACCTCAACTTACTACGATGAGTTCTGGGAGTGCTTAGGCTGTGAACAGATATACTGGCGGGGTTCTCACTGGAAGAGGATAGAGAAAACCTTGAAGGCAGCTCGGCAAGCACTGAAAAACCCATAGCCTAATGGAGTCTCTATTCTGGGTACAAAGCCCATTTTGCAGCCTGTTTTGTTTCATTTTTATGAAGCAGAGCTTATAGCTGCGCACAGATACAAACACAGACTTTATCTCAAACCCACAACCAAAATACCAACACCAAAGAAGGAAGCACCCATGACCCAGGCAGCGCCACAAAGCACACACTTTTGGCAAGGAAATGAAGGCTGCGCAGAAGGAGCCATAGCAGCCGGATGCAGATTCTTCGCAGGATACCCCATCACTCCAGCAACTGAAATAGCCGAACACCTAGCCAAGAGACTACCTCAAGTTGGGGGAATAGCCATCCAGATGGAAGATGAAATAGCATCCCTAGGCGCGGTCATTGGCGCGAGCTGGGCAGGAGCAAAAGCCATGACTGCCACCTCAGGCCCAGGCTTCAGCCTTATGCAAGAGAACATAGGCTACGCCTTCATGACCGAAACACCATGCGTGATCGTAAACATCCAGAGGGCAGGTCCAAGCACGGGACAAGCCACAAAATGCGGCCAAGGAGATGTCATGCAGACAAGATGGGGAACTCACGGAGATCACGCCATGATAGCACTCTCACCGAACTCCGTCCAAGAAATGTACAATTTAACAATCAGAGCCTTCAACCTAGCCGAAAGGTACCGAACTCCAGTGGTTTTGCTAGCTGACGAGATAATCGCCCATATGAGAGAAGAAATCACCACACCACAACTGAAAGAAATAGAAATCGTAGACCGGAAGAAACCGAAAAGAACAGAGAAGACTTTCTTCGGCTCCCAAGATATACCACCAATGCCAGCGGTTGGCGAAGGCTATAACATCCCTGTAACGGGGTCAACCCACAATGAAACAGGACACCGTTACACAGCAGACCCAATCGTACACCGCAAACTCGTGGAGAGGCTGGTCGGCAAAATAGAGAGAAACGCGGATCAACTCATCGAGTATGAAGGCTATAATATCGATGAATGCGAGGCAGGCATAATCTCTTATGGCTGCACCTCCCGCGCAATCTATGAAACAGTCGAACTCGCAAAGAAGGAGCACATCAAAACTGGATTCATCAGATTGAAAACCATATGGCCCTTCCCTGACCGAGTTATTCAGAGAATGGCTCAGAACACCAAAGCGCTGTTTGTGGCAGAGATGAACCTTAAGCAGTTGTTCTACGAGGTGAAAAGAGCGGTAGAAGGCACCGTTTCTGTTTTCCCCATAAACAAGATCGGCGGCGGAGAGATGATAACACCAGGAGAGCTTCTCTCAGAAATCGTTAGGAGGACGAGGAATCTTGACTGAGAAATTTTCTGCTCGAAAATACCTGCGGTACATAAAGCTCCCATTCTGCCAAGGTTGCGGAGGACTCACAGTCATGAACTGCTTCCTAAGAGCTGTCCACGAATTGAGCCACAAAGACCTAAGCACGTTTGTCTTCTGCAGCGGTATCGGATGCGCGTCATGGATTCCATCTCCCTACTTCAAAGCCGACTCAATCCACACAACCCATGGCAGGAGCATACCTGTCGCGACAGGAGTGAAGCTTGTCCAGCCAAATCTGAACGTCGTGGTTTTCGGCGGAGACGGAGACCTGGCGGGAATAGGATTAAGCCATCTCATCCACGCAGCACGAAGGAACCTCAACATCACAGCCATAATGGTGAACAATATGATCTACGGAATGACAGGCGGACAGGTCGCCCCGACCACACCGCTAGGAGCAGAAACAACAACTACACCATACGGAAATTCTGAATATCCTCTAGACGCAACGCGCCTTGTAGTTGCAGCCGGAGCAAGCTATGCAGCCCGCTGGACAACAGCCCACCATACACGGCTGAAGGAAGGCATGAAAAAGGCGCTCAAAACGAAGGGCTTCGCCTTCATCGAGGCAGTTAGCCAGTGCCCAACAGCCTTCGGAAGAAGAGTGGGGCTGAAGACCGCTGCCGACATGCTCCGATGGTTTAAGGAGAACTCTGTGTCAATTGAAGAAGCCGAAAAAATGGCTGAAGACAAACTTATGCGAAAGATTGTGGTTGGAGAGTTCATCCATCGGGAGTTCCCCACATTCACAGATACAGTGTATGAAGTTATGCGGGAGGCGAGAAACAGTGCCTAGACGAGTTGAGATAAGAATAACCGGACTTGGTGGACAGGGCGTCGTTCTGGCGGGAGAGATCCTGGGAAGAGCCGCAGTCTATGATGGAAAACACGCGGTTCAGACACAAAGCTATGGAGCTGAGGCGAGAGGAAGCGCAGCAAGAAGCGAGGTAATAATCTCAGATGAGAAGATAGGGTTTCCGAAGGTTCTAAAATGCGACATTCTGGTGGCGATGAGTCAGAGTGCGTTAGACAAGCATCTGAAAGACCTGAAGGCGAAAGGAACTCTCCTAACAGACGAGGATAGCGTAAAGACAATACCAAAGACTAATGCCAGAGTTTTCAGAGTCCCGGCAACCAGAATCGCAGAGACCGAGCTGAAGTCAAGAATCTACGCCAATGTAGTTATGTTGGGCGCAGTAATCACAATAACCAACCTAGTCACCAAAGAGGCGACCGAGAAAGCAATAATGAACAGCGTTCCAGAGGAGACAAGGAAAAGCAACCTTGAAGGCTTCAGAAAAGGCATGATGCAAGAGTTTATTTACCCCATCTAGTCTGCCAGTCTTCATAGAAACAGTGTGATTGTTGATTATCTCTTGATTTGTCTCAGACTTCATCAATGAATTTGCTTGGCGTAGGTATCTCAGGCGACAAGCCACGCCTCTCCCGTATACCTGTAATAACCTCTAACACAAGGCTCTCAGGTACCTTCTCCCAATGGTCGAATTGAGTTTGCCAGAACGCGTGGCCTGAGGTCGCTGATCTAATATCAGCAGAGAGACCAAAGGTCTCAGCAACTGGGATGTATCCTGTGATCATGGTCACGGGTCCCTTCTGCTGTGACGAGAGTATTCTTCCGCGCTTGCGGCTGATCATTCCTGTAACATCGCCTACCCATTGCGCAGGTACGGATACACCAATCTTGTATACGGGTTCTAAGAGTACTGGTTTTGCAGTGAGAAACGAGCCTAGGAGGGCTCTTCGCGTAGCGGGCATCACCTGTGCTGGACCGCGATGCACTGGGTCTTCATGTAGCTTAACATCCATCAGCTTCACTTTCAAACCGCGTATTGGCTCCTCAGAGAGCGGCCCATTCTGACAAGCCCATCTGAATCCCGCCATCACCATATCCCTTACCTCTCGAAGGTATTGTATTCCTTTTGTCCTATTGACCAAGATGTTTCTGTGTTCCTCGATTGTCCACACATTTCTCGCTTCGTCTGTAGGCCATTGAGCTTCCTTACGTAGAACTGTGCCCATCTGCTTTCGACCCATATACTCGTCTATCTCACCCTTGTTGATCATGTCTAATACCTGCTGCCCAAGCGGCTCTACCTGAATCCAGAAACGACTGTGTTTATTCGGACTCTTCGCCATTGCCACAACACCCTGCCCAGCGACACTCTCCCGATATACAACTATCGGACGAGACGTGAGAATTTCCAGTCCTCCCCCATACTGGCCGAGGAACTTGACAGCAATCTCCAGATGAAGCTCTCCCATCCCACTAAGCAGATACTCGCCGGTCTCCTTATTTATCGTGGTCACAAGGTTGGGATCCTCAATCGAGAGACGGTGCATGAGATCAACGAGACGGGGCAGCTCCTTCGGATGTTTTGGCTCTATGGCTATAGTCACGACGGGTTCAGAGACGTACTTTATACGTTCAAACGGAATCATCACACCCTTATGCGTTACGTCGACGAGTGTTTCACCTGCTCTTGCAAGATCAAGCCCGAGCAATGCAGCTATATTTCCTGCGACGATGCGCTCCACGGGCTCTCTAAACGCAGCCATGTACATGGAGACCTGCTGAACCCTGTAATCTTTCCTTGCACCGACAAGGTAAATCTGATCACCTTCTTCTATTGACCCTGAAAACATTCTTCCTGTGGCGACTAATCCTGCGTGTGGGTCCATCTGTGCTGATGTTAAGCATATAACGGTCGGTCCGTTGTCATCGCATTTTAACATTGCTTGCCCTATCTCAGACTCCACATCACCTCTCCAGACTTTTGGAACTCTGTATTTCTGGGCCTCGACAGGATTTGGCAGGTTTCTGACGGACATGCCCAGTATGGCGTTGTGCAATGGGAGCGTCTTTTCAAGCTCCTGCCATCGCTCTTTTTTATAGGTGTCCACAATGTCGCTGAACATCATTCCCTTATCATGGGCAATGTCTACGGTGAAGCCCCACTTGTGAAGTGCAGAGCCGAATGCGACTGTTCCTTTGGCAGCGTCTACCTTCCACTCCTTCTTGTATTCTTGTTCGCCATAAATGTCGATTAAGTTGTTGAAATCACGGATTATTCTGTATAGCTTGGCCTGAACCTCAGCTGGGTTGAGTTTCAGTTCTCTGATCAACCGGTCAACCTTGTTGATGAACAGAACAGGCTTGACCCTCTCCTCCAGTGCCTGCCTCGTCACCGTCTCGGTTTGAACCATAACCTCTTCGACCGCGTCTACAACCACGACTGCGCCGTCGATGGCTCTCAGAGCTCGAGTCACTTTGCCAGTGAAGTCCACATGGCCGGGTGTATCAATGAGGTTGACAACATACTGTTTGCCTTCGACTTCGTGCATGAGAGAGATGTTGGCAGTTTTTATCGTGATGCCGCGCTTCTGTTCCTCCTCAAGATAATCGAGGGCTCTAGCCTCACCAGCTATCTTCGGGGACAGAAGTCCAGCTTCGGCTAGCAGAGAATCCGTCATAGTCGTCTTGCCATGATCTATGTGGGCGATTATGCCAATGTCGCGGATATCCTCTTTCTTGGACATCAGCTTGAGTATGTCTTTTGTCTGTCTGAAACGTGGAGACATCAGTCGCTTGCTCTCCGTTGTTGTTTCTTAGATACTTTCTAAACTAGGTTCTTCATGAACACATATCAAGCGTCTTAAAAGGTTTTCTGAATCAAAAATCTGTGTAACTTCGATGAATAGCCTAGCGTCAATCCGACTTCATCGAAAATCGCTTCAAAGCGACCATGCACACATGCGTTCTTCCAGAAACAATTAATAATTGGCTAGTTGTCTGTGTTAAGAATCGTGAAATATGAGGAAGGTGGAAAATGTGAAAACCTACTTGAAAATCTGGTTCAGCAGCGAAGGAGCAGGACCCGTAGTGGTAGCCGAGAAACTTCGAAACATGGGTTTTGAGCCCATAAAGGGACGATATGACCATGTTTATGACTGGGGCAGAAAGGTAGATTTGGAAAACGTACTGCAGATTGGCACCGCTGTCCACGAAACATTGAAGGGGTTGGAGGTATTGTACAAACTGGAAACCCTCTGATTGACACTGTGGACTTATTCTTCACTGATGTTTCTTGGTTTGGCTATTATTTCTCTGATTTCAAGATCGAAAAAATCGGATGCTGTTGCTGGCTTTATGAGGAGGGCGGTATCTGCTCCTCTACCTGTTCCTCCTACAGCAATGACCTCTTTGTCTACCGGGATTAAGCCGGCGTCAGCCGCCATAATGCTGATTTCGACGCAGACTTTGGTTCCTTCACCAAATAACCTAAGCGTGTGGGCGATGAGTTCGACAGGCATGATTGTTCCGTGTTTTCTTCGGACGGCCCTCTCCACTCCGCTGAGGGCGTGGGTTGCAGTCAAGATCTTGGCGCCATTCTCCAAGATCTTCCTGCGGTTCTCTTCTTTCAGTTCCCATACTCCTGGTTCTCGAAAACCCACATGATGAGAAACCACAACTACGTTGACGTTCTTGAAGATCTTAGAAGCCTTGACCCCAGTTTCACCCGTGGTGGAGGCGACTACGATGTGTCTTATTTCTTCATCACGAGCATAATCCTTCACCAATTCAAACACGGACTCTGTATTCTGTTCTCCAAGCGCTTGGAAATAGATGGTCTTACGGTGTACTGAACGCATTTTGAATCTCCCCTGTTAACTATGTTCATGTGAGTTTATACATTTTGGGCAGTTATCAATGGTATCAAGGATGGAATCTGCTCCCGCATAAAAAGCCATATATAAACGGCGAGAATTAGCATGCCAACAGAAATCACAGCTAAGATGTAGTCTCCGCGCTCTATTTTGAGTACATAAAGGTTGGTGCGCTTGTTTGTTGCACCCCAAGCTCGCGATTCCATAGCCTCGGCGAGTTCTAAGCTTCTACGGATGGCGCTCACTATAAGTGGAATGAGAATGGGAATGTAATTTCTGATCCTTTTTATGAAGTTTCCACGTTCAAGCTCTAGCCCCCTAGCTTTCTGAGCGTCCATGATGGTCTGCGCCTCCTCAGCCAAGACTGGGACGAAGCGAACCGCGGTTGTGAAGGCGAAGCAAAATTCGTATGGCACATGGCTCTGCTCTAAAGCCAGTCCCAAACGGTCAGGAGATGTTGTTAGGAAGAAGATGGAGAAGGACTCAACCAGCACGATGAAACGAAGCGTCATTGCGAGTGAATACTCCAACAATGATGATGATGGAGGGAATATTGGGTATTCTCTGTAGAAGTACGTGAAAAGGAAGTTGAAAAGAAAGATCATCAACGCCAAGAAGGAAGCGCCCTTCATTGATCTGATCCATTCCTTCTGAACCCCAGCTGCGAGAACGAATGGCAACTGAATGAGGAATAACAGTATGAGAGGCAGCAGTTGGTTAAACATGACTGCTATCCCAAAGACGGCGCAGACGTAGAGGAATTTAACCCTTGGATCGAGCTGATGGATAGGCGAAAGGACTCTCCTGAACCTGAAGCCCTCGAAGACGCTCACAGGTCACCCCCCAAGAAATCAAGTAGAATATCCCGCGCCTCATAAACGTCAATTATATCAAAGGGTAACCCGAGATCGGTGAGCCCCATGAAGATCTGAGATATCTGGGGAGGTACTATAGATGCTTCTGTGACCAGTTTGGCATTTGTAAGAACGTGCTTCGCATCTCCGTCGACCACAATTTCCCCCTGAGCCATCAACACAACTCGAGGATTACACTCAGCGACAAACTCAACATCATGCGTAACTACTACCACGGTCTTTCCTTGAGCATTCAATTGGACGATGAACTGTCGTAATTTCTCCTTCTGTTGGTAATCCTGCCCGATTGTGGGCTCATCAAGAATGACCACATCAGGATTCCAAGCAAGAACTGAAGCTAGGGCAACACGTTTCCTCTCTCCACCGCTTAACATAAATGGAGAAGACTGGCGATGCTTTGCTAATCCGAGAAGATTAATGGCCCACTCCACTCGCTTTTGAATAATCTTGTCCTCAAACCCGAAATTTCGAAGGGCAAAGGCAACCTCCTCCTCAACTGTTTCACAGAAGAGTTGATTGTCAGGGTTCTGAAAGACAAATCCAATTCCTCGAGAGAGTTTGGCTACACTTTCTTCTCGTGTGTCAACCCCATTAACGGTGACTGTTCCTTTCGTCGGCTTCAACAATCCATTGAAGTGTTTAACAAGCGTCGTCTTCCCTGCGCCGTTCTGACCCATAATTGCGACGAAATCTCCTTTTCGAATGTTGAGAGAGACGCCTTTCAAAGCTTCCACATTGTTTGGATATGTGAAGTAGACGTCCTTAACCTCGATCACGAGTCAAAACCTCCTGCAGAAGCAGAGTAGCCTCTTGCGAGTTAACTGGAACTCTGTTAAGATACACTCCGCTTTGTCGGAGCGCCTGATAGAGTCGTGTTGCTTTTGGGATGCCAACACCGATCAAGCGGGCACTTTCAGAATCGAAGACATCTAGGGGCTTTCCATCCAACACAACCTTACCTTCGTCCATAACAATAACGTGATTAGCATATTTTGAGGCTAAGTCCAATCTATGTTCCACAAGGATGACCGTGATGCCCAGCTTCTTGTTCAGATCACCAATCACTTCAAAGATTTTTTGGGCGCCTAAGGGATCGAGGAAGGATGTTGGTTCGTCGAGCACCATGATATCAGGCTTCATGGCGAGCACGCATGCTATGGCGACTCGTTGTTGCTGGCCGCCTGACAGCTCGTGGGGAGCTCTCTCACGAAGATCATATATGCCGGTCATTTGGAGGGCCCAGTCGACTCGTGCCCTCATATCCTCTCTAGGCACCCCAAGGTTTTCAAGTCCGAAGGCGACATCCTTTTCTACAGATAGTGCGAATAGCTGATTTTCGGGATTCTGAAACACAAGGCCGACATGTTTTGCAAGCTCGTAGATTGAGTGCTCTGACACCGTAAGGCTAGCTACTTTGATCTCTCCCTCCAGTTTTCCGCTGTAGAAGTGTGGGATGAGTCCGTTAAGACAACGGCAGAGGGTTGTTTTTCCACAGCCACTTGGACCAGTGAGAATTACATAGTCTCCCTTTTCAATGGTCAAAGAGACATCAACGAGAGAAGGCTCTCTCCCACCGGGGTACGTGTATATCAGACCGCTTGTATTGATGATCGCCAATGTCTTGTTCACTGTTCTTGATTCGCAAAGGATGTCATCCATTTAAGAGTAGCTACTAAAAAAAGAGTTGGTTTTCCCCATCTCATCATATTCGGTAAATGCATACATAATGTTATTACGCACGCGTTGCTTTGTATGGCCACAAAATTCAGCTAAGTGCATATGGTGGGGTTGCGGGGATTTGAGCCTCAGACGCAAGAATGCAAATAGAAATGCAAAACCCTGAATGATGTTAAATCGTTGGAGAAGTCGTCGGAAACAGCTTTGCATGCATGGTTTCTGATTATACAAACTGTAGGCGCCCTCCAGATTCTCTCTGAAAAAGTCTCCTTTTTCCCTCTGAATTCTGTCTAAATTCTCTCTGAATTCCGATTCTCTCAGTGATTTGGGGAGAATGCGTTAGTCACCATTTTTTATCGAAGCTCCCCCTCTAGCTTCTGGAGGGGCTTCAAAAAGACCGAGAAGAAATCTGAAAGAGAGGACTTAGAGAGAGAAAAAGGAGAGAATCTGGAGAAGAGAGAGACAGAAAAGCGTGCACGCTGTTAATGCTTAGCAGGTTTGAAAGATGAGCCTTTGCGTGTAGGCGTCTGGGTTCTTTCGATATTAGAGAAGAGGGTAATGTTGTAGGACATGCGCAGGTTCAGAATCTGGTGTTTATATCTTACAATTATCGGATTTAGCAAAGCTTATATTCATTATCAATAACCCTTCATCTTCACTGGTCCACTAAGCGAACTCAACCTGTTCTGTTTAGTAATCAGTTCCGCGAACGCGACAAAAAGGTATATGCTTAGGAAAACTGCAGAAAAGCAGGCATGCATACGTGAGAAAATGAGCAATAGGTGAACTGAGATGAAAATTGAGGAATTGAAGGATGGAATTAGGCGCGTAGATATCGTGGCAAAGGTGATTGAAAAATCGGATCCACGCGAGGTCCATTCAAGATCAGGGGATGCCACATACAACATTTCTGATACCGTCATCAGCGATGAAACCGGCACGATAAAGTTGACGTTATGGAACGAGCAAATCGACAGAGTCAATGTCAATGACACAATCAAAATCGAAAACGGATATGTAACCTCTTTCAGAGGCGAGATTCAGCTGAACGTTGGAAGATACGGAAAGTTGAACGTGATATAAGCGAACATTAAGTACCAGATTATGGAGGTGGATGGATGCAATACAACAGAAGAAGAGGATCCGCCGGACGATTCCCTCCAAAACCGCGCGCGCACAGAGGCTAGGAGAAACATCTACTTCCCGACGCCAGCAAGGATCTGCCTCTCATAGGGAGGTCTCTTCAACAAAACATCCTCAACAAAAGCCCTTAGAGGCTCCGCCACACTCCATGCCTGCGCTACGCATCCACGAGACAGGTGCGGCGGATCACCGTCAAATATCTCACTTATCGTTCCGAGCCCAGCGTGGTGAAGTTCATGTTGAAATAGGGGCTGCATGAAAGTTTTGAAGGCAAATCTGCCCCAATGCTCCTCGTAATTCTTTGCTTTTAGAAAGGCTGTCGTGAAAGGTCCTATGAGCCAAGGCCAGATGGTTCC
>CP070749.1:653043-667524 GCA_020348365.1 Candidatus Bathyarchaeota archaeon
AACCCGAAAAGCTCAGGACAGAAATATAAACTTGGAATACATCCATGCGAATTGCCGCCAATGCAGGGGGTCTCTCTTCTTGATTCTCCAACAAATCATCCAAAGATTCATTCCAACATTCCCAAAGCGTGGATACTCAGCGGAAGAACTGCTTCAGACACTTATGCAAATCTTGGATGAACGAGATGCGTACCTAATTCTGACACTGGACGAATTAGAAGCGCTAATCCGCAAGGAGGGATCAGACCCACTGTATAATCTGACCCGCATTCAAGAAGACCGTCCAAGAGCCCCCAAAAGGCTTACCCTCATCTGCGTCCTCCGTCAGCCAGAGCAACTTGAAGGGCTAGACCCAAGCACGAGGAGCACTCTCCAACGGAACATAATACACCTAGTGGAATACACCGAACCCCAACTCAGAGATATTCTAAGAGGTCGAGTGCCTCTCGCCTTCATGGAAGGAGCAATTCCAGAGCAGAGCCTGGATCACATATCACGGCTGGCGGCTAGAGAAGGGGATGCCCGCTACGCGATCGAGCTGCTGTGGAGGGCAGGAAAATACGCAGACTCAACAGGTTTGAAGCAGGTTACATCGGAATGCATCAGAAAGGCTGCCGTAAGCATTTATCCGGCGATACGAAAGGATATCATAAGCTCCTTCGGTCCTCACCAGAAGTTGTTTCTTCTTGGTGTTGCGAGGCATTTTCAGCGGACGACGTCTGCCTATGCATCCATGGGGGAGGCCGTGGATGCGTATGCGGTTGTGTGTGAAGAGTATGGGGAGAATCCGCGTGGACACACTCAGCTTTGGAAATATGTGAAGGATTTTTCAGCTTTGGGCATAATCGAGACGCGGCTCTCGGACGCTGGAAGGCGGGGAAAGACGACGTTGATTGGGTTGCCGAGGATTCCGTCTTCTGATCTGGGGGAAGTGTTGGAGGCGAGTCTGTGTGAAGATTGAGGATGTTTTCTCTTCGAGGGGACGGGTGAGAATCCTGCGGATTTTGGCGGAGATTGGTGAGCTCAACATATCAGCCTTGGCTAGGCGGGCTGGGCTGAACTATGGCACCGCGAATGAGCACCTGCGGGTTTTGGAGGAGGCGGGTCTGGTCAGGCATAAGAGCTTTGGCAGGATTCGCATCTTTAGGTTTAACGAGGGGGATGCGAGGACAGTATTAATTAGGCGGCTTGTTGAGGTTTGGGAGGAAAAGGATAAGTTTTGATTTGTGAGTAGTTGGGCTTGGTGGTTTGGGTGTCGATGGTTGATGTTGGGGGGAAGCATAGTGTTTTCAGGGAGGCTGTGGCTGAGGGGTTCATCAAGTTGAGAGCTGAGAGTGTGAAGCGTATTAGGGAAGGTGGTGTTGAGAAGGGGGATGTTTTTGGTGTTGCGCGTGTGGGTGGGGTGTTAGCTGCCAAGAGGACTAGTGAGGTTGTCCCATTGTGCCATCAATTGAGGCTGGCGGGTGTTGATGTGAGGCTAGAGATTGTTGATGAGCTGAGGGTGAGGGCTGAAGTAGCTGTGAGTGCTGTTGAGAAGACTGGTGTTGAGATGGAGGCTTTGGTTGGGGTTTGCGTGGCTTTGTTGACAGTTTGGGACATGGTGAAGGGTTATGAGAAGGATGAAGGAGGGCAGTATCCATTGACGAGAATTGAAGGCGTACGGGTTGTGCGCAAGGTCAAGGATGTGTAGTGGATGCGCGCGATTCAATGCGCGCACACGTCCATGTCATACTAGAAAGCGCTTCATTCAGTGAAGTATTACTTGGTAGATTCCTTAAGTCGTTCAGATACTATGCGGTGCAGGCGATTCCGCAGGGCTTGTCCCCGAAGTTTCTGATCTTTCACGTTCTCTAGTTTTTTCGCTAGTTTTTCATCTTTGAACATTTCCAAGACCCATTTCTGAAAGTCTCCCCGCTGAATATGAAAACTCAATGATGTCGCCTTCACCTGTTTGATACTCTTCACAAAATCTTCAAAGGAAGCGGCGCTTATGCCTGTGTAATCGCCAATATTAAGGCAGAAGTGGAAGGGCGCAACCAGTTCTGATCTCTTGGGGCCCATAAGATAACCTCCATCACTCATTTTCGTGACTGTGCCGTACTGGCGAATATAGGTTATGAAAACGAAATCAGTATCCAAAATCAATATGTGCATAAAGGGAAGGTGATCTAGGCACGCTTCGTCGCTGAAAACGCAAGAAGAGAGGGGGATTTATGGAGTGCTTCCCCAACACGGGAAGTAGAAGGTGGCTCATTAGCCAAGCCCTTCTTGGTATTCCTGTGTATGCTATGCATTTATGTGCTAGAGTTTAACTTCGTTCAAGAGCTGAAATGTTTCCATGTCGTTCATTTTCACTTTTGCTTCTGATACAGTGTATAGCACATCTTCTATGTAGAGTATTCTTTGCACTTGGTAGCCGTATTCAAAATAGTTCATATTGTTGTCTTGGTGGGTTATGTTGCCTCTCAGCACGAAGCCTTCTTCTAGAGATATGTTGAAAACATATGCTCCCTGCCAGTAACGATTGGTGTGGGTCTCACTGTCCTTTATTTCAACATAATTTATCGAGACTGGGAGGGCGAGTAGCTGTCTTGATCTTGCGAATAGAAACGCTTTATGATCCGTTAGAACTGTAGAGTCTGACCACCATTCAGATGCAATGAATGGGGGAGCTGCTTCTGTCGGTTTGGATACATTTGCCACGTCAAAAAGTGAGAGTTTTAGATTGCTGTTTTGTTTGCCTACCCCTATTATATGGTCTTCGTCGTAAGGATGAAGATAACCTGAGAACCCAGGAATTTTCAAGTATCCCAAGACTTCAGGTTCAGTTGGCTCGGCAAGGTCTATCACGAAGAATGGGTCCACCTGGAAGAATGTCACTAGATAGCATCTGTCGTCCATGAATCTCGCTGAATATATGCGTTCGCCTGGAGCTAGACCTAGGAGTTCTCCAACAATGTTCAGGCTCATGTTCAATACGTACAGGTTGTTGTTGGAGCCGTCATCGGTCCATTCTGTTGTTGCTATTCTGAAGAAGCCATTATGCTCGTCCATGCTGAACTGGTTTAGCACGTAGCCAGAAACTGCGCCTTCGGCCTCGCAAACTACGTCATCTTCGTCCAGTCTAATGCGGTAAATCAGTGTTTCGTCATGTATTCCACGTACTTCCGCGAATAGAATCCACGCATTTGTGTTTGGAACTGTCAAGTAGATGTTGTCCTGCGAAACGTATATACATGCGGTCGAGCCTGTCAAGATCGTTTCACACGTTGGCTCTTGTGCATCGTCCATGATGTTGATGGCGATGACCGTTGTGAAGTAGTAAAGTGCATCTGTAACGTTGACGTATCGTATTTCAGTCGCTTGAATCTCTCTGGTAGCATTGTCCGTGTAGATTCTGGGTAGGGCAACCTCAAAGATGGTCTTGTTGTGGTCCGGCTCTATTACCAGTTGATTCACCACCGCGTAAATGTAGTCCCCAATCTTTCTTGAGCCTGAGAGAGTGCCGTTCAAGCTTAATGTTCTTGCCAAAATAGGGCTTGTTCTGTCCGAAATATCATAGATTCTAAGGGATGCCTCTCCTGCATACATGTAAGCTATGCGTATAGGAGCGAAATGCCCTCCAAGAATGGCTAGTCTATCTCCATTCTGATAGATTTGTATGTTGTATGTTTCGTTTAGAGTAATCTTCGAGAGCTCTTCTGCTTCTTGAGGCGGGTAGCCTTTCAATATGTGGACGCTGCTGCCTGAAACAACGTACAGGTATTCTCCATCTGTTTTCACTACGTCAGCTTCATCTACCCCCGCAACTTGAATATTAGTCGTTGAATGAGCCGGCGCGGTCCTAGCATCTAGTGTTGCCATCTCGCCACCTCGCAGCAAGAAAGAAGAGTATTGCACCCCGAAGTTCTCCGCTTGCTCCATGTTTGTCCTCAGAAAGCTCTCGAGTTCCTCATGGCTTGAAAAAGTCTCTAGCCTTAGAGGACCCGCGGGAAAATATGGTTGGATCCCGAACTCGAAAATAACAGTTGTCAATAGAACAGCTAAGACTGCTGCTGCAATTCCATACTTAACCGTCTTCCGCTTAATTTCTCTCTGCAAAGGCTAACACCAAGCATAATAATATGAACAGGTCATATTTTATCCTAGTTTTTGGTACACTTTGTCCAGAAATTAGAACGGAGTGCTAGATAGGTTTCAGACGCCAAAAACGGAAGGCTTCATACCAGAACACAGCAGAAACTATCGCCCCAAATGCAAGAATAAACAAGTTTTCTCTTGTAAAGCCTTGCATGAGCACTAGAAGATAGGCTATGTAAAAGGTTGTAGAGAAGACAGCATAGAAGAAGTATCTCGGAAACAATAGTCTTCCCAACTTAACGAAATGTCTGAGAACACCGATTTTTACCTCCCCCATCAGACGATAGTGACCACCCACATCTTCCTTCCGCACCAAACCCAGTTCAAGCAACTGTTCAAGATGATGATGTGCCACACTCGGACTGCTGAAATGTAGAGCCCTCTGAACCTCGCGAACGCTCATAGGACAATTTCTCTTCAAGAGAAGCCAATAGACTTTCCAAGCTTTCCCACGAAGCGCATATTCAAGACCAGGCTCTTCTTCGCTCAAGGGAGAATACACTTCTGTATTAGGTCTCTTGAATGTGAGGCTTATAAGTCCAGTTTCTAGAACAGAGCAAGCCTACAGTGTAGCGTATTAGGTCAGTAGTGTGAAGAGGCTTGTGTCTAGAAGCAGCAGAATCCCTTGGGTAAGGCATAGTGCGGCGAGTATAAGCGTAACTGGTCTAAACGCGAGAATAATCCCGATTAGCCTGAGCAAGTCTTCTACAAATTTGAATATTATATAGACTATCAAGGCGGGGATCAAGAAGGCTGCGATATATATCCATTTTACCGGAATGCCGAAGACTGTTTCAGGTATGAAAGCGAACCAAATGATGTAGGCTGCACATGCGCACCCTGCCGCCAGTCCAAATAATGCCGCCCAAGGAAAGTCCCTGATCGGCTTCAAGAAGAGCGCTAGCCCCGTGGCAATCAGCAGGTATATGGTGCCTGTGTCCAAGGCATGCTCTGACCAAACAACCGCGGCTGCTGTGAGGAGCAGGATTCCGATGAAGAAGCCAAGGTATGACATGGGTTTTTCTTTGTCTTTAATCAACCATGAGGCTGCTGATATGCCTCCTAGGATTAAGATGTATGGTGCGTAGTCGACTAGCAGCGTTAGAGACAACTTCCCACCTTTTGACGTTCAATTCCTCCTCCTACTTGCCCTGTCTAGAAATTTATAGGTTGGTGTAGTCTAGAAACATTCGAGGCCAAGACGTCAATACGCAATGTAATCGCCCTTGACCGATTTCAAAATCTGGAAGACACCCACATAAGATAGCTAAGAATTTTAAAGGAGGACAAAGGACTGATTGAGTCAGGCTTTGAAGATGTTACCGAAAGGCGCAGAGGAAAGATTCGCCAGAATCAGAAACGGCAGAACTACCCGAAACAGGCGAAGACTCTTCGGAACAAATGGAATCCGCGGTTTGGCAAATGTTAAGCTGACCCCGGAATTTGCAATGAAAATCGGTGGGGCCATCGGGACATTTCTCGAAGAAGGCCATATGCTAGTTGGATATGATGGCAGAATCAGCAGCCCCATGCTTGCCAAAGCGGTCATTGCGGGGTTAACATCAACCGGATGCACGGTATACAACGTGGGAATGACTCCAACGCCAGCGATTCAATACGCTGTTAGATATCATAAGATGGACGGGGCAGTAATGGTCACTGCCTCTCACAATCCGCCAGAATACAACGGGATCAAAGTCATCGCAGACGACGGTATTGAGTTATCCCGACAGCGGGAGATTGAAGTAGAAGATATCTTTTCTGATGATCGAATTCGGAAGGCAAAGTGGAACGCGGTCGGAGAAGCGCGGCAATTGCCTAGGATTCTTGATGTCTATAGAGACGGCATAAAGAAGCATATCGATGTAACAGCTATTCAGAAAAAGCGTTTTCATGTTATCGTTGACAGCGGGAACGCTGTCGGCGGCTTGGTTGCGCCATATCTGCTCCGCGAAATAGGGTGCAAAGTTACGACGATGAACGCGAACATCGACGGAACTTTCCCAGGTCGAACACCAGAGCCCAGACCGGAGAGTCTTGGTGAACTTTCATCTATAGTCAGCGTTGCGGATGCAGACTTGGGTGTGGCTTATGATGGGGATGCAGATCGGTCGATTTTCGTCGACGAGAGGGGGGAGGTTTACTGGGGGGATCGAACCTTTGGGCTCATCGAGAGAAGCTTCCTACAGGACAACCCAGGAGAGAAGATAGTCACGCCTGTAAGCTCCTCGATTCTCATCAAGGATGTAGCAGATGAGTATGGAGGCGATGTTGTTTGGACTAAGGTCGGCAGCATCATCGTAGCTCACACCATGAAGAAAGTAAAAGCCAAACTCGGAGGCGAAGAGAACGGGGGCGTCTTCTACGCACCTCATCAACCAGTCCGAGACGGAGCGATGACGACAGCGCTGATTCTCGATATCATGGCAAAAACCGGGAAGAAACTCTCAAAACTGCTGGCGGAACTCCCTCGCTACCACATAAAAAAGGACAAAATCACTTGCCCAAATGAACTCAAAAAGCCCATACTGGAGGAACTGACCCAACAGATTAGAGGCATGAGTGTAGACACGACCGATGGTGTAAAAATAGGCTTTCCAGACAAGAGCTCCATTCTCATAAGACCCAGCGGAACCGAACCCATCTACCGCTTTTATGCAGAAGGAAAGACCAGAAAGAGAACAACTCAACTTCTGACCGAGTACAAAGCAAAAGCGGACCAACTAGTTGATGAACTTACAAACAATTGAATAAAAGCTGGCAAGAGACTATTCAGTCATAGTGGGACATACGTATTCGAATCATTCTTTCCATGTTTGGGAACTATTACTCAGATTATTATAGAAACCCCAAAGTATGTGGTACAAAACGCGAAGATGAGGATGGTGTAGCAGGAATGCCCAAGGCGATGATGCTCGAAAGAAGGGACATCGATACTCGTGACAAACGTGGAAGATATACTGCGTGCGTCCTAGGATGCAAACGAGCAGGCTTGACGCAAGCCTGCCTTTTTGCTGAAGCAGGATTCAGAGTAATATATGTTGATGTTGATCACAACCTTGTCAACCCTATAGAAGCGGGCAAAATAGTCTTCGCTGAGCCAAAACTCAGTAAGCTTCTGGGCAAGCATATGAAGAATGGTCGCCTTACTGTGGAATACGACATAAGGAAAGCCGCTTCATCAAGCCAAATCTTGCTTCTCTGTGTTCCAGCAACTGTCGACAAGAACGGAAAGCCGGACTATTCATATATGATGAAGGCTTGCAGGAAAGCTGGTCTCACAATGCATCCTGGGTGTATAGTAATCTGCACAAGTACAATGCGTCCGGGCGTAACCGAAAGTCTCGTGAAAGAGACTCTTGAGAAAGCGTCCGGTCTTAAGGCTGGAAGGGACTTCGGCTTGGCTTATAGCCCAACGTCCACTATATCGGCGCGAGTTCTACAAGACGTATACAAACACAGAAGACGGATCGGTGCTATCAACGAACGAAGCCTGATATCTGCCCATGTCGTCTTGGACACGGTGACGAAGGGAAAAATAGTTGAGGTAAGGGATGTAAAGACGGCCGAAACCGCCGAGCTCTTGGAAAGGATATATGGCGCTGTTAACATCGCTTTGGCAAACGAGTTAGCAGGTTTCTGTGAAGAAGCGGGAATAGACTTCATCGAAGCCCAGAAGGCAGCGAGCGCAAATCCTCACTCCAATCTCTCGCCACCTCAACTCGTCGGAGGCTACGTAATGGCGGGCCTGCATCTTCTTAATGATGAAGCAGAGGCACTCAACACAAGGCTTCGCATGTTGACACTCGCCGGAAGAATAAATGAAGGCATGGTGGGTCACACTGTACATCTCGTAAATGATGCATTGAGGGCCTGTGGAAAAAACCTGAGACGGGCCAAGATATTGGTCTTCGGCGTTTCTTCTCACCCAAACTCGAGGGAGACCGAAGGCTCTTTGGTGAAGAAACTTGTGGACGCCCTAAAGAGAAGGGGTGGACATGTGTGGGTATACGACTCTCTGTTTTCTCACAAAGAGCTGGTGGAAATGGGATATCGAACTGAAATGACGTTGACAAAGGTCGTTGAAAAGGCAGATTGTCTAGTCATCGCTGTAGGGCATGACCGGTTCAGTCGGCTGAATTTCAGAAAGATTAAACTCTTGATGAAAAAGCCAGCTGCGATAGTTGATATGGGGAGAGTCATCGATCCTGAAAGGGCGGAAAAGGAAGGTTTTACCTATTGCGGCGTTGGAAGAGGCATCTTAACTAGCAGTTCATTGAGCTAGCTTTTCTTTCTTCCTTAAGGGAGAAGGGCTTTCCCTCCGAGAGTATCGTCTTGGGAATCTTATTCTTCCACTTCCGCAAGAAGAGTAGTTCCTCCTTCTCTTCTCGCAGTTCGTCAGGCAGCATCTCTGGGATTTCGTCGTGGATGGGGTACCAGCGCAGACACTTCGGACAAATAATCATACCCTCCACGATCTCATCCTTCTCCTGAAAGACATGCAACTCGAGAGGATAATACTTGTCAATTGGACAAGCCAGGATATCCATCAGTTTCCTCTTGATAACTTGTCCCTCCAAATAACCCTTAGTGTTGGATCAGAAGCTATAAAAGATTTGTCAAATGAACGTCCAAAGCTACTTGGTACCAGTTGGGTCCTGTGGTCCTCACGATCCGCCCAAAGGGTATTTCAGAATCCACTCCAAGATTCTGCAGTCTTTCAACCACTTTCACCTTGACTTTTTCAACAGAAGATTCGTCCTTTCTGGCGTGTTCAAAATCGTAGTAGTGAATCCATCCCCCCTTCTGCTTCAATGCTTGTACCGCGTAGCCAAGATACTCGTAAGCCCTTTCTGGCAGGGGCATGAGAACTCGGTCTGCAACATTTTGTAGGCTCTCCTGTATTATGTTCTTTGCATCTCCCTCGATCGGAATAACTCTTCCCCCAACCTTGTTGAGCTTGACGTTTTCTTGCATGTACCTAACAGCAACTGGATTGATGTCAATAGAATAGACTTTCTCAACTGCTGAGTGCTTCGCGATCATTATAGAATAACACCCCACTCCTGAAAACATGTTTACAATCACTTCACCTGACTGAACTTGCTGACTGATTCGCATCCTCTCATGGGAGAGCCTTGGCGAAAAGTAACATCTTTCATGGGCAATCTTGAAAAGGCAACCGTGCTCCTTATGAAGAGATTCGACCTTCTTCTCGCCAACAACCCATTCGACTCTGCGCAATCGAAGATCTCCAGAAACTGGGCTAACTTGACGTAATACGGTTTTCACATGTTTCTGAATCTGCATTATGGCTTCTGCGATAGCCTTGCTCCTGTGCTTGAGGGCATCTGGAATTCGGATAATTGCTATGTCACCGATCACGTCGTAGGACCTATACAGAAGCTCAAGCTCCTCTAGTCTAAGCCTATCTGCTAGAACCGCCTTGAGATTTCTCTTCATTCAGTCAGCTCCCTTCAGAAAGAATAATAACTTTAATAAATACCTAAGGAAGATGTGATTCTCTGAACTTCCCTAAGGAGTCAGTGATCAGGCAATCTCAAAAGGCGATTCGAGGGATTGAAATTGTATGAGGCCATAATTCTCTGCGGAGGAGAAGGGTGGAGGCTCAAGCCGGAAACTTGGGTTCCCAAGCCCCTCTTGAAAATCGACGACACAACTCTGCTGGACAGACAGACTAACTGGCTGGCTAACCACGGGTTTGATTCGATAATCTTAGCTGCATCCAAGGAGATAGCTGAAGAGCTGCGTCCTCACATCTTAGAAGGAATCGTCAAGTTATCCATCGAAGAAGAGAAGCTTGGAACAGGCGGGGCGACCAAGAAGGCTGTGAAGCTTTGTGAGAGTAAAAAGGTCTATGTGATGAACATTGACGACATCGTCTTCTATGATCCAAAGGAGCTTTACGAATACGCAGATAAGGGTGGAGCAATCTTGATGGCTAAGCCTGTGCTACCTTTTGGGAAGATCTTAACAAAGGGTTCTCAGGTTCTGAGATTTGAACAGAAGCCTCCCTTGAAATTCTATGTGAATGCTGGGCATTATGTTTTGAAGACTGATGTTGTGAGAGAATTTTTTCCAGAGAGGGGGGACATGGAACTTCAGACGTTTCAGAGATTGGCTGACCTAGGCAAGTTGAAGGGATACAAATACAATGGTCTGTGGCTTACCATAAACACCATGAAAGACCTTATTAGAGTGAGAGAGTACCTCGAAAGGAGATAGCCTTCTTATCAAACATCTTCGCCTTCGCGCTTACTTAGATAAAGAATATCCCTATGAATTAAGTATCCTTGCTTTCTGAACAAGTTGATTGATTCTAGATTTGACTCCTCGACCAAAGCACAGAATATCCTAGCACCCCTTTTCCTGAGAGCCTTCTCCACGCAAGCTAACAAGAGCTGTGCGATGCCTTTCCTTCTACACTCTCGACTAACAGCTAAACGGTTAATCCACCCTTTCCTGCCATCATGACTACCGACCACAACCCCTACCAACAATCTTTCATCAAAAACCCCTAAGAATAACTCGGCATTCTTCCTCATCTGGCGCCTTATTTCTTCTCTGCTATCCCGTCCTTTCGGCTTAAAAGGTATCCTGCCTCGTTCCCAGAGCCTGACCATATCATCGTAGTCGCCTATCGTCAGTTCTCGAATTCTTGTCATTGACATCTCATCCAAGTTCACATCAAGATAAATCCTTGTTGTAGCTAGAAAAACTTAACAGTTTGCAGGACATTAGAAAGGTATCTCTTTAACGGTGGGTAAGATGGAGATATCGTTTAAGGAGTTTCAAAGGCTTGATATGCGCGTTGGCAAGGTTGCTGAAGCAAAACAGATAGCTGGTTCAAAGAATCTCATAAGGATGATTGTTGATTTTGGCGATGAGAAGAAGCAATCCGTGGCAGGACTCTTACAGTACTACACACCTGAAGAGCTGGTGGGCAAGAAATTTGCCTTCCTTCTGAACTTGGAGAGGAGAAAGTTTATGGGTGTCGAATCTCAGTGCATGGTACTCGCCGCTGAAGACGATGAAGGCAACGTTATCTTGATGAAGCCTGAAAGCGACATCGAAGTGGGGAGCAGAATCCGGTGAACTAAACGACGCCTGAGATGAAAGCCAATAGGCCAATGACAAACCACAGCAGAATCTGGTTTTTAGCTCTTCTTGCATTTCTTCTCGAATAGTCTCGGAGAAGCAAAATACACGACCAGACCAGTCCAGCATCAGTTATGACGATAAAGGGAAGATACCAAGGGGAAACAAGCCCTAAAGTCCAGGGAAAAGGGGTTAGAACTATTGCGAAAACAAGGAAAACAGTGGACACGATCGCTGCGGTTCTTTCACCGTGAAGCACAGCGATCGTACCGACATCCTGAGACCGGTCTCCCTCAACATCCGCTATTCCCTTCACGATCTCCCTGCCAGTATTTGAGAAGAAAGCAATCGTCGTGAATATTACAATAGACAACCGAGGTTCCTGTATGGCAAAACTGCCGTAAACGAAGGGAACCACAACACAAGTGCTAACCAAAAGATTTCCGACAAGACCAGTTCGTTTCCCTTTGGTAACGTAAGTTACCGATACTATCCACGCGATCGCTGCAATAACAAAGCATGAGACGCTGGGAAAGTTGGTTCCTATGGCTGCTACAAAACCTATTATGCTCAAAGCAAGGGCGAAAATTAGTGCTCCTTTTGGACTGACAGCACCGCTGGGAATTGGGCGGTCTGGCTCGTTTATTGCATCAATATCCCTATCGTAATAGTCGTTTATCGCCATAGAAGCGCCTGTCAATGTGAAGGACGTTACAAACCCCAAGAGGAGATTGATTGAAAAGTCAAGGAAAGAAACGAGAGAAGCTCCTACAATCACTGCGAAACCCATCATCACGCAGTTTAATGGCCTGATTAAACGGAGGAATCCGCTAAGTTTTTCCATTTATCTCATCCTAGGATATCATCAGTGATACTGTTCAGTATTGTTGCCTATTTCAGATTTTGCTTCTGCATGCATGCGTATGAACGAATTCAGCTACGTGGGGGTCAAAAGAGAGGAAGCAAGTAGTTTTGGATGTGAGCTGCGTTAGACAACCGTTGTGTGCGCAATTCTGTCACTATATTTCTGATGAGGATCCCTTGCAGTGAAGAAACCACCTATTAGGTCCAGAATGAGGAGAACCAAATGGATTTTGCTGATGTTTCTTATAAAGGCATTTTCCAAACTTGGTCTTCCTCCATCGACAGTCACAACTTTGAGACCCAGTAATCCCTTTCCGATTGTCCGTCCATAACTTGACTCAGTTAGGCTGAAGTAAAAAACATAGATCAATCCCACTGCAAATGGAAAACTCAGCCAGTTGAAAAACCATATGGGATTCACCAGAAAGAGCGGGAAGAAAAGAGCGATGGACAAAATCATAGTTGCGATGCCAACAATTATAGAATCAATCACAATTGCAACAATCCTCTTGACCCAATGCTCCTGCAGAAAACGGTCACGGCTGATTCTTGCAGCAATCGTTCCTTGGAAGCCCACCTTAGACCCAACAGCGGCTCCACAGTTTGGGCAAAACTCTCCGTCTTCACCAAGTTTTTTTCCACATCTCGTACAATATGTCACAAAGACACCACCAATACAGCTTGTCTAAGCATTCATCTCATATGATGCGTTCTTTTATATTCTTTCTTGATTATGTCAACAGCATGCATGTTGAAAATTCATGCTATGTGGCATGTCTAATTCGGGTGTGTCCCCAGTTATGCGTGCGACCACTAGTGGAGCATCATTTTTTCTTCGTACTTTCTGAGGTGTTCAGCGGCTTCTCCTATGTCCATGAAGAGTCTGTCGACCTTCTCCACATCGGCGGCAGACACTTTCTTACGCTTCATCGTCCTAGAGTTTTGTGCGGCTAGACTGAGTATCTGAACTGAGTATCTTAGTGAGCTTTTGGCTCCGACCTCGGTCAGTTTTTCCAAGGCTTTCTTCTCAAGTTTAACATTTTCTTCCTCAGACCTTATGCGTAGTATCTCACCTATGCTCTCCGGATCGTACTGGTGGGTTGCTATGATTACGGAGCGATCGATCAAGTCTAGGGGGAAGCCCATGGGACTCTTCACGTCGGTGCCTCGGATGGTGGTGACGCCTCGATTGGTGGCTAGAATAATTATGGGAACCAATTCACTTTCTATGGCTCTGCCTAAGAAACTGAAAGCCTCCAGATCCAAGAGATGAGAGTCATCGATGAACAAGACCCCGGGATGAATGAAGGCCTTACCCTCATCTACGAGTTTCTTAACGGATTCATCCACTGCGGTGCGAACCTCCATGTCTATCTCCTTGACTTCTGAGCCACCCATAAACATGGAAAAGATCCCGCCTCCAAATCTTCTACGGGCATTAATCCCATCCATATCTGCCAGAGTTAGAGTGTACACAAATTCCTTCTCTTTCATCACTTCACCTGAGGGTTTAGGGATTTTCTTGCGGGTATCCACATCATATGCTTTGCCTTTGGCACTTTCTAGGCTTAACCCTAAATTCGCAACTCTCCCTGTTTCAGCGTCGATTTGGATCACACTTCCCTCGGAGATGTTTTCCTGCATAATCTGTTGGGCGATGCTGGCTCCAGCCTCTATGGTTTTTTCCTCCTTTTTGGTCTTCAGTGTTAGGCGTATGCTCTCAGGAACTTTCTGGTATGGATTGTAGGGATGAGCAGCGGTCTTTATGTCGATCGCTGTGAGTTCGCCTTCGTAGACTTTTCGCATCTCATGAATCTCCACCCCAATACACTTCCTTATGGCTTCTAGGAGAACTTCTGTTTTCTTCCGTACGCTACTATAGACTTCGCTGCCACTCATCTGAATAAAAGGCACATTTGCACCAAGTTCGCGAGAAACGGCAACAGCTATGGCGGTCTTGCCAGTTCCTGGAGGTCCCGCTAAGATGATAGTCTTGCCGCTGAGTTTTCCCTCCTTAATCATTTGAACAATTAGGCCAGCCGCCTCCCTTGCTCTCTCTTGACCTACCATTCCATCTTTCACCTTAACTGCATTCAGATTTTCGTCGAGACCTAGTCCTTTTACGTGGGTGTGAGCTCCTATTCTCTCAAAACGCCGGACCTTACTCGGGACCTCCCTAATCGCAGTCATAACAACACCTTATTGAATGACGAATTTTCAACTCATGAAAGCAGAAAGCATAATATAAGAATTTTCGAAAGGAACCCGTCCTCTTCCCAAGATTTTTCTGAGATAAACTCACGCAAGCACAAGCCTCCACCCATGCATGCATCAAATAGGCCTGCAACAAATAGTGCA
>CP070749.1:667624-672797 GCA_020348365.1 Candidatus Bathyarchaeota archaeon
CAAGCTCAAGAGAAATTCACTCGTCGTTCTTTCTACGTGGAAATAGCTTGCTGCCGCCTGTGTCTCAGGTACATCCGCGCCCAGGATTACGCTGGCAAGGATTGGGTTTGAAACATCGTGGCATGTTGAGCAGAAAGTCTTGCTCTTATGATAACGAGAATATTCCATCTGATGTTTTGCTGCAGCATCCCAAAATGGGCCACTCTTGGCGTTCCCAGGATCTACGAAATACTGCCCTCCAGCATTTTCCACATAATTCGGAAGACTTCCATTTCCATAGTAAGTAGGAAGACTTGTGGTGGAATTGAGGAATGGTTCTGTTCCGTTGAAGAGTGAGAGAGTGAGCAGAACTGCGATGTCCCTTTGATAGGCTTCCTCTGCCAGGGATATGGCAGTCGGATCAGTATCCTCAGGAACGCTTGGCTGACGTAGCTCCGAGAGAGGATCTATCATCTTGTGACAGAAATCACACTGAATCCCATCGAAGTCACTCGTTCTAAGAGCTGCAGTGTTGGTTGGATCACTCCTGCCCTCAAGCCACCCTGTTGGAGAGTGGCATCTTATGCAGATGTCTCCTGCGTTGGGGTTACCCACAGCCCATATAGCGTCTTGATCTGCCACCGCAAGACAGGCTAGCCACAGTGGGTCCCTAGCGGCCTGCGCCATCATGGAGCCCCTCCAGTTGTAGGCAGGCTCCACAGTGATATTGTAGCCTCCGTGGCAGTTGTCACACTTGTCTGGTGATTCAAAAGTGCCAACTTCGCCTGGCTGTGACCCGGGCATGAACACAACACGATCATCTTTGACAGGTAGCGGTGTCCACGAGTAAACAGAATAAACGGTCATGAGAAGAACAAGTGTGAGGGGTAGAATGATTTCTATTCGATATTTCACCTTACATACTCTCTCCTCTCATCATGTTTGCGTACGCGAACATCTAAAGCATATCTTTTCTCTCATTAAAAATTTGTGGAACAATACTATATTACTGAATTCTATTCGAATCTGCTTGCTTCAATCGTTACACGCTCCGCCAACAGCAACTCGTCCGCTTTCTAATGACAAAAGAATTCGTGGCTTTCAGTCAACTCTTCTCTTTCCGCTGATTGGCTTCGTAAGTCCCTTGATCAGTGGCACAGCTATTCCGATGCTCATCAATGTTATCCCCACCCACACGAGATAGACCATAGGAATCATCTCTACAGTAATATTCAAGTCGTCTGGTGGGACCTCATTGTCCATAAGGGCTTGCACTAGCGAATCGTACATTGATGTTGTGTGATGCATGTGGATATATATGTCTCCAGTCCAGGTGGTGATTATCAACGGTGTACTAACAGGGCCAATCAGAGTGAAAAGACGAATCCAAAGGGTTCTATTGTAGATGCTTCTTCCCTGCTTAATCGCGACATCCATTCTCAACGCTGAATATTCTGGAACAGTCCATTCTGCTACTTCGGAGTAGACACTCCCGGTGCCAGTGTAGACGGTGAAGTTCTTCAGCTCTATCTCTAGCCCTAGCGCTTCTAGCGATGTGTTTGGTCTTGCACCTTGGATTGCCGTCACCTGACTAGTTGCAGAACTTATGAAGACTCCAATCAAGGTGATTATGATGCCAAAGTGGAGGATATTCCTTCCAAAGCGTCTTACAGACCTTTTTATATTCAGTAGATTTCGAGCAAGTCCGTAGGTCACGGCGAAGAGTCCAATCGTCAACAGGGGGAGCCCTAAGTTTGCTAACGGATTTTGCGTTGGAACTTGAAGCTGGATTAATATGACTCCCGCAGCCAGAGCGCCAGCTACAAGCGCAGCAAACATCTTGAGACTCACCTTATCATGTACGCTGCAGCCAATTAGAGCTGCAACAAAACCCATTACAAAAGGGAAATTCCAGATGTTATAAAAGCCCACACTTGGGATCGGAGGGTTAGGCAGGAAGATGCTTCCTACTATTGGAGAAACCACCCCGAACAAGCAGACAAGAAAGATTGAGATTAGAGACCAGTATCCTATCGATAGAGATATGGAATGAAGCGATGATTTTTCAAACTCAAATGAGAAGAATGGTTTGTTGATTCTTCTCTTTGTGTAGAAGAAGTAAATCGCCATTCCGAGGAGGAAGAGAAGGAGGATGGGTCCGGCGGGGGAAAGCGCATATGCATGAATTGATGTGCGAAATCCACCACGGGTCAAAGCACTTAGAAAAATCATGGCGGCAAAAGTTAGCAGAATCATTAATTCCTTTGCTAAGCTACGATTCTTGGCGAGAGGCCCCAGATGAAAATACGCAGTAAGAGCCACCCATGTTATTAGCGACCCGGTTTCAATAGGATCCCAAGACCAGTATCCGCCCCACCCTAGCACTTCATAAGCCCACAGGCCTCCAAGAGATATCCCAAGGGTTAATAGTAACCATGCAGCTCGGAGTGAAAATGCGAGCATGGCACCTTCCGCTTTCTCGCCTGTTCTCATACTTGCTAGGACAAGTGAAAATGCGAATAGGACAAAGACATATGCGCAGAAGACTATTGGCGGGTGGATGCTCATCCAAAACGTTTGCAGTTGTGGGTTAAGCCCGCTGCCATCCAGTGGGGCCATTGGAAATCTCTCAAACGGATTCTTCATCAATGTAAGAATTAGAAAGAAGATTAGAATGAAGTTCAATACCCTGCTTGTACTAATGCTGAATCGGCTTCTTTTTTCATTGGTCATAAACCGGTACGCAAAGTAAGCAATGGCTATAATAAACGTCAAGAAAAGGAGCGACCCGCCTGCAGAACTCCAGGTCGCGAACAATTTTGATGCTACCGGTAGACTTGAAGAGCTAGACTTGTAGACTTCTTTGAGCGAAAAATCATCCTTTAAGAACGCCTGAACGAGCATACCATAAGATATGACAACTAGTCCAAAAGCTAGGGTTGTAGCGTAGAAACCATACTCAAGCTTCCCCTTTGCGCGAGGCTTGGCTTTGAATAATTGCACCAAATCGAAGAATAGCATGAGAACAGCAAAAACTATGAAGAATTCTTCAATCTCCATCCTAATTCGATCCTAACATCGCAGTTATATTATCGATCATCTGCAGTTCAACATACATTCTATTTATTGTGCTAGTGGAGCTATAAATGCGCGCATGGACAACACATAACTCCGTTGCTTCCAGAAGCTAGCAAAATAGCACAAATCACCATAGTTTTGCCAGTTAAGATACTGACATTTTACTGGCACTTGCATGCATGAGTCGAAGAGCAAAAAACATTTCAGATTATCTTCTAGTTATTAGATAATGTTTCGATATATGTACAAGGTGAATTGTATTGGCAAATCAAGAGTTGCAATGGATGAGACTGCTTGTTAATGCTTGCATGCAAGCATGTGGTTGCTAGCATGATTGTAAATAAGATCTCTGTGATGGTTGGGGGAGAAGCTGGGGCGGGAATTACCCGTTCGGGCTTTCTCTTCGCTAAGAGCTGTTTGAGGGGAGGACTCTATGTCTTCGGCACCAACGACTACCAATCCCTCATAAGAGGCGGCCACAACTTCTACACTGTAAGAGCTGACGCCGAAGAAATCTACTCCCAAACCGACAGAATCAATCTACTTTTGGCGCTGAACAAAGAGACGATTCTTCTCCACAAAGAAGAACTTGTGTCGGGTGGAGGTATAGTGTACGACGGAGAGAACATAGACATAAGCGATGAAGAACTTGGCAGAGGAGACCTAAAACTCTACTCTGTGCCATTGAGAAGTTCTGTCAAGGAACTCGGTGACGAATTGCTTATGCGGAACACTGTGGCTTTAGGCGCTACAGTCGCCCTTCTAGACTACGATTTAGAGCTTCTTAACGTGGTCTTGAGCGACACCTTCAAGCTAGGAGTGGCGAAAACAAACACGAAAGCTGCAGAAATGGGATACAACTATGCAAAAGAGCATTATGAAGGAGACTTCAAGTACAGTCTGAAGAAAACCGACTTAGCTGGAAAGCGAAGAGTCTTTCTCACTGGAAGCGAAGCTGTTGGTCTAGGTGCTATTCGGGCGGGCTGCAAGTTCTACTCTGCATATCCCATGACTCCAGCCACCCCATTACTCCACTTCATGGCGCCCCTTGACAGAGAATATGGCATGTTGGTGATCCAAGCAGAGAGTGAGATCGCGGCCATAAACATGGTTGCCGGCGCCGCCTTCGCAGGAGCAAGAGCAATGACAGCTACCTCCGGAGGAGGCTTCTGCCTGATGAGCGAGGGCTTGGGCATGGCCGGCATGACCGAGACCCCTGTGGTAATAATGCTGGCCCAGAGACCCGGGCCCAGCACTGGTCTACCCACCTACTCGGGACAGGGAGACCTAAGATTTGTAATCCACGCCTCCCAAGGAGAGTTTCCCCGGGTGGTCATGGCCCCGGGAGACGTGGAGGAGTGCTTCTACAGAACCATAGAGGCCTTCAACTTGGCGGAGAAGTTCCAGATACCAGTAATCATCATCACAGCCAAGTACCTCGCGGAGACTCATGGAGAAGCAGGACCCCTTGACCAGAACAGAATTGGAATAGACCGAGGGCTTCTACTGACCGATGATGAGTACGTGGGTGAGAAGGATTACAAGAGGCACAAGTTCACGGAGGATGGCGTTTCACCCAGAGCCACCCCTGGAACGAGAGGAGCCATTGTCAGGACAAACGCTGATGAACATAATGAAAATGGATACACAACTGAGGATCCAGAGACAACCACTAAAATGAATGATAAGCGGTTCATGAAACTGGATGCCCTCGTCAGCGACCTGCAAAACTACGAGACAACCAAGCTCTACGGCCCCAAAGAGGCAGACGTGACCGTTTTAGGGTGGGGATCCACAAAGGGTCCAATAAGAGAAGCCCTGAAGATTCTTAATGCAGAAGGTCTGAGCGTCAACTATCAACAAATCGTATATCTATATCCCTTCCCAGCTGCCAATGTTAAGGGCGTCCTGAAATCAGCCAAGAAGACCATAGTGGTGGAAAACAACAAGACCTCTCAGCTCTCCAGCCTCATAAGGGAACACTGCCTCATGACCCCTGAAAACAAGATTCTGAAGTATGATGGGAGACCCTTCAATCCTGGAGAACTCTCTCGGAGGATAATGGAGGTGACCTGAGTGGCGACACTTGCAGACCTGAAGACGCCAAAAAAGAACA
>CP070749.1:672897-674045 GCA_020348365.1 Candidatus Bathyarchaeota archaeon
CTTGTCCT
Organism: Candidatus Bathyarchaeota archaeon; assembly: GCA_020348365.1. Taxonomy (GTDB): domain Archaea; phylum Thermoproteota; class Bathyarchaeia; order Bathyarchaeales; family Bathyarchaeaceae. The sequence continues at coordinate 672,906 of CP070749.1, forward strand.
ACAAATTCGGTGAGGGCGCGGCTATAACCGACGAAGAGTTGGAGGCCTTAGGCGGAGAGATCAGGGAAGGGGATATTCCCGTTCTCAGAACCGATCAGACGAAGAAGTGGAATCAGCAAGACTTCTACTCCACCTCGCCATACCTAACAAGAAGGGCTTGTGAATGGCTGGTGAACAAGAAGGTGAAAGCAAACGTATTCGACTTCTCAATAGAGTACAGCGTCGGCCGTAGGGGTCCATCACCTGAACCCAAAGTCCATCCCATACTGCTCTCCAAAAACATATACAACATCGAGTATGTAACTAATCTGGACAAGTTGACAGAAAAGACCTTCACAATAGTTGCCCTACCTCTCAATCTCGTCGGAGTTGAAGGATCTCCCGCTCGGGTCATTGCCATCCAAGATGGACCGCCCGCGCATCATCTCTCTGATATCCGTGACAACCTTTTACGTGGCAAAATGACTCGAAAATCTTAATTGATGATGCTTCTTCCTAAATATCAAAATGAACTTCGCAAAGAAAATATTCTACTCCGTTTTTCTCAGTTTTTTGCTTATAAGCCTGATGATTTTCACAGCCAATGCCACACTTGAGGAAGAATACGAGTTTGAAGAATATTATCGAGGTAGCAGGAATTTTGCTTTCAAGATTAAACTGGTCATCGAAACAGAAGAAGATGGAACCTGGTATATCGGCTCCACATATGAGGTCCATCTCTTTCTGATAGTAACGTATTTCAACGATACCCATTTTGGAGGAGACCCGTTGAATTTCTCCGCAACAGAATATGAGGGAAAATATGTAATCGTGGAAGGTGATGCTTCATATCATATTGCTGAAATGGCGCCATATAGATTATACTCGACGCCCATAACAGAGAGAATGGCGAAAATGAATTTCTATCCAGAAACTGGACAACGTAGGAGAGTAGCCATATATCCCGTCATAAACATTGAAGACATTGATTTGCATCACGGCATTCTATATGATGGAACTTGGGGCGGCGATGATGTCGCACCCACATATATTACCGTCCAATCACCACCGTCAGAAGTATACCCCCTTTTCGGTTCAATACAGGATTGGATTCTTTTAGGCGCTGGAATACTCATAGGGGCTGTAGTCGTTGGCGCGGTC
>CP070749.1:674145-680420 GCA_020348365.1 Candidatus Bathyarchaeota archaeon
GATGATCCTGGTTTTCACGCACAAACTCGTGTGTTACCATCTTATCCGTGAAATCTCGTTCCCAAACGTAATAGTCCTTCTCCTCGAATTCTCCAGATTTTTTCCGCTTGTAATAGACAAGAATGTTATCGTCCTTCAGCGGATTGGGAAGGTCAAGGCGTTTGTCTTCCACAAGTCTACCCAGTAAATGTGCGGTCTTTGGAGTGATGACAATCTTTCTACCGTTCTTCCTGGCTACATTATAGAAGCTTCTGAATCTGTCCATGTCCCGGCTGTAGCGAGTTACAAACACAATCTTATCTGTTGAAGAAACAACATTGTCACTCAGCTTTTTAACCTGCGATTCAGAATAGTTCTTTCGCCTCTCCGCCTCTGCCATCCTGGTGCCTTCACATATCATGGCCACAGGCTCGGATTCACGTGCGTTTTCCCTGAACTCCTCGGTCATGTCCTTCCTGGGCCCATGAGCCCGGAGATCTCCGGTGTACACGATTGTGCCTTTTGATGTGTGGATTAGGAAGCCGTAGGCGGCTGGAATACTATGATCAACGTGAACTGGCTCCACCGTTACGTCACCGACCTCAATCTTGTCCCCGGTGCGGAACGTTCGATATGGGTGCTCTCCATAATTGCAGAAACTGCTTGTCTTCTCCATCGCCTCCAGAAACAATCTGGTGCCCACGCCGAGATATAGAGGGATTTCAAGATCCAAAAATGGGATGTGATTCACGTGGTCCACGTGGGCATGAGAGAAGAAGGCAGCATCAATCCTAGGCTTAACATATGGCAGGTTGGTGAAGGCTAATAGTTCTTCACGGTAGACTCCTTTGATTTTTGGCAGTAGATTGAACTCGAAGTAGTCTCCAACACCGTTTATCGTTCTGGGGCTAAGCCAGCCTGTGAAGTAGTCTATGCCAAGAGTGAAAGACTGTCCAAAATCAAGGAAGATTCTTGTCTTCTTGTCTTCCAACAGTATTTTGTTGCCGCCAATCTCGTTCACGCCGCCATAAAACGTTAACTTCACCATTTCACCCACAAAACAATCATATGGCAACGCCCACTTTTTTGCTTATGCATTCATGAGAAAAGCCAAAATATGAATTCGAACAATAGAAGAATGATGTTCAATGTATGATGTTGTTGTAGTAGGCGCGGGTCCCGCCGGCTTGACAGCCGTAACAAACACTTCGCTCAGGGGTTTGAAAAGCCTTGTCATCGAGAAGCAGGAGATTCCGGGGGGCTTACCCAGGATTCTGTACCCGGACAAGATTATAAGAGACCATCCAGGTTTTCCAGTAGGCATACTTGGTAAGGAGCTCAGTAGAATGCTATTCATGCAAGCCATGAATGCTGGTGCTGAGATCAGGCTGGGTGAAGAAGTTCTGAAGGTGGTGAAGGGACAGCATGAGCTCTTGGAGGTGAGGACTGTAGAGGATAAGTATCAGGCAAAGAGGGTTATCATCTGCACAGGAATCTACGATATCCCCCGAAAACTAGAGATATTGGAGGATTACGCCGGCGCAAACGTCCACTACAAAATTGAAAGCCCCAGAATATTCGAGAAGAAGAGAGTGTTGATTGTCGGAGGAGGAGACCACGCGTTTGACACCGCTGTACAGCTCAAAGACATCACAGAAGACATCATAGTTGTCGTGAAGGATAGATACGCGAAGGCAAAGGAGAACACTGTCAAACTAGCAGAAGAGCTTGGAATCAGAGTGCTCTACAACACGGAGATTGTGAGAATTCTTGAAGACAGACGGGGCAAACTCGATAGAGTCCAAGTAGCCGACAAGGAGACCGGTGGAAAGGAGATTCTGACTGTCGATGAGCTTTTCATCGCTATAGGTTTCAAGCCTACTAGACGTTTCCTGGAGGACAACAGTTTCGAACTGCGGGAGAAAGGAGCAGTCAAGGTGCAAAGGAACCTACAGACGAATATCAAAGGCGTATTCGCAGCTGGAGACGTCACAGGAGAGGTTAGAGTCATAGCAACCGCCTGCGCCGAAGGCATCGTCGCGGCGGTACACGCTTTCGAAGAGGTAAAAAAGCCATATTGGCTGCGCTAGTTTGGACATGCATGCAACCGCTGGAAAACAACAATGTATTTATTTCATCATAACCCGTGTTATCGCTCTCTCTAACTGAATCGGAGGTCCAGCAGTAATGGTCAAACGAATTCTGGTTGCTCTCGGTGGCAACGCCATAAAGAAAGCAGATGAGAAGGGAAGTTCAGCGGAGCAATTCAGAAACTGCTATGCAACCTGCAAGCTTCTGGCACAGATAGTCAAGACGATGAAGAAGGGCGACAGACTGATAATAACACATGGCAATGGACCACAAATCGGTAACCTTATGATACAGCAAGAAGAAGTCAAACATCTTGTCCCCGCTCAGACTATGGACGTAGTTGGAGCAATGACGCAGGGACAGATTGGCTACATGCTACAGCAAACGCTGATGAATTGCCTGAGAGAAGAGGGAATAGATACGCCGGTATGCGCAGTCATAAGTCAGACACTGGTAGACAAGGAAGATCCAGAATTCTTTCATGAAGCCGCCACAAAGCCAGTAGGCAACTTCCTCACAGAAGAAGAAGCTGTAATGCTCAAAAAGAGAAATCCCGAGTATGTTATAAGAAAGGTTAAACCAGCAGGGGAAAGAATATGGAGGAGAACAGTTCCTTCTCCACATCCGGTGGCCAACGTTGAGGAAGCGGCCATCAGAAGATTAGTTGACGCTGGTTTCATAGTCATCGCTTCCGGAGGCGGAGGCATACCCGTAATACAGGACGAGCATGGACGTTACAAGGGTGTCGAGGCAGTAGTAGACAAAGATTTGGCTGGCGAAAGACTCGCTGAAGTCTGCAACGCAAATGTGTTCCTAATTCTAACAGACATGGAGAAAGTGAAGCTGAACTTCGGAAAGCCCAACGAGCAGGATGTGGACAAGATGACGGATACAGAAGCGAAAAAGTACCTGGAAGAGGAACATTTTATTCTAGGAAGCATGGAACCAAAGATTAAAGCATGTATACAATTCCTCGAATCAGGTGGGGAAAAGGCGATAATAACTTCACCTGACAAAACCGTCGAAGCACTCGAAGGAAAAACGGGCACGCTCATCTATCGAAATTAACATTTAGAGCCAGATCTTCTTCAGCAATCTTCCGAAAAATGCCCCGCGCGTTCTGTTCTTGTGCATACATACACACTTCTGAACATTCAATGACGTTCTGCGACGTTCTCGCACGTTCTTTCCACGTTTTTCCTGACGTTCTGAACATCGAAATGACGTTCTGGCACGTTTTTAGCGTTCTGCGCCTCTCCAGAGCTCTGGGACCCAGGATTCTGTATTGCCGATGCAGAGTGCGAAAATGATGTTGAAAGAACGGTCTTCCCTCTCTACCTCCTAAAAGGGTTTCAGCAGCGCCTATACCCGCCTACGGAAACCAGAACGTGACAGCACAAGATGCGGGCGCGTGGGGGTATAAGAAAGGGGTAGGCCGATCAGCTAGAATTCTGGCCTGCGCGGGTACGAACGCACCCTACTTGCTTGATTTCCTCTTGATTTCATCAAGTGTTTTCTTTGCTTCAGGGACTTGTTCATGAAACTTCTCGATTTTTTCACATTTGTAGTCGATGCAATGGGCGCAGTTTTCAGCTTCTTTCTCTGTTCCGCATTTTCTTATTTCGCAGACGCTCCAATGGTTAATGTGCTGTCCATCTGCTGTCAAGCATCCATCGCAGTTGATATCTTCAGGCTTGAATTCGTGGTCGAACGCTTTCGACCAAGCTTCAGCGACTTCTCTCCTCTTTGTATCGTCGTTCTTTTGTGTCGCTATGAAGGCGTCGCAGTCAGTGCAGGTTATCCCGCAGACTCCAATCATCTTTTCCACGTAAAACCTCTCCGAGACCAGCAGATAATTGGTCGCTGATATATAAGAGTTGATGCGTGTAAGCATCTATTTGGAAATAGAGCTAGTGGAACGGGGGAAGAAGCATCAGTTCTGCAGGTATGCCGTGGTGCTATTGCTTGAGTCGTCTTTTGCCGATCATAGCCGCCAGTAGGGTCGCTATCGCGAATAGTGCTAGTATCAGATATGATGGGAACTCTGGTATTGCTTCGGTGCCTTCTATCTTGATCACGTGGGTGCTGTGGATGTAGGCGAGGTTGAAGATGTAGTGAGTGCCGTTGTATGTTTGAGTGTAATCTACGTCTTCGGTTAGGAGGGAAGCGTTCTTGTAGACTGAGAAATCACCCCAGAGCAGATCATCAGGGATTGAAATGTCGCAGAAGCCATTTGTGTCAGATGGACCGGTAACGTTGAAGCTGAGCTGCTTGGTGGAGCCGTTGAATTGAAATGCTGAGATGGAGGAATTGCTGTGTATGCTGACTTCAAGGTCGTATGCGACGAAGACGTGAGTTGTAGGTGTTGCGTGCGTGTTGTCGAAGTAGCCGTGCTGTATATGCGTGGGCATGGTGAAGGCGTCTACGATATTGTACTCGCTACCTTGTCCGGAGTCCCATCCGATCAGTTTGGTGTCAGATCCAATGGTTATGGCAGAGTCGCCTGTGCCAATCACCTTGAAGGTCACGTTAGCCAGCGTACCAGGCCCAGAAGTGACGAAGGGCGGTGGAAAGATGAAGAAGAAGAGGGCTCCAGTCAACCCGAGCTTGCCTTCGGTGTTGTTGAAGTTTCCAGGCAGGAACGTGGCGGTGGGGTCTTTGTCTGCTGAAATCAGGTCACCGTTGCCGACGTGGATGCCTTCTAGAATCTGGGGGTCGTAGGACAAGGTGAACTGATAGCTATTGATGTCGTCTCCGGTATAATCTGTCATTATCGATACTGTGAAGTTTTCGTCAGTTGTCAGCGCTAGGTCCATAATTGATGTGGGGTATACGTATATAGCGGGGTAATCAACAGCCGCAACCCTCATCACACCCATACCGAGTAGGCTGAGTAGAAGCGGTGCAATCGAAATCAACAATAATCTCTTTCTCATTTTTTTCACCCGATGGGATACTTTATGTGAGTCCATGAGGCTTAAGAAACTTTCTCTGCATGCAAGGGAACTAGAATACTGATTCTCATTTCATAATTGTTAAGAAGCTGGAGATTGAGAATCCTCGTTGGGCGAAAAAATCCATGACTGATTATATGGATAGAGGATTCAAAAGATTCGGAATAACAATTTCGAAGCCTATGCTAGCCATAGTCTGTATCATTTTCGGGCTAATGGTCATAGTTTTTCCAAACCTTCTAGTATGGATAGTGGGATTGTTTCTAGTAATTCAAGGAGCTCTGCTATTAACAGACATCTTCGAACAAGAAAGACCAGTAACTCCCGCGGCCATATCCAATGCTGCATATTGTTCTCAATGTGGAACAGGGAACACGGAAGAAGCAGTTTTCTGCAAAGACTGTGGACAAACACTCAAACAAGTAAAGCAAAAGAAAAAGGCAAACAGAGTCAAGAAAGAAAGTAAGCGAAACAATACTGTTTGATTCACAGCCTTTTCCGCACTACTGAGGTTACTCTTTCAAACCCACGCACAAGCAGAAATCAAAGGTCTTTCCCGCAACTAGACGCGCGCGTAAGCGTTTGGCACACTTCTGACATTCTAGCAACATTCCAGCCAAGTCAAAAGCGTGCCAAATCACAGATAAACTTTCAGCTGCAGCATACCCTATTGGTGAGTGCGTATCGTCTGCAGTCTCGTCTCGGGCGCGCGCGCCTGCAAGCCATCTGAGCTAATGCTGAAAATGATTCTCATAGACAGATAGAATAGATTCTGATGATACAGATTCTAAGAGAAGATTTATCAGTTCGCGAAATAGAATCCCTCTACGGGTGGTCTTTCATGGTTAGCATTGAACATCACCTGACTGAAATGGTGGGTCGGGACGAGGAACTGGATCAACTCAAAGAGTTCCTGACTGGCGCCATCAACGGGAACGGCAACACCATCCTATTGGCTGGAGAAGCGGGAATAGGAAAGACCAGACTAGTTCAAGAGCTTGAAGCCTACGCGGAGCCTTTGGGAGTCAAGGTTCTGGAAGGCCGTTGCCTCTATGAATGCCCAACGCCTTTTCTGCCCTTCAAAGAAGCGCTGCGGAGTGTCTTTCAAGTTTCAAAGAGTGATACGTCACCGCTTAGACGAAGAAAAATCACGAAGGCAATCAAGGAGTCAGCTCCTGAATTCGTACAGGCGATTCCCATCGTTGGGAACCTGATAGCAGGGGCAACCGTAGCCTATCGTACCTACAGAGA
>CP070749.1:680520-683093 GCA_020348365.1 Candidatus Bathyarchaeota archaeon
GTACACAAACGGTGAAAAGGCCCTCGCCATAATTAACACGGGAAACTTGGGGTACTACAGTGACACTGCGCGGAATGTGAAACTGTCTCTGATCTTAGGCTACGGAGGCCCAGCCAGAGGGAAGGGACCATTCTATCTGCATGGCATCAACAGGTTCAAGTACACAATCTACCCTCACGTGGGAGACTGGAGAAAGGCCAAAACGGTCCGACGTGCCTTAGAGGTCAACACACCGCTAATAGCGTTTGCCACAGAAGTCCACAAAGGTGGTCTCGGCAGGCAAAAGAGCTTTGTTCGAATCAGCCCTTCCAACGCTATTCTGTCAGCCATGATCTGCTCTCGCGAATCAAAGGAGTTAACGCTCAGATTATTCGAAACTGAGGGGAGAGCTTGCACAGCTACGATAAGGCTCCACAAAACAATCAAAGAGGCTTGGGAATCAGACCTTCGAGGACGCAAAAGCAAAAGCCTAACAGTCAGAGGCAACTCGGTAGAGGGAGCACTAAGACCTTGGGGGCTCCTGTGCATGAAAGTTGCTCTCTGATCGATCGATCAGGGCCGCAGCGCCCGGCGGGGGATATATGCTCTCTTCGGGCCACATGATTAATGACGCATGCAAACCGGAAAACTTCTTGGCTCGGATCAAGACAGGTAAGAAATTCGGGAAGTACTCTATCAGCAAGTCTTGACCCACATCTCACCTGCCTCGCGGTTGCATCAGACGCATTGAGACGATCGATCGATCGGGTCTTGGGAAACAGCTTGCACTCTCCTCCAATATTCTTTTTTAAGAACATAAGCACCATGTAGAACCAACATCTGAGCCGAGGGAGACCGACTCAACGCCTTCACGAGCGCTACACTGGAAGCGCGTCGGCGTTCATCGACTCCGTCTCAGGCACCAAAGCCGGTCAGAAAGCCAGAAATACGGGGTGGTATCCAATTTACGTTGAGAATTCCACCAAACCTGACGGTATGAAAAGTGCGCACGGGATCAGGAAGATCGATGAGTGAAGCAAACACACGTGACCCGAAAGGTTCTGCTGGAATCCTTAAACGTCTGCTTCATATGGTTCTGCTCATCTCTGTCCTTGCACTTCTGGCACTCTATGCCTTCTCTATTCCTCTGGGGCTAGAGCTGTTTCTCTTCGGTAACCTTTCAGACACTTACCCTCCGAGCTACCCGCTTGTAGTTCAGTTCTTTGATGTCCGCATAGAAGCCGCTCTCGGCTTCGCCTTCATGTTCCTCATCACACTCTATGCGTTGTGTTTCGTCTTAGCATGGAAACAGGGAAACGGATTCCATGATGTAGTCCGAAGCCTCTTCTCCAAGCCAGTTGGCTTCTACATGAAGAACTCGTTGTTTGCGTTGCCTGTACTCTCCAGCTTGACTTACATTGCCGTAGACACTATTCATTCCTTCCAAGAATCTCAAGGCATACCAATAGGCAAGCCTCCCTTGCCGAAAGATCCCCTTCTGGCGTTCTTTGAACTAGGTCTTTCACCTCTAGCGGAAGAGATAACCTATCGGATTGTGCCACTGGGTGTTTTTCTTGCTGTTCGCCTTTTGACCTTGGCTAAGGATCAGGAATCTTTGATGTCTTGGAAGAACAGGCTCAAGGTTTGTCTTGCAGCTTTTGCGAGTCCTGAAGACGCTAAGCGGGAACTTGGGCTGAGGACAATGGAGGAGTCAGGATTCTGGAGGGGAATAAGTCGAGACGAGTGGGTGATGATTCTTTTCACGACTGTCTTCTTCGCTCTTTCCCATTACTTCTTCACGAGCACTTGGGATGTCGGCAAGATTGCATCAACCTTCGTGCAAGGCTTGATCTGGGGATTGGCATACTTGACTTATGGAATCCAAGCACCCATCCTTCTACACTGGTTCTTCAATCTCTACCTCTACACGTATGCTCTTACCGCAATAGTGCATCCGAACCTGTCGTTTCTGAGTTTCCTGAGCGGGAAACTGACGTTGGGCCTAGGGGTTCTGGGGTTTCTCACCTTTGCTTACTGGTGTGCAAGAGAATTGGCGGGAACATGGAGGCTCAGTTTGAAGACGGTCCTTTTCTCAGCTGGCAAGGTCAAGGAAAAACTCGCCGTCAGCGGTGACCAGCTGTTATCCAACCTCCGCCGAATGGATCTCTTCGATATAGCGACCGTGATCTTGGCCCTAGCTGTGTTCTCTATGAGGTTGGCGATCGTGAATTTCCCAAGTCCACAAATTGGCGAGAAGTATTATGAGACAGGCTTCGTCTTTGACGAATCGTATTATGTCAAAGCAGCCAGAAAGATGCTTACTGGCGAAGCATCCAACAACGAGCATCCGCCATTGTTGAAGGCCCTCATCATGCTCGGGATAGCATTGCTTGGAGATAACCCGTTAGGGTGGCGCATCTTTCCCATAATTATGAGTTCGATATCCGTTGCTCTGGTTTACAGGACCGCGGTGCTTGTGAGCGGGAAGAAGATTGCTTCTTTCTCCGCCTCTCTGCTTTTTGCGACAGATGTCACCGCCTTCAATATTGGCCAGATCGGCATGCTTGATGCTCCTTCAATGATGTTCGTCCTTG
>CP070749.1:683193-685245 GCA_020348365.1 Candidatus Bathyarchaeota archaeon
AAATGCAGGAATCCGAAAGAAACAATGGTTTCGGAAATAATGACGAGTGGGGTTATAGTTGGAGCCCCAGACATGCACCTTGACGAAGCTACGAGACTTATGTTTGAAAACAAAGTGAAGAAACTGCCTATAGTAAAGGGCAGTCAATTGGTAGGTCTAGTTACACTGACCGACATAGCTCGCGCCACAAGCATTGACAAAAAAACCGTGGAACTATTTGAGAAATTGTCAAATATCCATACGATCTAGAAAGGCTAGGCAGCGGGCACGCAAGCTAATGAAGATATAGCTTGCCCTTGAGAACAAGTACTGCGTTTCCGATCAAGTCAACGGTGTCATCGGTCTTCGCCCTCACAAAGAGTACCCCTCCCCTCGTTGAGGCTTGATAAGCCTTCATCTCCCTTCTATTCAATCGTCTGGACCAGTATGGACCTAAGACTGTGTGCGCTGCCCCTGTGACAGGGTCTTCGTCGATCCCAACCCATGGTGCAAAGAAGCGTGAGATGAAATCGTATGGGGGAGAGCTCTCAGCCGTCACAATCACTCCTCCAATCTCGCTCTCTGTACCCATCGATTCCATCAACCCGAAGTCCGGTGACATGTCGTGAACAGCCTTTTCGGAAGGCAAATGAATCAGCAAGAATCTCATCTTCTTGGCATACTGAACATCGAGAGATTCTTGAGCCCCAATAGCCCTCAAGAAGGGTTTTGGAGGGTCAATCCTCATCGGATTGTCTGACGGAAAATTGAGACAGATCCCCCGCTCATCTTTTCTTGCCTTCAGATTGCCACCTCTTGTTCTGAATTCTATTTCCTTTGCGTTCAGCTCAACTTCGCGAAAGAGGACTGCTGCAGTTGCCAGTGTAGCGTGGCCACAGAGAGAAACCTCGACCTTTGGTGCGAACCAACGAAGAGAAAATGATCTTGCTTCTTGAAGAGGCTTCTTTTCAAGAGGCTTCACAAAAGCCGTCTCGGACAGATTCATCTCTGCTGCAATTTTCTGCATAGCTTCATCATTTAGCACATCTCGTAAGATGCAGACTGCTGCCGGGTTTCCCTTGAAAGCATCATCTGTGAAAGCATCAACCTGATATATCGGAATTCGCCTAGGAACGGGTTTCCTCATCTAGGACATCTCCACCTCTTTTAGTGAAATAACATCTAGTGTTGCCTTTTTGCTTGTGTAGGATCAGAAGCTGAAGCTCATGCATGAACCATTCAAGGAGACTTCAAGGCCTTTTCGGCGGCCTTTCTTCCAAGCTTGCGGCACTCCACCAGCCCCTTCTCATCAGGTGCGTACTTGATGAGCAATGGCGGTTTCAGAACATCCATTCTAAACTTGTTCTCCATCACTTCAAGAACGAATCTTGGTGCTTCACCACTCCAACCATAGGATCCAAAGGCAGCCCCTACCTTTCCCTCTAGGTTGATGCTATGAAAAGCAATCTCCTCAAGGAGTTTTCTGATGTTTGCAGTCATGTTGTGTTGATATGTTGGTGCTCCTATCAAGATCGCGTCGAAATCGGCTAACTTCCAAGGTGACTCTTGACGTTTCAATTCCACCTCGACTCCTTGAACCACCTTAGCTCCCTCCGCTACGGCTTCAGCCATCTTCTCAGTGTTTCCAGTGTGGCTATAATAGACAACAAGTATCTTAGGCATAATCCCATCACTTATGGCTAATCCTCTGTTCAAGAATTATATAACTTTCTATAGAGCTCTCCATGAGAAGACTCAACCCAACATAATACAAGTAAACTTAACAGAGAATACCACAATCTTATCTCATCAATTGCATAGAGGGACCTTCATGAAGATAGCACTCATCCAGCAGCATGCGACAAGAGATAGAGAAGACAACATTGCCAGAGGACTGAAAGCCCTAGAGGAGGCAGTCTCTCATGGTGCCCAGCTAATTGCTTTTCCTGAATTGGCCTTTGACTTCTTTCTACCACAATACCCTGTCTCTTCACGGGCCCTCAATCTAGCTGAACCCATACCTGGACCAACGACTGAAATATTCTCTCGAAAGGCAAAACAGTTCAACGTAGT
>CP070749.1:685345-725531 GCA_020348365.1 Candidatus Bathyarchaeota archaeon
ATTTCGCTTTTCCCTGTATCTCTAGCGCGTCCCACCCAGAGAATTTCAGGTAGGGACCAAAATATCCGCCAACGTTTGAATCTATCACCAAATCAGTGAGAGGAGAAATCGTCACAACGATACTTTTTCCACTCCCAGGATAGATGGGAATCCCACCCATAGGACCGCATGCTATGCATATCTCATTCTCAGGGTCATCCCAACTGATGACGCGATCTTCTGGCAAAGCGTTCCATAGCAACCAGATATCAAACCCACGACCGCCAATGAAGACGTCTCTCATTTCCTTCGTGACTTGTCTGCTCATGATCTTCTTGTCTGTCAGGTTTATGTAGAGCGTTCTGTTGTTGTACCCTCGATCAACCTTTCCTAGAGAATATTTGAATTCCTCAAGCGCCAATTGAAATCACCATTCTTGAAATGCGTTGCTTATTGAGATTTATACTTTTTCCTCAGTTACCCACTACTCGGTTCATATACGCGATTGGGCGCTACCGGCTACTCAGAAGGAAAAGACAAGTCGAAAAAGCCATGCGTGCACGTCGCGAAACCCAACGCTTATTTACCCATAGAAAAACTTCAAATAACCAGCAATCATCGTAAAGGCATATCTTGGAGGATGAAAGAGGTTGCGAGTAACTCGAAACTTAAGGGCTGTTTCAACTCTTGTTCTCATTCTATCACATGTCGCCCTGTTGATATGTGGAGCGCTTCTCTCCTACATGTGGGTCGTAGGCTACTACGAAAACCTGAAAATCCGAATCCCTGAGAACAGCGACGTGGCGATAACAAACGCAACTTTCCCACCTGAAGACACAAGTGTCTTCAACGTGACGATCTTCAACCCGTCCTATTCCCCCACAGAGGCCGTCATTGAGACAATTGCCGCATTAACTGATGATGGTCTTATTCACAGCATAAACGCCACCAACCCCTTGCTTCCGTACAGGCTCCCAAAAGGTGCAATCGATTTCTCAGGCCTTCAGACCTTCGAGTGTAGATGGGACTGGGCGAACTACACAGGGGAAGAAGTAGGAATAATCGCTTTTCTCAGAGACGGATCGGGTCCGACCCTGAAGACTGAAACGCCACTTGTGGACCTGAGAATCGTCGATGTCAACTTCAACCCCGCATTAAGCGTCACGCACTTCAACGTGACAGTTCAAAACCATCTGTCATCCGTCACACATAACGCCACCATCGACATCACAGAAGTATCCGTAACTGTGAAAGACGGGATTAAACCAAACATAACCGAGATAAGCCCTTCACTTCCATTGCCACTTGACCCCGGGGAGTCACGTAATCTTATGTGCTCGTGGGATTGGACCGGATATCAAAACGCTAGTGTAACAGTCACTGTCTATACCTCACAGGGGTACAAGGATTACATTACCGAAGTGACGCCATTACCCGTGACTCTGGAGATCACAAAAATCTTCTTCGATGTAACCAACACAACACACGTCAATGTCACCGTCAGGAATGACCAGGTCTCTCCAACATACGTTAATGTGTCAGCCATCACTATTATAATGGGGAATCTAACGGTTCGAGAATGGACCGTGGATAACGGGACTGCTGTGAATCCTCCTATCCCCTTCGCGCTCAACAGAAGCTCTTCAGAAACATTTGTGTGTCCGTGGAATTGGACGGAGCATCGAAGCGAGAATGTCACGGTTATTGTATCTACCTTGCAGGGATTCACGACAAACTACACGCAAGACGCTCCGGCACCGGTAGTACTGGACATCACCAATCTCACATTTGATCCTATCAACACAAGCCAGTTCAATCTTACCGTTCGAAATTCGGAATTCTCCCTTGCGGATACTGAAATCACCCATGTGCTTGTGATGATAGAAGATGAGATTGTGGATGACTTGACTGATCCTCTAGGCCTCCCCATATCGCTTAACCGTACTCACTCGATTGATTTTGTATGCCCATGGGATTGGGAGAGACACGTAGGAGAAGATGCTACGATAGTTGTGGAGACTGAACAAGGTTACTCCTTTCACTCTGACTCGGTTGCTCTTGTAGCCCTAACAATCACTGGCGCCACCTTCAATCCTATTGCAGAAGACTACTTCAATATCACAGTCCAGAATCCTACACTGCTCGACTTCACGCTTGCGACGGTGATGGTTATCGTGGATGGAACTCCTTCAGACTTGACGGCTAATGTGGCCCCAGCCTTTCCATTCCTGCTTCCTACAGCCACAGGGCACACATTCATCTGCCTGTGGGAGAACTGGACAGATGAGCAGGGACAGGAAATTACAATCACCATAGAAACTCAGGACGGTTATGACGCCTCTTATACACGCGAGATTCCAGGAGTCTAGTTCTAACTTTTCTCCTGAACTTCAACAGAATATCCCAAAGAAAATCCACGCCTTGTGACACACAATGATGCGTGCATCTACAATCAGCAATAAACTTTTTAGGACATTAAGCCCTTCATAAGCATGGAGATGAATAGTTTGCCGACTGCGTTTGTGTTGGTGAATACGGAGATAGGATCTGAGGATGAGGTTTTGAATGCGATTAAGAAGGTTGAGGGTGTACAGGAGGCTCACAACGTTTACGGGGTCTATGACATCGTCGCCAAGATCGGGGCTGAGAGCATGGATAAGCTGAAGGAGATCGTGACATGGCACATCCGACGCTTAGATAAGGTTCGATCTACACTGACTATGATAGTAATCGAGGAACCTTAATCTATCTCCTCCTCTTTTTATGTGCCTTCATCAGTGAACATGATTATTATCAGTCAGCTCTTCCCAAAAGCGGGTGTTAACCGATAATGCCTAAGATGCACATTGGATTTGATGACACAGACTCCCCCACAACTGGCTGTACGACTTATATAGCGGCGATACTAGTCCAGAAACTTCAGAAGCTTGGCGCTTCGTTCACTGACTATCCAAATCTTGTTCGGCTCAACCCAAATGTTCCATGGAAGACTCGGGGCAACGGCGCCCTATGTCTTAGAATCAAGTGCAAACAGAAATCTGTGGAAGAGATCAAGGAGACTGTCATTGAGGCTATTGAGGAGAATTCAGATCTCGGCTATGAAGGCACTGATCCAGGCGTAGTCTTCCTCTTCAATCGCGTTCCAGAGCAGATCAAAGCCTTCGCAAAGAAGACCATACAGGGTATGGTGAAGATGAGAACTGCTCTAAGGTTTGTTGATAAATTCGATGCTGAGGCCGTAGCTTTTAAGAAAGGAAGGGGCATCATCGGAGGTTTGGCTGCGATAGGAGAAACTCTTGAAGGAGACCATACTTACGAGCTCATCACATACCGAGCGCTAGAGAACCGAGGTACTCCCCGCAGAATAGAAAAGTCCTCAGTTGTTGAAATGAACGAGAAGACCCAACCATTAACATTCAACAACGTAGACCCAGAGACAAGGCGAACACTCATAACCCCCCGCGGTCCAGATCCCATACTATATGGAATCCGAGGGGAAAATCCAAAAGCCACTATAAGAGCCCACAAGATCGTTCGTTCAGATGAGCCAATTGAGAGATGGGTTATCTTTCGGACAAACCATGGAACCGACGCTCATCTACGGAGAATCAGCTCGATAGCTCAAGTGAAACCTTTCACCCCCTTGATTGCCAATGGAGTAGTGGCAGAAGGTCCAAAGGTAATCACGGGAGGACACGTGATATTTATGCTTCGAGACAGAACCGGGAAGGTGGATTGTGCAGCCTACAGACCGACAGGCATACTTCAGGTAGTCGCGAGAAAGCTAATGAAAGGAGACCTTGTCGAAGCCTACGGTGGTATTCGACCCGCTTCATTGAAGCATCAGATGACCATTAACTTGGAGAAATTGCGAATTATAGAGCAAACTCCAAGGGTTGTTCTTCACAATCCAAAGTGTCTTAGATGTCGAAAGCGAATGAAGTCTATGGGTTCCAAGAAGGGCTTCAGGTGTGAAAATTGTGGCTTTCGATCATCGAGACTGGAGAAGGTGAGCGTTGAATGGAGCCAGAGTCTTGAGACGGGACTCTATATAGCTTCGCCACGATCACAGAGGCACCTAACTAAGCCTCAATGCCGGTATGGTAGAGAGAATTCAAACACACCCAAGAAGATGATTAGAGAATGGCACTTTCCATGAATGGATCTAGGCTTCTTTAAGTGTCTGAATATATTGCAGGGTATGTACGTTCAAGACAGGGGATTCGAGATTAACGGCACTTTGGAACCTGTATGCATGCACTTCACCGCTCATGTTAAAAAGGGGACAAAGATACTTTCAGTGTGAGAAGCTGAAGAGAGATGAACTGGTTACCAATCCTCAAAGGATGTGCCAAAAGGATAAGAGAGAAGGTTCTCCCTCTCATAGCAAAACCGGAAGCTGCCAAGACCTATGGCAAGGGGGCTGGTGGGGACAAAATGAAAGAAATCGACCTAATCGCTGAGAAAGCCATAATTGAAATCTTGGATAAGAACAAGGCATCATGCACCCTCATCAGTGAAGAGGCGGGGACTGTGAGAATCGGCAGGGACCATTCCGAGTACTATCTCACAACAGACCCGATAGATGGCACAACAAATGCAATCCGCGGATTGCCCTTTGTAGCCACATCCCTAGCAACATCGAAAGCAAGAAATATCAATAGCGTAGACACGGCGCTGGTGTCCGACATACTCCGCAACATCACATACACTGCAACACGCGGCCAAGGCGCGTATCGAAACAACCAGAAAATCAAACCCTCCACAGAATCCTCACTGAAGGAAGCAGTTATTGGCATAGACTTGGGCACACCTAAGAAGGAAGAACTCGCAGCGCCATTCATGGGTATACTCCAGAAAGCGAGGCATATCCGCCATCTAGGAGCCAACGCACTCGAAATCTGTTATGTGGCTGACGGTACAATGGACGCCTTCATCGACATGAGAGGTAAACTACGAGTCACAGACGCAGCTGCAAGTTACCTCATCCTACTTGAAGCAGGTGGAACAATGACTACACCAGAGGGAAAAGAACTTTATGCCCCATTAACGCCTAGCCAAACAGTTTCATTCATAGCTGCAAGCAACAAACATCTCCATGGAGTCATCAGAAAAAGTTCAGTCTAGAGATTTTTGAGTTATACCCTACACGTATATAGAGTTCATTGTGATGATCATCCTTTCCACACAGATATAACTGAGTGCCCGTATAGAGGGCAGAGTGCTCCAGTTGAAGCCGATAAGATCATTCCCTGCCATACTTTTACAAGGGGAAGCTAAGCGTATTCTTGTGGTGGCTGACCTCCACATCGGCTGGGAAGCAACGCTGATAGAGAAGGGGATTCACCTTCCATCTCAGACGCCAAAAATCCTAGCCAAAATGTTAAGACTCATCAAATTAGTTAGACCAACCAACCTTGTCTTTCTCGGTGACGTGAAACATGCAATCGCAAGAGTCAAGAGGGAGGAATGGCGTGATATTCCAAAGCTTTTTGAAACTCTATGCGAAAAAGTCCCGAACATCCAAGTCATACTAGGAAATCATGATGGAAATCTTGAGGCGCTCCTGCCGCAGGACGTGGAGATACTGCCTGCAAAGGGAACTGCTATCGGGAAAGTTGGGCTTTTTCATGGACATGCCTGGCCTGCTCCAGAACTCCTGCAGTGCCGAACCCTAATCACAGGTCATATTCATCCAATGGTTGCTTTCCGTGATCCCTTGGGTTTTCGAATAACGAGGCAGGTGTGGGTTAGGGCGCCATGTCAGAAAGCTCAACTAGCGAGGTCGCTTCTCAAACATCTAGACATAAAATCCGACAAGGACTCGGTTGCTCATTTGGAAAGACGCTTTAACATTAGAACTGAGGCAACGCATTTTTTCATTATGCCCTCTTTCAACCATTTTCTAGGAGGGCAAACCGTCAACAAGAAACGCATGGGAAAGTATGGGAGGACAAGAGGATTCATTGGTCCAATCTTGCGCTCAAAAAGTGTCAATATTGATAGTGCTGAGTTGTTTCTTCTTGATGGAACTTTCATAGGGACAGTCGAACAGTTGAGAAGGCTTACATGAAGGCTTCACCTTGAAGGAGCGCGTATACTGAAGCAAACACGTTGGCATACATGCTTTGAACGCATAAGGTTTAGCTATACTCTCTGAAGGTGTAGTTACACTTGGTGCACCTGAAAAACTGTGTTGAAGACTCGTCTGTTCCTCTGGTCTGAACTTGCCATACATACGTCTTCATATTTCCACATTTGGGACACTCAGTCTTAACCGTGGGCAATGTCCTCAGCTTCTGTTCCTCCTTTCCGATTACGGCAATACGCTCTTGGGGTTCATGTTCAATAATCGTGGGTACAGGCGCCGGAGCCGCAGGCTTCTTATGGCCACATTTCGGACACGAAAGAACCAAGGTAGTCTTGCCCTTCCTCGTTTTCTTAGCTGGAGTCAGCCTTGTTCCACATTTTGGACAGAACTCCATGACATCACCTGTCGTTCTCTCTCCGATAATCTCGATGCATTTAAATCTTTTCTTTGGACCTGGAAAGGCCTGAGGCTATTATGTGAGCCACTCTCAGTGCTTCAGGAATATTGCTCCTGGTGGATGTATTCTTCAGAATTCTCGTTGCAGTGTCCCTTGGCATTCCTACGATTTGCGCATGGATGGATTCTTCTACATTTCGCGTCTGCACCTCGATCGCCTTTCCAGCGTTCTCTATGGCTTTCCATCGTTTTCCAGATTCGGGCAGATTCTTGAGGGCTCTTTTAATTCTCTCGAAGTCCGGTTTCTCCCGTGAAACTGCCATGACTGGTAGTTCAATTCTTTCCAGAAGCTCCTTCAAATCGACTACGTTGAAGCCTCCAAAGGTAACTCCGTTTAGGAACACAACTTGGAGTTGATCGTAGTGGGGCGAGTTTAGGATCATCGAGGCTATTTTCTCCGTCGCGTCAACCCCGTCGATTTCTACTTCAGTTTGCATGACTCCATCAAGCCAATATCCACCCCTGAAAACAACCCCGACAACGTCCACGACTCCCTTGGTGTGAGGCTCAAAGAATCCGTCATCTACGCCCAGAATCCTAATTTCAGGCTTCACAGACCGAATCCTCACAAGTTTCTTCTTCCTCATCTGCGGCACCAATCATCGTCCAAGAGACGGTTCAAGACCATAATTAAGCTTTTCAGATACGCCTTAAACGTAATGAATAAGAGAAGATGAAAGGTGAAGACTGTGTTAGATTTCATATCAGAATACGAAACTCTTCACGAAGTTTTGGCAGATCATAAACTTGCCGCCCTTGGAGATGCATATGTGAACTTCCTCTTCTCCATAGCCGAGTCAAAGAAGAATCGTGAGCCAGTAGGCGCTAGAGTTGACAACAACTTGCTAGCTTTGGCTCTCAGAAAATCAGGGCTGAGGAAGCTTCTGCCGTCAAGAACCAACCGTCACGAACAGGCAGACGCCGTAGAGGCTCTAATCGTATATGCTTGGATACGAAATGTTATGACAATCGAGGAGGGAGTCAACATCTTAGAACAGGATAGAGACGTAGCTGAAGCCTTCTGCTCCCTCATCCTCACAGCCAAAGAGAAACTTAGCTTATAAGACCGTCAACGATTGTTAGCCGTCTTGTCATATTCCTTAAATGCCTTCTCCAAGGTACTCTTCAATTCGGTGCTTCTCTTCTGCAATTTCTTGGCTGCTTCACGCATCGCAGTTTCTGGTCTCCGCCTTCCCTTAGTGCGCACGTAGACGATGGCTTTCGTCAATAGGGGGTGAGGTACAGTGTATCCCGCCATTTCAACAGTCTCCTCTTCTAGCAGAACCTTCTGTAGCATATTACAGAAAGTGTGCCCTTCCCCTGTGATTTCTATTCGCAACTCGTTGGATCCCCTTCGCAGGAATTTGATCTTCATAGGGCCCCCTCTAAATAATCACGCTTCCATAATCTTGAGCAACTTTCCGCATCTCAACATTCGCACACTTAGGGCACCACATGTCTTCCCTTCTCAACTGCAGGAGATGACCACAGCGCGAACAGAAGGCGTAGATAACCCCTAAGCTTTTGTCTTCAGTCGACAGGTGATTTGTTCTATTTAGGCAAGAAACGACCTTAGCTCTCATGAGGTCGCCTGATTTACAGACGCTATACATGGTTTCGATGTAGGTTGAGCTTACATCGGAGACGTGTAGAATGCCAGTGAAGAAGCCCGAGAGCTGTCTCTTTCCAATGATTAGGATGCGTAACCCAGCATTTTTGTTCCGCACATCGGAAACCTCACCGATGACGGTGCTTCCTATTCTGGGGGTATTCACGGCGTGAACCAGTGGGTATACTGAAGCCTTCTTATTCAGCATATCAAGGAGAGCGCGCCCCGTCGTCTTGGAGTATATGGTTCCATGTTCCACAAATGTTCCTGGGCCAGCCATAAACTCCTCGATGACTCCTAGACGCTTCCCAGGAACAACGAATTGTCCACTTTTCCTATCAGATGAACTCACAAACTCGCCCTCGTGGTTATTTAAGAATCAACCCTTACTCTACGCTTCCTCTTCGTGTGGAACTCCAGGGGTTGCGGGAAATCAACTTTCATAAGGAATATCCCTTAACCTTTCCCCCCATGCCCCTCAATAAACCTTTTGTTTAATGAGTTACGAGACGAGGTTTATGCGGTTTGCATTATTTGTCGGCTGTTGAGTAGTTCCTTCTTAATCATTTCTTCTAATGTGTCACTCAAAGCTTTTGTTAGGTCTTCTATTGCACATATTCCCAATCGATATTCAGATTTCACAAGCGATATGATGCTCATCACAGCATCCACCACGCAAAGGAGGATATCCCATGGAATATTTCGTCTGGCTAAAGACAAATCCAGCGAAGACAAATGATACCTTGAAGTGGCTTAGGAACCTGCCAGAGAAGCCTTACAACGGCGTACACCTATACTATATGCGCGCGCAGGCATTCAAGACTTTGACGTATGCCTTCCATCTATCACATACAAATCGACAACAAACCTATGCTTCTTCTTACTATGAAAATCAAACATGTAGGGAATTTCCATCATCATGGCATAGACGCCCCTAATCCTGCCACCATGTTTCCCGATAAATCTCTCCAAAAAAGGTGAAGGTTGAGTTGGTATACATCTCGTCCCGCCACTTCTTAACCTTTTGATTAACCCTCGATTGTGCTTACTACCTTTATGAATTGAGTATATTCTATCTCCCAACTCAAGAGACTTCTCTATGAATCTTCGATCCGCTCTTCTTGTCCGTACACCAAAGGGCGGATTCTGCATAATGGTATCAAACGTTCCGTGTATAGCGTCTAGATCCGCAGTAATCCAGAACATCTTCTCTTCTACGCCCATATTCTCCGCGTTCTTCTGTGCGAGCCCTATAGCTACCTTGTCTAAGTCGACTCCTATCGTTTGCTTTGCTCCCAGAAGGGCTGCACCGATCACCAGTCTTCCTGTACCACAACCTAAGTCTACAACAGTCTTGTCGATTATATCATCATTAACGTATGTTGCGATGTAGAGCATCTCTGCAGCGACTTGAGGTGTTATGGTGTATTGTTCCAGATGGGCCTTGGGCGCTGGGTGGAGCGGGATCTCACTTATGGCGTTCTCTAGGTCTAGCTTTCGAACCAGCCTCTTCTGCATAGCTCCTCCCATGTAATTTCATCTAACATAACGCGTGCCTCATTTAAGGTGATAACTGGTTTCGGGAAGTTCTTTGTATCATCTAACGATACTCTGGGACAAGCGGTGTTTATGAACGCATCTATCTCGGGAAACTGCATTAGCGCCATGGGCGTAATCTCTGTTATCGCTAGTAGTGTAGCTCTTCTTCCCAACTTGTCCAGTTTCCCCTTCAGTTCTAAGGCATCCCTCAGTCTTTGTTGCCCGCTTTTTAAGCCGATCAAGATGGCAAGTCTTTCCGCCTCTTTAGCTTCGCAGATGCTTGCCCACCGCTTCTTGAGTATAATCTTGGCCTCATCATCGACTGAAAAAGCCCTATTCTCATAGGGGTCCGCAACTATTGTTGGTTTCAATGTTGAGAGGGCTATGCCTAGGGCGTGAAATCGCCCACCACCAACAAAGAGAAAGGCTTCAACATCCCCCGTTATTGATTTGACATTAGTGTAATCGCATCCAATCACTTGTCCCAGATAGCTTGAGTGTCCAGCATCACCGGTGATAACAGTTTTCCCCGCATGAATCAGAATCTCTTTGATGCTGTCCAATGTTTGTATGTGTTGAACTGTTGTGGCCAGACCTACTTTGTGCCATTCCTTCAGTAGAGGCAATGCCATCTCAACAGCGTCACTAACTTCTACGGTTGCTCTAGCTTCCACGTAGACTGTGGGCACGCATTCGTACTCTGACAATTTCGCGTGTCCGTAATGGACAATTAAGTCTACGCCTAAACTCTCAGCCTCGGCTGTTGCTAAGTCGCACGCCCCATAGCATGGATCAGCGGAAACTATGGGTATAGCACCAGTTTCCTCCACAACCCTTGCCAATCGAGGCCCGTGAAGTTTCAGGCCTTCAGGAAGTTGAATAAGAACACGTCTTGCTTCAAATTTACCTATCTCCTGTCTTAATCTCTCTTCCTCAAAATCGAATTTCTCCAAAGCACACTCAAACCATCAGGGCGGAATACTCGATAACAAACTTGAAGGCAAATAGTTGGCCTCATCCAAATATTTTCTGAGCGCCTTCATGTATGCTCTTCTCAAGGAGAGTCGCCTAGTTTCTTCATCAAATAGTCAGCGTTTATTTTGCTTATCACTAGTTCTTCTGAAATCTTCGCAGGGTCTTTATCACATTCTTCTATAAGATTCTTCAACTCATCTTCAATCTCTTTCACAATCAATAGAGTCTCAACAACTTTGTCCGGGTTGACACCAATTGAATCGAGATGTATTACGAGGAATTTTATGAAGTCCTTTCCCAGATCGCTTGGTGCTTGCCCACAGATGCCAACAGATCGGATGTGCCTCATGGAATGGGCTCCCTCACATAGCATCTCTATAGCTTTCTTCACTGCGGGGTTTGACTCATCAAATTCCCATGCCAAGATTTCAGAATCCCTGTCAATAGCTAGAGTCAGTTGGGTTAAATCATTACTACCTATGCTGAAGCCATCGCAATAATCAGCAAACTTTCTAGGGGTAATGCAAATGCTAGGAACCTCTGCCATGAATATTAGACTTGGCATTTTCAGGTTAGCTCCTTCGAAGGATTTTCTAATCATAGTAGTGACTTTTTCAGCTTCCTCGAACGTCCTTACAAATGGAACCATTGGTATCGCGTTGGTTAGGTTTAATTCGTGAACTCCAATGAATGCCTTCAATTCCAGATTGAATGCTTCAGCAAAAAGCTTGCTGATGTATCTTGAAGCTCCTCTGAATCCGAGCATCGGGTTATTCTCGACGAATTCCAACTGGATTTCATTATTTTCAATCTTTCCTGAGTCGCAAATTGGACATTTCTCTTGTTTGGATAAAGAAATGCTGTTGCCACAATCGCACACAATCTCATAATGCAAAGCCCCAGGTAGTTCAGAATACTCATTTGTCTTGAAATCACTGAATCTGACGATTACATCTCTTGGATGAAATGCAGAAGCGATTATCGAGATTCCAGTCTTAAGTCTTTCAACATATTCTTGGGAAAGGGATTTTGTACCAGGATATTTCTGTTTTATATCATCGGCCCATTTATCGTAACCGAGTTTGTCAGCCTTCAAAGCAAAAACAGGATGCATATCTGCGCCAGCGACTATGAATTCAATTCTGACCAAAGAACTCCCTTTAGAAGGTAATTGACTTACTTTCAGGGCCTCAAGTGGAGATCCTATATTCACCAAAACTTTTGTAATGGTCTTAGGAACATTCTTCAATTCTACTTCGTGCACCTCGAACTGCAAGATTCTATTATATATTCTAGCCTCTCCTGAAGAGCAGTCAAGGGTAACTTCTTCTCCATCTTCGAGTCCGAGGGCATTAGATACACTCACAGCGCAGGGTATTCCCCTTTCTCTCGAAACGATGGCTGCATGTGAAGTTCTGTTCCCTCTCTCGCATATTATTCCAGAGACTTTTTTCAGATTCATCACAATTTCCCAATCAGGCGTAGTCATAGAAGTAACCAGTATAGGCTTTGTTCCTTTCTCATTCTGAGCCTCAACTTTCCTTCTCGCTTCAATATGATCTAATGTTTTGACAACTCGGTCTGTTGCGATTTTCGTACCTACGGCTATACCAACATGGGTCGGTTTTATCGTTGGTGTTCGTCTAAGCTTGTACATAGTCAGAGTTGTTCTCGTGGCGTGAACCGTTTCAGGTCGAGCTTGGGTAACATACACTTTGCCATTCTCAACAGCAAATTCAACATCCATCGGTTTGCCGTATGCCTGCTCAATCTTTGTTGTGAACTCTGCGACTTGTTTTGCTTCATCTAATGTTAGAACCCTTGGATCATCGGCTTTGACAGAGACTTCTATGTTTCTTCTTGTTTTGGAATGAAAAACGAGCATCTTCTTCTGCGGTTCTAGGGGCGCAATAGTACCAAGCAATTTCACTTCGGGTTTCTTAACAAATGCTGTCCAAGACGCATTCTCTTTTCCTTGAACTATCATTTCTCCCAAGCCATAAACTGCCTGAATAACGCCAACATTTCTATTACCGGTATCAGGATCTATGGAAAAGGCCACTCCAGCTTTTTCAGAATCAACCATGATTTGGATTATAACAGATAGAATTCCATCTCTGACAAGTTCGACTTCAGAAATGTCTAGGAGCCGTTTCTTTCTCAAATCATTTCTGTAGTCCACAACCCTCCAGCCATAGGCAGATGCAATACACTTTAACACATATTTGACTACGTAGAAATCGAGCGGAACATTTAGATAAGTCTCGAATTGACCAGCAAACGCAGCAGTAGGTAGATCTTCAGTAACACCAGAACTTCTAACAGCAACTCTGTGTCTTTTTGCATTTTGTTTCATAGAATCAACGGCAACGGTGAGAGCATCGGATAATCCTTTAGATACTTCTATGTTTTCAATTTCGCTTCTTAATCTGGCCGCAATCTTCTCTGCAGTCTTTTCATCATCTTCCGTAAGTTTCTTGTCCAAGTCTTCAACTAATTCGATTATTGTTTCATTCTTCAATAAAATCTTGGCAAATTCAGTAGTAACCATGATTGCGTGAGGTATGTTTTCCTCGCCTACAATTTTCACTAGCTTAGCCAGGTTAGATCCTTTTCCACCGGTTACCTTTCCATCAGAGGCAGATGAATCACTGATGTCTACAACGTAGTTCATTTTCCATTCTTATAATTGAGCGGAGTAATTTAAATGCTATTCAGAATACTCCGAATCACATTACAGGTTTTCTCTACGTATGCTCTCTATCATCTCAGAATCTTATAATGACGTCTGCTCCGATTGCTCTGCTGATGTTTTCTCAATAACCACTTGGCAGGACATCGGAAGTTTGGCGCCTCCACGCCTGAGCGCTTCCTTCACAACTTCAACGCCTTCCTTATCTACCCTAGCCGTCATAACTGTCTGATTTCGCTTTACCCTGGCGGCCGTTCCGATGGATTTGCCGAAGGATTTCTTCATCCCGTCTTGCAGGCGATCGGCGTGTGCTCCAAAAATCATTTTGTTCTCTCGGAGCACGTTGTGAGGATATGGGTTGATTTGTAAAAAGTAGTTCTCTCCTAGCTTTGTGGAGAGTAATCGGTTTGTGGCTATGCGCGCCGCTTCCAACGCGACATGTCGGACTTGAGCGGCCTCTTGGGCAATCAAGAGAGCTTGATACTGAAAACTACTGGTTGAATCTCCCATGGTGAATTTTGTTATTCTCGGTGAAGGAGAACCTCGAATGTATTTCTTCCTTGTATAAGGTTGCCTCTTCATCTTTCGATAGTTTTTTGCCTTCACAGCTCTTCCCTCAAACGTGCAAAAGGCGCGGTATTTAAACTATCTGTTTACAGTCATTCTCTATCAAGACGTTGAATCCCCGCTAGGATACTGTGCGCGCGTACTGTGGCCTCCATGCTTTTGTGTCCCGTATCACACACGCATATTATTCTGGTGTATTCCAAAACCCGAATGTTTCTAGTGGAATCCATGGAGAAAAGAGGTTACTAGATTCTCGTGCTTGGTGGAAGTTGCTATTCAGTCATCATAATAGCGATGCTTCATCGGGTCTATGATGTTTTTTGTCAAACCATATTTCAGCCAGTTCGTCGAAATCTGGAAAAACCTTCCTCAAGATTGGAACGTATATTTTCTTCTCGTCTTTGGTCACGTACTGAAACTGATAGGTGCCTGTGTATGGTGAAGATTCACCCATTCTTGTGAGGAATTCGATGTGCATGAAAGGGTCTCCTCTCTTTATTGTTATGGACTTTCTGTCATTGCTTAAGTTGACGATTTCTAACGCTAGTCTTCCCACAAAGCCGCTGTGGACCTTAGCGGCGTTCAGAAAGGACAATCCCATCCTCCCATACTTGCTCTTCGCTGTGAGGTGGGCAATATACTGGGGGGGCGTGAACACTATCTCGTAGGAGATGATATTCCTGTGCTCAAGATAATGCAGTGTGGTCTCCTTCTTAACCGTTAGGACGTAGCTGTCGCCATCTAGGAGATTGTAGTCGAAGGGATAGATGCACTTGTACTTTTCAATCAAATCAATCAACTTGTCCTTACCAAGAATGCACATACATTTTCACCTTTGGCATGAGGTAATGCGCCTTCATGCTTATACCTCTTTTCTAGCAGTTGTTAGTCATCTCTTGGCTGTTATCAAAACGATTCTCTCAAAGGCAACCTTCCTCTCAGCGAGAATGCTCACTCGAAATCCTGCTTTCTCAAGTTTATGGACAGTCTCGTCTATGCCAGAGAGGGAGGACTGAACAAGAAGGATTCGGCCACCTTTCTTCAGGTGATTCGGAGCCTCGGATATGAACCGATCAATAAAGTTTCTTCCAGTTGTTCCTCCCGACCATGCTCTTTCGCTCCATTCTTTCTGATTAGCAGCTTTTAATGGAAGGTATGGGGGATTGACGAGGATTAGATTGAAAATTTCGTCTTCTCGCAGGGGTTCAAAGAGGTTCCCTTGTCGTGTATCCAGCTTCGCCGTCACATGATTAAGCTTTGCGTTAATACTTGTGCACTGGACTGCATAGGGGTTTACGTCCACAGCAACAACTTTCCTCGCTTTTTTTGCCGCGAGGACCCCCAAAATTCCGCAACCAGCTCCCATGTCGAGTACAGTTTCACCGCTTTCCACTGTAAGATTATCCGCAACCAAGTATGTATCCTCAGCGGGCCTGTAGACTATATTCAAAACGACAAAAGTGAAACCGCCAAAGAATATCTTCTCGTTGTTCTGCGCAATCTCATTTGCCAGAAGTCCGAAGTCTTCCGGTGCAAGCCTTCGGACTCTTCTGTCATGAAAAGGCAAGGAGTCCGCCAACTGCTTCAGTTCCTTTCCCTTCATTCCTCTTTTCTGTAGGAAGGGAATGATTGCGTTTCTTGTCTTCTTGTTTTTTTGGGTGAATAACGTTCGCATAAGATCGAAGAAGACCGTTTCATCCGTTACAGGAAATGGGTGCTTCCTAGGCTTTAGACGTGTGATTCTGGAGTCTACGTCTGGCTTTGGATAGAACATTTCCCTAGGCACCTGGTCTAGAACCTCCACCTCGGCGTGATAATAGGTGATAACAGTCAGTCTACTATAGTCTCTACTGCCTACTGGTGCCACCAGCCTATCCGCGAGTTCTTCTTGGAGAGTCAACACCGCGCATTCAGGATTCTTCTCCAAGAGCCAGAAGAGGAGGGGGGATGATATGGAGTATGGGGGAGTAGAGACAACCTTGTTGAAAGATGGTATAGAAGCGGTCATGATGTCGCCCTCGATCAGAACCACATTATTGAAATCCTTCAGTTCTTCCCTTAGTATCCTAATCAACCCAGCATCTACTTCTACGGCGAGGACTCTCTTACATTTTAGAGAGAGAAGTTTCGTGAGAGACCCTAAGCCTGCCCCAACTTCTAGTGCAACATCATCCTTACTAAGAGATGCATAAGAGACCAATTCCTGCAAAAGAGCGGTTTCAACCGAAAAATTCTGTCCAAATCGTTTTCTAGGATGTACATTATGACGGCGGAGAAGGCGTTTTGTTCTCTGGAGGAGATCCATTTCATTATCACTATAGGGCTCGAGTGAACAGACGATACTTACTCTCGCCAGAGAGCTCCTCTACAATCCTCTTCGCGATGAGCTTGGGTGGGTTGGGTATGCTAGCACGTTGCTGCAGGTCTTCAAAGCTTTTGAAGTGTTCTCTTTCCCGCTCATCGATAATCTGCCACATGTACTTCTTTCCGATGCCTGGAAGGAGTTCCAGTGAATGCATCCTCGGCGTTATCGCTTGAGTAGCGTTGAAGAAGCTAACAAACCAGTTCTCGCGGTTCAACACTACTTTCTCTACCACACTTGGAAGCTCCATCTTCGCAGTGGAGGTTAACTCCTCGTAGCCTATCCGTCCAATGATGTAAGCAATCTTTTCTCGAGCCTCCTTTCCAACATAGACCCTATCAGAAGGCCTGACAGTAATCGTCTCTTTCACAATCGCCTCGAGAAGCGTGAAATACCCTTCTCCCAGAACCTGAACCAAAGCCCCTGCCCGATACCTTCGGTTGACTCCAGGTCTTCCGTGGGGAAGATAGTCGAGAACATATGCGTACTCTTCATATTTCTGTCCTCTTTCAGGTATCTCTTCATTTGCCATACAGAAAGACCTCTATCACTATCGATTTCTGCTATCCACTATTTGAAGAACACAAGTTATTGTGAGCGTGCTGATTCATGAGTTTGCACCATTTCGACTGCGAGTCTGACCTGAAACATATAGTATATGGTGACCTTTAAATTTTTAAGTTGAATTGTTGTGAGTAAAATAGCACGTCTTGCTTGGACAATCCGGTTTTAGATGAGGGTATTGTGTGGAAGGCTCTATTTTTCTTCTCTGTACTCGGCTAACAAAGTCAAGATTCCCTCAAGCTTAGACGTTTCCACGATTCTACGCCCGCCACCCAGAAAAGCGCGAATCTCCTCTATGCTTTCGGGAATACAGTTTACTATCTGGACAGCTTCTTCCTCTTCCAACTCGAAGTCATCTACCAGACGCTTCACCAATTCCTTCCCAGCGCGGTAGTTTACCTTGGAAAACTTCGCTGCGTAATCTAAGGATCGTCTCTGGAACTGGTCAAGACGCTCCTCGCCTATCGATTCGAGTATCTTCTTCACTTCTGGGATTGTGACAAAGCGTTTTTTCGTGGTTTTCTTGGGCATTCTCATCCCCCGGTCATTGGCTTCAGATGCTCCGGTCGTGCAATTATCTCCTTGATTGCATCTCCTTGTGGAACCTCTACAACGTAAGCTCTGCCTCGTTTATCGGCTATTACACCTGTCCTTCCATGATATCTTCGGTGTGGCATCCCTTTGAGGACGCTCGGATTTACTTTGATCACCACTTTCTCTCCAGGCTTGTATTCATGGAGTATCTTGCTCAGTCCTGTTTTTCCCCGTTCTCTAGGCTTTCTCCTCAACAGTGAACGCGTTCTTTTCCGATAGCCCTTTGATTTTCTTCCCATCCTAATCTTCTCTGGGGATTATCTCCAACACATCAAGACTTATAGGCTCAGCCTTGACGCCAATGAGTTCAGACACATTTGGATTTGTTCGTCCCTCATCACCAGTTATCAGCTCCTTGACATAGAGGCCTCCCTGACAATGTATTCTCATTTCCATACGGTTTGGCTTCAACCTCTTTGTTTTCGCCTCATATATGTACTTTTCCCGAACACGATCCGCTCTTCGGTGCAAGACGCGTAGAGGCGTTTGCTGGCGGATAATCGTGTTGGTGAGGGTTTGCTCCAAGATTCTCAACTCCTCGTCCGAGACTACTCTGTTTGACTCGATGACTACATTGTACATTTTGGATGCACCCTCCCTTTTCTTCAATCTTCTAACCGCTTCCTTATCAGCAAAACGTAGACTCAAAACCTTCACCTTGGCTTCCGCCTGCTGATTTATAGCCTTCGTGAGGTCTTGCAGGTCTACTAATCGCCTTTTCGGTTTCTTAATCTCAACAACAAAGGGCCTCCCACGGCCAAGCATGCGAACGTCTACATCCTCTCGTCCCGCAGCGTGAAGCGCCGTCTCTTCTCCGTCAGATTCTTCTAAGAGTGGGGCTGAAATGATTTCTTCAACCGATTCTGAATACATCTTTCCAGTCCAGTTGCACTCGCCGCAGCCTTTGCCCCTACAGTTTGGACAAAACCATCTGGATTGTGGAATTCCACGGACGAGTTTTCTATATCTTCCCGCTATGTAGAGCGGGTTCACTTGAAGTGTGACTTCATCGCTGAAGGGATTCACTATGACGACCACATCGGGTGTCCTATACTCTACCGTCTTCTCTACGATTCTAGAGATTTCCTTTCCGATTTCACGACTAAACCCGTTCCGCATGCCCTCACCATGCTTCACTTCGAACTCAGCTTTGAATTCGTCTTCCTTTTCCTCCACTCTACTCGGGAGGTTTATGCCCACAAGAAATGTGGCGTAGTCATAGTCCGCCAGTTTCTCTACTGCGCTACTTACTAATGCTGGCAATTGTTCAAAGCGCCCCTCACAGAGGTGGCACCCTAGTTTTTTCCCAACCGTTTTCATCATCTTCGTTAACACTTCAGCCGCCATGTCAAAAGACCCATTCGTCACCAGAGTCCTTAACAATAAGAACCCTCCTCTTTCGCCCATGAGCGCTAGTTTGTTGGCCTTCATGGTCAGCAACGTCTTCATCACGTCGCCCCGTTTCTCATCGTCAAGTCCATAGCCTAGGAGGGCAAATTGCCTTCCTAAGCAGTGGTTGCAGAGGGAATATTTTTCAAGCATCCTCTGTGCCTTTTCAAGTATCCTCATGAGAAGCCACCCCATTCTGTATCAGGATAATTCCAGATTCTCTTCTCTACCTCGTTGGAAACTTCTTTCCAAGAAGAGGGAGTCCCTTCCTTCTGAAGGTTTTCATCATCTTCTTCATCGTCTTGTACTGCTTGAGAAGCTCCTTCACTTCTTTCTCGCTTGTACCTGAGCCACGAGCCACACGGCGTACCCTTGAAGAATTGAATATCTTGGGGTTCTCCCTCTCTTCAGGGGTCATAGACTCGATGATGATTCGCCATTTCTCCATGTGGCCCTCAGCCATCTCCATCATATCGTCAGGTATTTTATAGGTTAGTCCCGGAACCATCTTAAGCAAATGCCTTAGAGGTCCGAGGCTTCTCATGGATTTGACCTGCTCGTACATGTCCGTGAGGGTGAACCTCCCACTCAGAAAGGCTTGAAGTTTCTTCTCTGGCACCTCCACCTCTGCCTCACGCACTTTCTCGATGAGACTCTGTAGGTCCCCCATTCCTAGCAGTCTGCCGACAAATCGGGACGGAACAAACGCCTCCATATCACCGATTTTCTCACCTGTGCCGATGAATTTTATCGGTGCGCCTATAGTGGCAACGGCGGATAACGCACCTCCACCCCTTGCAGAACCATCGAGCTTCGCGACAAAGATGGAGCCAATCGGTGTAGCTTCGTGAAAGGCTTTTGCTTGCGTGGCAGCTTGCTGGCCGATTGTGCCATCAATGACCAAAATGACCTCTCTGGGTTTGACCCTTTTCTCCATCGTCCTCATCTCTTTGATCAGACTTTTCTCGTTCTTGTGTCGCCCTGCTGTGTCGAGGATGATTATGTCATAGTTATCGAACTTCTTCAGTCCATCCAAAGCTATTTGGATTGAGTTCTTTACTTTCGGATTTCCATATACTGGAACGTTCGCCAGTTTTCCAAGCTGTTCTAGCTGAGCTAGAGCGCCCGGCCTATAGGTGTCTGTGCAGACCAGTGCAGTATTCAGTCCCCTCTTCTGGAAGTATTTGGCGAGTTTCGCCGATGTCGTCGTTTTTCCTGATCCTTGGATTCCAACGAGCATGAGGATGTTACTTTTTCCAGTCCTTATCTTCAGTAAGGCTGATTTCTCACCGAGAATGTGTGTTAACTCCTCGTAAACAACCTTCACCAGATGTTCTCTTCTCGATACGCCTTTTGGAAGCTTCTCATTGAGGGCTCTATCTTCTATCCGTTTAGAGATTTCTAGAACAAGTTTTACATTAACATCTGACTGTAGCAGAGAGCGTTGGATGTCGCGACCGAGCTCTTTGACCAGTGCTTCGTCTATAACGGACGCTCGGAAAACCTTCCTGAGTGCCTCATATAACGAAGAGCCGAGACGCTCCAGAACCATATTGCCTTCTCCAATTCTAAACCTAGATTCACGCTTTTAAATACATTTACTGCGAGGCAGGCTGTCCGCCCACCAAAACTCTTTTTTCTCCCATCAGCAATTTAGAAGAGAGGGATGTCTTTTGTCTGAAGCCGTCAGAATTGTTGAGAAGAAGCGTATACCTTCAGGAGCTATCATGCTCCAAGGCCTTCCTGATGTGGGTTTAGTCGGCTTGATAGCAACCTCATACATAATCTCTGAACTCAACTTGGACGAGATAGCCTATGTCGACTCAGACCTCCTACCGCCAATAGTAGTTCTGCATAAGGGACTCCCACACGCGCCACTTAGAATCTATGGTAACAAGGATCTAATCGCGGCCATCTCTGAAATAGCAGTTCCCGTAAAGGCGCTACACCGAATAATGAGGAAACTTGTGGACTGGGCTGAATCAAAAAACGTCACAATGATTCTGTCTATGGGGGGGCTGCCCGTCCAGAACAGACAGGATATCAAGGAACCGAAAGTCTTTGGGGCAGGCTCGAGTGAAGCCTCACTCAAGTTGTTGCGTGAAAAGGGACTAGAAATACTCAATGAAGGCTTCATAGTTGGTCCTCAGGCGCTAACTATGCGGTACTGTGTCGAAAGAAAGCTCACAGCCGTAGCGCTTCTCGCTCAATCATTCTTCAACTATCCTGACCCTGAGGCTTCAGCGGTAGCTATAAAGAAGTTTGCTCAAATCACAGACAAGAAAGTAGATGTCTCAGACCTTCTTGAGAAGGGCGAGGAAATACGGCTGAGAGCCAGAGACATTATGCGGAGAACCCAAAGCGAGCTGAACCAAATGAAGAAGTCGCAGGAGTACGACCTTCCATTATATGTTTGAGGAGGAAAGGGGAATGTATGGAGAGAGAAGGAAGCGCTCAGTTTTTGAGATAGTAAGGGAGTATATGGAACGTCTCGATGCTTGGGCTGACGAGTTGCTTGAGTCACCAGAACATCCTAGCTGGGATGTCCAGTCTTGCTGCCTTGAACCCCTATGTGATATCTCAGTTACAGCCGACGAGGTTGTCGTTACCGCCGACCTTCCATACGCACAGCCTGAAACCATTGTAGTGGAGGCGGTGGAAGATAACCTCATCGAGATTTCAGCGAAGATAAAGCGAAAAGTAAGGTTTGGCGACTTCGGGATAACCCACCGAAAAGGGGAGTTCTCATCGTTCCGCTCACGCGCTCGCATCCCTATGCCTGTCGAGACTGATCGGATGAAAATACATTTCAAACGTGGGATTCTGGAAGTTCATTTGTCCAGAAAGAAGGGGCATAGAGTAAAGATAGAGTGAGTAACGGCTATTAAGAAGTCAGAAGAATCAAACGGAGAGCCTAGAAATTGATTAATGGTGATTAATTGTATGCACGCCGCTTCTCACATAATTGATAGATTCAATCGTTAAGAGGAATAGCCGGGGACTTGGGGGCTTCTGCACATGGAGCGCGCGCGTGGTGGGAGTGGGAACAAACTTAGTTAGTGGAAGAAGAGCCAAGAAGAAAGATACAGAACAATGTTAGAGTAGTCGCCCGCACTCTGACAAAACAAACCGCAAAAGCAACAAGAATATGTAGTTCATTAACGGATAGATAGACTCAGAAGGTTTTGCAAAAGCCTTGAAGCCTCAGCGCTGATTAGTGTCTTCACAGGTCCGACGGCTCTTCTTGCATCATCGGCTTCAAGAGAAGTTGTCCAATCTCCTTAATGAGACTTGTTTAATCTAAAGAGAGCTTAAGCTGTACTTTCGTGCTAGCTTTTTGTTCTCATTATCTTTGTTCTGCCCAGGATGCGCCAGTACTCAACCTCAACCCCAGAGGCGAGTCTGGATGTCAACGCTTTGTCATCTGGCGTCGGAGCTTCAAAAACAGCGTATGTTTCGAGATCCATCAGCTGCACTGCTGACGGTAGCAATGCTATAACCTGTGCGCCTCTCTTATCGATAATTGGAACCTCAACTTGTGCGCTGACAGGCCTAACGAGGGTTCTCTTCGTCCCGTCAAAGACTCCTATGGCAACTATTCTCGCCTTTGCGGATCCATGTTTTCCTGGCTTCGACTTTGAATAGCTAGCTATGCGACAAGGTTCATTTTCTATCATCACGTAGCTGCCGACCTTTAGGGCTCCCAAATCCATAGGTTTGCTCATTGTATTCACCTTAATATACAGCAGTTTTCATTCAGCAAGTAGATACATTAAGGTATCGTATGAAGTCTATACTATTGCCGCATCATTTAATGTTCTCCCATATCAGTTTAAATAGTGAGCACAATTATCAATCTGAGGGAAGGACAGTGTTCAACGCTGTCAGCATAATCGCGAGAGTTGATCAGAGAAAGGCATTGGATTTCGCGACAAATCTTATAGAGCATCTGGAAGCTAGAGGGCTAGCCGTCTCCCTAGAGCCAAGGCTCGCAAAACACGCCAAAAGGAAAGAGTCCGCGATAACGCTGAAAGAGATGAAGACCGACCTGATCATAACCGTGGGGGGCGACGGCACTATACTCAGAACGTGCCTCTTGCTTCCGAAGCCTGAGCCGCCAATCCTCGCCATCAACATGGGTGTACGTGGGTTTCTCGCGGAAGTACCCCCAGAAAAGGGACTAGACGCTGTGAATAGGTGCCTCAATGGGAATTTTCATCTGGAAAAATGCATGAAGCTATCTTCTTCAATCGAAGCCAAAAGACTGCCCGACGCTTTGAACGAAGTTCTGATAACCTCTCAGGCGCCGTCCAAGCTATTACACGTCAGGATCAGAAAGGATGAGACAGCGGTAGCTGAGTGTCGAGCGGATGGCATGCTTGTTGCGTCTCAAGTGGGATCCACGGGCTATTCGCTATCAGCGGGGGGACCCGTTTTGGACCCTGATGTTGACGCATTTGTATTCACTCCCATCTGTCCTTTGACCGCCTTTCATCCCCTGGTCTTCTCAGCGAAGAATACGATCCTCATACAGCTTCTCAAGCCCAAGAAGGCGTTTGTCGTTTTGGATGGTCACTATCGAGCTGAGATGAATCCGAAGAACCCTCGAATCAGTGTTTCGAAGTCTGAGCATGAATCTTCGTTCGTTCGCTTTGACGATGGTTTTTACCGTCGTTTGAAGAGTAGGCTCCTCTTTGCTAGGAGCTAGAGTATTGACGCCTCAAAAGGTTCTAGTTCTAGACACATCGGCGTTCATCGCTGGTTTTGATTCGTTATCAGTTGGTGAGGCGCAGTATTCTGTTCCTGAGGTTGGGCGTGAACTTCTCTTGAATTCGCTGACCAAGCTGAGATTCACCACTGCAGTAGACAATGGAAGATTGAAGATTAAGGTCCCTGCTGAGGAAGCTCTTGGAAGAGTGAAGGAGGCTTCTAGAAAGGTGGGGGATGTCCTTTTTCTTTCTGACGCCGATTTACAGGTGTTGGCTCTTGCTCTTGAGCTGAAGGCTGAAGGTTATGACCCACAGATTGTGACAGATGATTACTCTATCCAGAACGTGGCTGACCAGTTAGGGATAGCGTTTGCTCCTCTCATGACTTTTGGGATAAGATTTCGCCTAGAATGGGTGATCTATTGTCCAGCCTGCCACCGTAAATACTCTTCAGACCACAGTCTCAAGTCTTGTGAGGTCTGCGGCACGAAGCTCAAAAGAAAGCCTTTGGGAAAAAGGGCCGTAAGAGAGAGCGAGTAATGTTTTCCGGTGGTCTCGGCTGAGAGCTTGTATAGAGTCTAAGATTGTGCTTCTCTTAGTTCATTGAAGGTTTTATTGTATTCCACCGTCTTTTCTGCTGGATTCTCAGAGTAGATTATGGCTCTTCCCACATTTATGAGAATGTTTCTTCCAGCTGCTTTAATCACCTTCTCTTCATCACCTTTCTGGGTGCCTATGCCTGGGATTAGGAAGAGCTTGTCTTCTCCGGCTCGGACTCTTATGGTTCTAATGTCTGCTTCTGTTACGTGTCCTGTGGCGCCTATGACGCACCCGTCGGCAGCGTACCCTTTTACATCCTCGGCGATGGCGATGAAGAGGGGTCTGCCCATAATTGTTGCTTGGGTTTGGTATTTGAGGGCTTCTGGGTTTGAGGTTAGGGTTAGGGCTATTATGCCAATTGGAGGTTTGTAGTTGTGGGCTGTATCGACGGTGGCTTGGAGGTTTCCCAGGAGAGGGTTAAAGGTTATGGCGTCGTAACCGCACTCGTGTATGTGGAAGAGGGCGGAGTCTATTGAGGCGCCTATGTCGCTCAGCTTGTAGTCAAGGATAGAGAGAGCACCTGCGTTGTGGATGGCGGTTGTGAGGGTTTCGTGCTGGTCTTTGGTGAAGCCCCAAACGTATTGTTGGTTTGGCTTGTAGGCACAGCAGAAATCCCCTGTCTGTTCTATTATGTCCAAGCAGAATACAAGTCTGGCCACGTTCTCATCTGCTTCTTCCAGATACTTCTTGGATATTGTGTTCTGGCTTCTTTGTCTAGGCAAAGCTGGGTCTAAACCTACACATAAGATGCTGTTTTTTCCTTCTGAAAACTGGGAGTATCTTTCTGCAAATCCCATCATTTTCGTGTTCCTCAGCCTTTACAGTCATTGCTATGTCAGGGAATTAAAGACTTTTTGGAGATTGGAGATAACAATTGACGATGCCGCGCGTTAATTACTGTATTTTACAATCCATGGTTTGCATACATGCATAGTATTGGCGCCGGGGATGGGATTTGAACCCATGAGGGCCCAAAGACCCACTGGCTGCCACGTCTGAGCCCCTATTGTAGAGAGATCTCGAGGCCAGCGCATTACCGCTCTGCCACCCCGGCACACCAAAAAACCTACAACACCCCTAAAATAACCTTCTGCCACCACACAAGCATGTTTGGAGTCTATTTTGGTTGTATAGTGAATCTGGATCAAGGGGGGTGTCTGTGCGTGCGAGGCGCTCTATGCCTCAGACTCCTCCTTGCGCATAACCAGATCAGCCACATCCACAGCGCAGTCAAAAATCCGCCCAACCAACCCAGCCACAGCCAACACACACGCACCAACAGCCCCAGCCCCACCAACAGCCACCTCAACGCTTTCAAGCAACGCCTCAACCCGCTCCCGCTCGCGCCTCACACCTTCAGCAACTCCAACATCCCTACTGAATACGGCTTCCAAGGCCCTCTCATGACTCCGAAAAACAAACTCGTGCAGCTTAAACAAAGGCTCAGACAAGCCTTTGTCTGCTCCTTCGCCAAGCTCAACAGCCTTCTCAGCTACCTCCACACTCAAATCCCCAACGGATTCAACCAAGCTTGCCATCAGCCTATAATCCAAACACTCGATGGTCCTAACACCCAATCTCTCACCTAAACCAGGGCTCTGAACGATGGTTCTCAAAAGCCTAACCAACAAGAAGTACAGCCGGTCAACCTCAACATCTCTGGCAACCACATTTCTAGCCAGATGTGAATCACCACCAGCAAAAGCCCTCACAGCATCCCTATGCATGCCCGCAGCAATAGAATATTCACGCCTCAGAATCTTCTCAGGGGGAAAGGTGGAAGGCTCCAACAGACACTGCAAAACTATCTTAGAATAATCCTCCTCAACGATCTCCAAACCAATCAAACCGCTTGAAGCCGCCTTAACACTCTCACGATCATCTGCCGTAATCCTATCCTCAGCCATAACACGGATAACATCATAGCCCAACAGATACTTGCCAGTGATTTCGCGGTTGAGATAAAGAGAAGGCTTAATCACAGCCATCCGCGGCTCACGCTCAAAATCGTACTTGGCATCAACCGCCAGCCGACCATCCACTAACTCAGAAACAGCCACAACAGACCCACGATCAAGTCCCACGCTCTCAGCCCAATCCTTAGGCAAACAGACGAAGAAACTCCCGCTACTTGTTCTCTGAACCTTACGAAGCTCCACAATAGACCACTCAAATAAGGTATGAACACATCCAAATAAGAATGTACTATCGAAAGCTGACGATGAATGTTGGAATAGCAGCATACATTTCACTACATATACAGACGCAGTGTTATTCACTCCAAGCGTCTGCATCACAGGAAAACAGAAAAGACAGAACCCAAACAACTAAATCGCCGTTCTGAGAAAACGAGACTGACGGAGGAAGCTAGGTCTTGAGCGAGAGGCTACAAAGGGCAGTGTCATTCACGATAGAAGCGGGATATCAACTCGACAAAGACGCCTTTATTTTTCTAAACAGCCTCTCCAAAACAGAAGACCCAATCAGGTTGATGGAGGAAACAATCAAGAAACTGGAGGCCACAACTGAAAAGACCCTCTTCATAGACAAGAATCTCCTAGAAGAAGTAGCACAAGAAGCCTTCCCAAAAGTTGTAGAGGACCAACCACGATTAGCACAACCTCCACCACACCCTCTTCGAGCAAAGAAAGGCTTTCGCGCGTACGCAAAGGACGTTGACTCAGACATAAAGATAATACAAGATCCTACAGATAACATATGCGAAAGCGGAACACTTGAAGAGTACCTTGAGTACTTTCAAGACCGCTTCAAGAGAATGAAGAAGATTCTTAGACGAAGAATGGATGTCAAAGACGCCTCAACCATATCAGACGCGCTTGAGGCTCCAGCGAATTCGAAGGTCAAGATTATTGGAATGATAACAGAGAAGAGAGAAGTCAAACAAAAGTTGCTTCTGAGTGTTGAGGATCTAGAGGCGAGTGCCAGTGTACTTGTATCGCCGAAAAGAAATCGGAAGATTATGAAGAAAGCGCGAGACCTGCTGTTGGACCAAGTTGTCTGCATAGCTGCAGTAAAGGGACGAGACAGCCTACTCATCGCAGAAGACATCATCTGGCCTGACATGCCACAGAGAAAACCAAACAGTGCTGCAGTACCAGTCTCCGCCGCCCTCATATCAGACTTGCATATCGGAAGCAGAATGTTCATGAAAGAAGCATTCACACATTTTCTGCTCTGGTTGAACGGAAAGCTTGGAGATGCCAAATCGAAGGCGATAGCAAGTCACGTAAAATACCTAATCATAGCGGGGGATATCGTGGACGGAATAGGTATCTACCCGAAGCAGATGGAAGAGCTGGTCATAGAAGACCTCTACGAGCAATATCGTATGGCATCAAAATTCATCGAAGAGATCCCGGATTATATAGAACTAGTAATCATACCTGGAAACCACGATGCCTCTCGAAAGGCGCTTCCTCAACCAGCCATTCCCCAGAGTTTCGCGGAGCCCCTTAAAGAAGCGAGAAAGGTGTACTCCCTAGGAAATCCATGTACTGTGAGCATCCATGGTGTCGAACTGCTTCTGTGTCACGGACGCAGCTTAGACGACATCGTCTCCGTCGCTTCAGGTGTAAGCTTTAACTCGCCTGAAAAGGCCATGAAACTCCTCCTGCAAAGCAGACACATGGCACCGGTCTATGGAGGGAAAACCCCAATAGCCCCAGAAAAGAGAGATTTCATGGTCATAGAAAGACCACCAGATATCCTACACTGTGGACACGTACATGTCCTAAGATACGAGTCGTATCGAGGGACTCTCCTCGTCAATTCAGGTGCTTGGCAAAGGCAGACCAAATATCAAGAAGAAATGGGGCTGGTTCCCACACCAGGAATAGTGCCTGTTGTTAACCTACAGACGCTAGAGGTTGCCCCTATTAGCTTCTCCACGCTTTAGGCGTCAACATCCATGCAACAAGTCTGGATACCCGTATTGGTTCAGGAATCCTGCAAGACATGCAGATAATCTTCAGATTAATTCCCCCCTCCATTTCAGGGGGGCTCCTATCATCTTAATGTATATGGCTAGTTCAATTGGCATGAAGACGAACTTCTGCACGCGATCAAGTTTCTCGACGACCCCACCTAATTATGCATACGTCAAGTGACCAATGACTGAGCATAGAGATCGTCCTTTTCTTGCGTTTAGACCGTCCACTTAGATCTTATTCATCTTTAATCTAACGATGAGAATTCCTAGCAGCAATGCATACATGAGCAGAGCTTCTTCATAGACGGATTCTCTGGAGAAAGGACCGCCTTCGACAATTACCCTCTCGCTATTTCTGTCAAGCATTTGGGGGCGTAACGAATCAGACGCCTCAGTCTACCATCAGCGACGAAGGCGTCCCTAAGAAGACTACGTGCCACGCCTAGGCGAATCTTCTTCGTGCGCCCATATCGTCCTAGGCTCGCCACCCTCGCATTCAACAGTCCTATCACGTCTAATTCATTAACCAAACTACTCACACGCCTCTGAGTCAGCGGTGCAAACCCGGATTCACCACAGAGTTCACAGTAGATTTCGTAGATGTCGCCTGTAATAGCTAAGCTGATTTTTGCTCTGCTCAAGAGGAAAACACTGAATAATACAAGCTTCGAGTGGGCCGGAAGGTTTTCAACAACCTCCATAACTCGGTCATGCTCGATTCTCTTCTCAGCCCTCCGTACA
Source organism: Candidatus Bathyarchaeota archaeon (assembly GCA_020348365.1). Taxonomy (GTDB): domain Archaea; phylum Thermoproteota; class Bathyarchaeia; order Bathyarchaeales; family Bathyarchaeaceae. The sequence continues at coordinate 714,162 of CP070749.1, forward strand.
TGGTTCTCCACCACAGCTCCTGCACCCTCACGCTCCGCAATCTCCCCAGCGACGCGGAGAAGGTCTAGAGCTCTTCGTGCATCTCCATGCTCCGCTGCAGCCAATGCCGCGCATAAACTGACGGCTCCGTCTAGTACCATGTCATCAAAGAAGGCTGACCGGGCACGCTCCCAAAGAATGTCACGGAGTTCAGCCGCATCATAGGGTCTGAAAACTATCTCTTCCTCGCTAAGGGAGCTTAAGACTCTAGGATCAAGAAATTCCTTGAATCGAAGGTCATTCGAGATTCCGATGATTGATGCCTTGCTTGAGTGGAGAGCTTCGTTTATTCTGGTTAACTCATAAAGCAGGATGTCGCCTCGCGTCTTAACAAGGGCATCGATCTCGTCCAGTACTGGTAGGAAGAGGATGCCTGCTGAATTCAGACCGTATCTAAACCTGTCGAAAACCTCTCCGACCGCTAAACCAGTGAAAGGAACCCGCACGCTGATAGCACTACATAAACTTGACAGAACTCGGTATTCTGTCCCAGCTAACCTACAATTTATGTAGCATGTCTTCAACGGCACACCGAGTTCCTCAGCCTTTATGCTCAATTTGGCCAAAACATGTTTTATTACGGCTGTTTTGCCAGTGCCTGTCTTCCCGTAAATGAAGATATTTGAACATCGAGAGGACCGAAGAACCGGTGCAACTACCTCACCCAAGTAGCGAATCTGATTCTGGCGGTGGGGGAGTTTGTCGGGTATGTAATCATGCCGTAGTATTTCTCTATCGCAGAAAAGCTTAGACCCTTTCAAGAACCGCTCGAAAACATTGTCCAGCACTGAGATTTCATCCATCTCTCTTCTCTCCACGTTTTCTATCTCGTCGTAACAATATGGTTTCAAAGATGGGCTATAGCAGCGTATATATCAGGATGATAAGCTCTCTCATCCAAAAAACTAAATACAGAGCACAAAAACTTAAAACGCGACCAATAGACCAATTGTAGCTCTGTATGTTCTTCTACTGACACACCCCTATGTTTCTTCTGGAATAGACTAGGTATTTATGGAGAAGAAAGGTTGATTCTTAAAAAGGAATAGACCCTACCTTTTAGCCTAAGATTCTTTTAAAAAGATTTTCTCTAGACAAAATTATACTTGTAGTAGAAAAAATTTACTACCAAAAGATTTTGAGGACGGTCTAGGGCTTTCACTGCTCCAGTGGAAACTAAGGGGTTGGGGAGTATGCATGTGATCACAGCGTGATCTTAGACTTGCTTCCTTAAGAGCTTCAGCATCTCCTTCGTTATGCGATAGGTGTAGGGAATCCTCTGTGCGCTACGCTCCAGATAACCCTCTTCGTAGAGTTTCTTCATCAGGCGTGCGGTATGCTCCCTAGTGAGTCCTATTTCCCCTCTTATCTCTGGAGCAGTCTTGCGGCTCTTATCAGTGAGGATCTCGAGTACCCGAAGCTCCGTCTCTGTGAGTGGGGCTAGGGCCTTTTCTCTCCTGATAGGGATAGGTGCGTCTACTTTGGCTCTTTGTGCTCTCGGTTCTGTAGAAATCTCATTTCCCATCTTCTCAACGTCTTCAATTCTCGCTGCAATCTCTTCTTGGGAAATGACCAAACTCTCCATTCTTGCGTCTACATCCTTGATCTGCGCTGATATCTTCTTTTCGCTTCCTGAGTAAGCATTAACCTCGGTGGAGAGCTTCCTCAATACCTCTTCTTGTTCCTTTACTCTTCTTTCTATTGCTTCATAACCCGAAGAAAACGCCTTCGTCGTGCCTGACACTGCACTAAGGGTCTCTTCATATTCCTGGAGTTGACTATTGAAACTCACAATGATATCACCCACGACATCTCGGGCCTCTTCATACTTGTCGCGAACCTTTCTGATATGCCTACTATACAGAAGAGATGCAATGAGGGTTAGTGTCAGAAGAAGAACCGAGGCCATGAGAAGCGCGTCAAACAATGGCAGAAGCCTCTATGGCAATGTTCTGAGCACGTGATTCAAGTGTGATACGTGTGATCTTCATGGCATATCACAGATATCACATAAATCAACTTAAATGTTACGGTGAACATTAACAGTTAAGGATGTTGTGATATATGACATCACAATTCCTACATGATGACGAGTTAGGGCTTAGAGCGTAGCCTTCTTCTGAGGCTTTCTATACTCAGACTGATATGGAACTATCATAGGGTATACATATATTATCATGGGGTAAATGAACTCACACATTTCGCTTTCTACTTCACATAATGGAAAAATCAATGTGATGTGTGATATCACGTTTTGCCAGACAATGCTTTTGGGTGAGAGAGATGCTCTAGACTGCCTTCCAATTCTTCCCGCAGTTTGTTGATTATTCTCAGACGTTGACCATTAGTGGATTTGCTAGTCAAGACATCTTTGTATACACTTATATATCCTTGCAGTTTGTTGGCAATTTCCAAATAGGGATTCAGGCTCGTCTCCTCAAAAATGCCTAGATATCCGAGCAGGAGAATTGTGTATACAGATCTAATTATGTTCTGCCTGGACTGTCTTAGAGTCCTGTTGAAAGCGCCCCTGGTTACCGCTGAAAGTCGCATTTCAGCCTTATCTTGGTACTTCAATCGTTTTTCGGCTACATTTTCAGCTAAAACATCAATTAACAATGTTTCAAGCTGTGTTCTGGTCAATGTACTATTTTGGAGGAGTATTTTCACAAATGGGTCCTCTAGAGAGCGTTTTATCCACTTTTGAGTTCTTTCTGGAAAGTTCAATCTGTTCACCGTGATGACCTGTGTAGTGGATACGGGTTTGTATACAATCTGAAAAGCTTTACGGTCTTAAGAATCTTGAGTATTCTGATATGCGTTTTAGAGCATGACAAACATAAACAATTTATGCTCAGAATAGAATGTGAGAAGATTAGGGTGCTAAAGAGTTTGAAAACTGCAAGGCGATTTAGAAACATCAGGCCCTCTGGTATTCGCCGCCTCTTCTCACTCGCAAACGGAGTTCCTGATATTGTCCGGTTAGGAATAGGTGAACCTGATTTCGTTCCTCCCCCTCATATTCTAGAGGCAGCCAAGAGATCGCTAGATGAGGGCAAAACGCATTACGCCCCCAACACAGGCATTGCCGAGTTGCGTGAAGCCTTGGCAGAGAAGGCGAAGCGAGACTACGGCTTATCATATAATCCGGACTCTGAGGTCTTAGTTACTGCTGGAGGGGTAGAGGCTATCTTCCTAGCATTAATCGCGCTTATGAATCGCGGCGACGAGGCCCTAGTTTCAGATCCAAGTTTTGTATGTTACAGACCAAGCATCTTGATGGCAGGAGGAGTCCCTGTTTCGATACCCGTACTTGAGAAGGACAACTTCAAACTTGACGCTGAGGTTGTGATGTCACTCATCACAGAAAAATCACGTGTGATTATCACAAATACACCTAACAACCCCACAGGATCCGTTTTAACCCATGACGATATCGCGAAGTTGGGAAAGCTTGCTGTGGAGCGTGACTTGATTGTGATCTCCGACGAAGTCTATGAAAAGATCATATACGACAATGCGGAGCATCACTGTTTAGCCACCTTTCCGGGGATGCAGGAGCGCACTATTGTGATAAACTCTTTCTCTAAGACCTACTCGATGACGGGCTTTCGTGTTGGCTGTGCTATGGGACCTGAGAATTTGATCTCCGCTATGACGCTTGCTCACCAATTTATCACTGCGTGCGTAAACAGTCCCGCTCAACATGCCGCTGTAGCTGCTTTGAGAGGATCACAGAAATTCGTGAAGGACATGGTTAATGAGTTTGACAGGCGACGTCGACTTCTTCATTCCAGACTTAATGAAATTGGAGGCTTCGGCTGTTCCCTTCCCCAAGGAGCCTTTTACGCATTCGCAAACATCAAGGAATTTGGAATATCTTCTGAAGAATTTTCTGAACGTCTCCTTAACGAGGGGAAGATTGTTACTGTACCTGGCTCCGCTTTTGGCAGGTACGGTGAGGGGTACATAAGAATCTCGTATGCTACTGCTTATGAGAAGGTAGAAGAAGCGTTGGATCGGATAGAGAAGATTGCTGGAAACTTCATGTAAGAAGCCGATCTTGAAAGATTAGACGTGCCTCTAGTTTCTGCTTCCTGCAGAATCATAGATATTTGTGGCCGTCATCCGAGCGAGGTTTCAGTAACAGTTCCTCATAGGGCCTCCGCATGTGTCTTCAGAAGATCATAAAATGCTGGTCTCAAGTCGCGGAGCATTGGAACAAATGCTTCTATTCGTGCCAAGTCAGCGTAGTCAACTTCTCCTGTCACCAAATCTTCCTCGTCATACCTCGCGCGGGTGATAATGCGACCGCTTGGTGCTATTATCCTGCTGCCCCCCCAAAATTGCAGCCCATCTTCCAAGCCGACAAGGTTGGTGTAAGCCAGAAAAACAGTGTTTTCCATAGCTCTAGCAGCTGTGAATACCTCAAAGAACTTGCGCCGCACGGCTGGGGAGGCTGATATGCAGACTATGAACTGGGCGCCTTTCAGCCGTAATAGACGGAATATTTCTGGGAAGAATATGTCGTAGCAAATTGTGAGACCGAGTCTTCCGATGTCAGTTTCAAAGACGGGTAGTTGATATCCTGGTCGGAAATATCTCTTCTCTTCGAAGACGCTGTGAGTTGGTAGCTGCATCTTTCTATATTTGCCGATGAATCCCTTTGGACCTAGTAGAACCGCAGTATTGTAGATGACTCCTCGGGCTTTGTCGCTGCGCTCCAGCATCCCAAAAACCATATGTAACTTTTCGCCTCTTACAATCCTCTCCAATAAGTTAATAGATGATCCTGGAATTGTCTCTGCCAAACCATAGGTGAGATCACGAGTCAGATATCCTGTCAAAGAAAGCTCTGGAAAAACTACAAGATCAGCACCCTTCTCTTTTGCTTGCCTGATGTTCTTCTTCATCAATTCAATGTTGTATCTCTTATCTCCAACCTTGCACTCTATTTGCGCTGAGGCCACATTGATTTTCTTTGACATCTGCTATTTCCTCGGAGTTGTATAGAGAACTTTATGGGAAAAGGTTTATTGCATGGTGTAGGGAAGCCTGAAGTCTGCTCCAACAGTCCTAAATGCGAGCTTTGTCGTCAGAGGTGCACGCCTTTTATGTTCGCTAGATAACCATCGTCTTCGAATCTCCTCAACACGCTTTAGAGGCAGCTTAAGCTGATTGGCTATCTCTTGGGGCGTCATGAAACGCTCTAGGCCGAACAGGATCAGATCCAGCGTTTCATATTTGATTCCTAATTCGTCTTCCGCCAGTTGACCTGGCCACAGTCTTGGGGTCGATGGTTTCTGGGCTATTTCTGCAGGGATGCCAATGTGTAAGGCTAGTTGCCTGACCTGCGTCTTGTAGAGATCCATGAGGGGGGATATATCCGCAGCAACATCTCCCCATTTTGTGAAGTATCCTATCATCGTTTCTGATTTGTCCGAGCTGCCACAGACTATTCTTTTGAGTATGTTGCCATAATAGTAGAGAAAGACCATTCTCATTCTGGCTTTCAGATTTCCCTTACTGACCTTATCTGCTTCCTCATATATGTGAAGCGCTCTGAAACAGGCCCTAAGCACGGATGAGAGGTCAATGATCTCCAGATTGAAATCAAACTTCTCAGCAACGGTCTTAGCATGTTCAATGTCAGTTGCGTTGTATGTCTCCTCTTCATGTAGCATAATACCTAATACTCTATGGCCGCCCAGAGCTAGCGAAGAGAGAGCCGCAGTTGTACAGCTGTCGACACCGCCCGACACCCCCAAAACAACGCCGCTTGATCTACACTTGTTGACATAATCTGCAATAAAACGCCTGATTCTAGTCTCAACTGATGGCAAATCCGAGTTCAAAACAGTGCTTGTTAACTTCAATCTAGACACTTAGCTATGTTGTATCTCTTCGTTCCTATTAACTGATTTTGCATGGTTAAGGAAGTGATGGTATAGAAAGAATCCTTTCACATATGCTTTGGGAAGAGTCTTAATACAAGCATTTAACAATTGATGTAGTGGATACATGTAGGAAAGGCAACACTTGACTGGCTGTGCCATTGAGCGACAGGAGACTCCGAAATGGGTAGAAGACGAAGAAGGGTGGTTCGTATTCCTAAAAGGCAGCTGCCAAAGGTTTACTTATGCCCTAGATGTGGGAGGGAAGCGATTAGAATCGAGACATTGAAGGAGCGAGAGCGTGCAATGGTGCGCTGTGGGAGTTGTGGTTTGACTGAAGAGCTTCCAATCAAATCAACTTTCCAGCAGGTCGACATTTATTGCCATTTCGCTGACAGATTCTATTCAGGGGAAATTGGTGCGTAGCAGATGCTTTCGAGAAGACGATCAGACTCGGTCGATGCCACTTAACATTTTGGTAGGAATCATATATAGCTTAAAAGACGAAATTGGAATGGATCAACCTTGATTGGTCGTGTGGAGAGCTACCTGCTTGACAAAATCCTGAAAGATGGGGCAATCCACATCACCCTTATAGATCCAGAGAAAATGTCTACTAGCGCTGCATCCCATACGGCTAGTGAAGCTGAAGCCTCTGAGACAACAGCCATTATGGTTGGAGGGTCCACAATTGTTTCTGCTTCTGATCTGGACAAGACCGTGAAGGCGATAAAGAAAGCAGTGAAGATCCCTGTGATCCTTTTCCCAAACAATATAACTGGCATCAGTAAGCACGCCGATGCCATATGGTTCATGTCTCTCCTCAACTCACTGGATCCATACTTTCTCATCGGGGCGCAGGTTCTAGGAGCCCCTCTCATAAAAAAGTATGGTTTGGAAGCGATTCCACTTGGCTACATAGTTGTTGGAGAGGGCGCAGCTGCGGGTGTTATTGGGCGAGCTACGCCAATTCCGTACGAGAAACCCGAACTCGCGGCTGCACACGCATTGGCGGCCCGTTATCTCGGGATGCGATTCGTATATTTGGAAGCAGGGTCCGGTGCCAGACAGCGGGTGCCAGATGATATGATAAGAATGGTCAAATCCACGGATGGGGGCCCATTGATTGTGGGTGGAGGAATCAGAACTGGCGAACAGGTGAAGCAAGCCGTGGGTGCTGGAGCAGATATCATTGTCACTGGAACCGTCACAGAAGAGTCTGTTGTAAAAGACAAGGTTGACGAGCTAGTGAAAAGCATCAAGCGTTGACCTGAACATTCTGAGACTTGAGAAGGCTTTGCTAGGCACGGTCTCCCTTTTGATTTGTTCGTGTCGGAAAAATTGAAAACTCACCTCATAGACTGTTACATGAGAAGAACATTTTGGGCGTAAAGATGAGTGAAGAGTACCAAAGTTACATTCTCGGTTTAGAGGGTAAGCTAGCAAAGATATACGGAGTCGCGAGAGAGGCTAGGAAGAAGGGATTGGACCCAAATCTTAGCCCAGAGCCTAAGGTGGCAAAGGACTTAGCCGAACTCGTACAAGGATTAGTTGGGCCTCCACAAGTCGCTGAAACCATAAGAGAGCTGAGCCAGAAGCTCCCGAGAGAGGAGCTTGCATTCAAAATAGCAGAAGATATTGTCTACGGGAAATTTGGGCATATGGAGGCTCCCGAAGCCGCTGAGCAGGCTATTAGAACCGCCCTCGCTATACTAACCGAAGGGATTACCGCCGCACCCTTACAGGGTGTGGCAAGAGTAGCCATAAAGGATAACCTCGATCGAACCAAGTACCTAGCAATATATTACGCTGGTCCAATACGCGCAGCAGGCGGCACAGAACAAGCCCTAACTCTGGTCATCGGTGACTCCGTCCGTCGGTTGTTGGCGCTCAATCGTTACAAGCCGACCGCAGAGGAGGTCGGGAGATTTGTTGAAGAGGTGCGACTTTATGAAAGAACTGTGTCTAGGTTTCAGTATCACGTCTCCGACGAGGAACTGAGAAAAGCTATCCAGTCTATTCCAGTGGAGGTCACTGGCGTACAGTCAAATCCATTTGAAGTCTCATCGTTCCGCAATCTACCGCGCATCGAAACAAACCGAGTGAGAGGCGGCGCCCTTCTCGTCGTGAACGATGGGGTTATCGGACGTTCCGCGAAGGTCTGGACGATAATAGAGAAACTAGGAATCGAAGGATGGGACTGGCTGAAGAATGTGAGGGAGATTAAAGAAAAGAAGACTGCAGGTTTTATGGAGGATGTCATCGCAGGCCGCCCAATCTTCTCATTCCCCTCAAGACGTGGTGGCTTCAGGCTTCGCTACGGAAGAGCTCGCAACACCGGTCTGGCCGCAGTAGGCTTACACCCCGCGACCATGATGATTCTTCAGGGCTTCCCGGCTGCGGGCACCCAGTTACGCCTTGAAGGTCCTGGAAAGGCGGGGGTAGTTCTTCCCGTGGACGCCATAGAGCCCTCCATAGTCCGTCTTAGGGACGGGTCTGTTGTACGTGCTTCATCGCAGAACTTGGACGAGATAAAGAACGTGGTTGATAGGATTCTGTTTCTGGGCGACATTCTGATAGGCTTCGGTGACTTCTTGTACAACAATAAAACACTCCTCCAATCGGGCTTGACGGAGGAGTGGTGGTGTGAGGAACTTCGCGCAGCTGTAAGAAAGAGATTTGATGGTGATTTGGAGAAGGTCGCTGCTGCTGCGAAGATGTCTATAACACCTCTGGAGGAGATTCTGAGGGATCCCTTTGGAAAAAGACCGACTGCTGAAGAAGCGATTTCATTAACCTTAGCTCTCGACGTGCCTCTGCACCCATTCTTCACCTATTTCTGGTCAGCCATTTCTCCTGAGGAGTTACGGGAGTTGAGAGATTGGCTGTTGACTTCTGAAACCCAAATTGAGAACGGGGAATCCACTGATATTTCTGGCGTAATGGAAGAACCGATTAAGCGAATACTTGAGAGAATCTGCATACCACACAGAATAGTGGAAGACCACATTAGAATTGAGGATGGCGATGCACATGTTTTCGGATTGTGTTTGGGACTGAAAGTTTCTGAGCGAGAAATCGACAAAGAGGAGTCGGTGCTTCAGAATATCAAACGGATTTCAGGCATATCCGTTAGAGAGAAAGCTCCTACGTTTGTAGGCGCTCGGATGGGGCGCCCTGAAAAGGCTAAGAGACGAGAAATGAGACCAATGGTTCACGCTCTCTTTCCAACCGGCATGGCTGGCGGCTCTCGGCGTGATCTAGTAAAAGCAGCTGGAAAGGGCGTGATTGACATTGAGCTTGTGAGGAGGCGGTGCCCAGAATGCCGCGACGTAACTTCCAAGGCTTGGTGTCATAGATGTAGCGCAGAGACTATTCTCGAGAGATCTTGCCCAAGGTGTGGAAGGATTTCAGAGCAGAGTTTCTGTCCAGTCTGCAGAATTGCGACTAGAAGCTACACTAAACAACAGGTAAATCTTAAGGAGTCTGTGGATGAAGCTTGCGAGGGGCTGAACTTCCCTGCTCCAGAGCTTGTGAAGGGTGTGAGGGGTTTGATGAACGAAACGAAGACCCCGGAAATCCTTGAGAAGGGGATACTTCGAGCGAGATATGACCTGTCCGTTTTCAAGGATGGAACAATTCGATTTGACACCACAAACGTTCCGTTGACGCATTTCAAGGCGAAGGAGATTGGTGTTTCTGTGGAGAAGCTTAAGCGACTGGGTTATTCTCATGATTGTGGCGGAGAGCCGCTTATCACTTCTGATCAGATGTGTGAGCTGAAGGTGCAGGATGTTGTTGTCCCGATGGAATGTGCTGAATATTTCATTCGCGTTGCGACTTTTCTGGATGAGCTTCTTAAGAACGTGTACGCGCTTCCTCCACTTTACAGCGTTAGTGGAGTTGGAGATTTGGCAGGGCGCCTCGTTGTGGGTTTGGCTCCCCATACTTCTGTAGGCATCATAGGTCGGATCGTAGGGTTTACACCTCTGAATGTTTGTTATGCTCATCCCTTGTGGCATTCGGCGAAACGTAGGGACTGCGATGGTGATGAGGACGCTTTGATGCTTGCTTTGGACACAGTGTTGAACTTCTCTAAGGCCTATTTGCCAGCTCAGACCGGTGGGATAATGGATGCACCGCTTTTCATTATTCCTGTTGTGAATCCCGTTGAGGTGCAGCGACAGGCTCACGAGGTTGATGTTGCCTCGACCTATCCATTGGAGTTCTACGAGAAGGCTACGCAGGGGGTGTCGTCGCGGAGTGTCAGGGGACTCATAGACTTGGTTCAGCATAGACTGAACACTGAAGCACAGTTTGAAGGCTTTGGCTACACAGTTCCTGTCTCGGATGTGAATATGGGTAATCGTGAAAGCACGTACAAGAAACTGGGACGGATGACTGAGAAGTTGAATAGCCAACTGACTTTGTCAGAGAAGATTGCCGCTGTTGATGCAAGTACCGTTGCTCTAAAGGTTCTCACGACACACTTCATCCGGGACATAATGGGTAATCTGCGCGCGTTTACAACCCAAAACTTCCGATGTAAGAACTGCAGCAGACGGTTTAGGAGACTTCCTCTTCAGGGGAGGTGTCCCAGGTGTAATGGAGCCTTGCTTTTGACTGTGCATCGTGGTGGAATCGAGAAGTATTTGGATGTAGCCCGTAAGCTTGTGAGGAGGTACGAGCTTCCTAGCTATTATGCTCAACGGCTTCTGCTGGTGGAGGACGAGATTCATTCGCTCTTTGAAGGAGACAAACCGAAGCAGATAAGCCTAGGAGACTTCATGGTTTGACATGCGCTTTTATAGATGAATTTCGAATTATCTTGGGGGACTCTGTTGAGGGGAGCCTACCATCCAAAGGCCTTCTTGTCGCTGAAAAGAAACATTCGGCCAGGTCTAATCGCCAGAACCCAGATTGTTCTGCAGCTTGAAAAGGATGCCCTAAGCGTCAGAGACGTTGCACAGCATGCTAAGTTGAGCTACGCAGCAGCTCTGCATCATATTCGTCTTCTCGAAGCTGAGAATATACTAGTACGCAGAGGAAAGAAACCTTTTCGTTGGGAACTAACTGGTGTGGGACAGCAGAGATTGACATAACCTCACATGCGAAATCGCTTTATACCTCAAGGGTAGGAGTAAATAGTTCAGAGGTGCCATGGTTGCCGTATTGCAGGAAGTGTGGAGCTGCATTGAAAGATGAGGATATGTTCTGCCCGAAATGCGGGGTTCCCAAAACCGGAGAGGCGAAGAGAAAGCCGAAACCTGAGAGAACACCTGAAAAATGGTGGGGCTGACGCTTCCATCCACCAAAAACCTTAAAAATGTTCCTCACAGAACGATTTGAGGCGGAGAATACAAAAATGGTTTATTGTACAAAATGTGGGGCGAAAAACGCAGATGACAGCAAAATCTGTACTCAATGTGGAGCGTCT
>CP070749.1:725631-727967 GCA_020348365.1 Candidatus Bathyarchaeota archaeon
TTAGGTCTGTCTTCTGTCTTTCGCTATTCTTATATCGAAAACACACTTGGGAGGCGCGTCCTTAGTCATGCGGTGTTTCCAGCTGAAGCCCAATTTCTCTCCCAACTTGGGCATGACTATTCTGCATGTTGCACAGACCTCTGGTTTCTTGGGAAGCCAATCCCATGATGTACTCATGCTCTCTTCCAGACGGCGCAACTTGGCTTCTCCCTTGAACACGGCTCCGTGTGGTTCGGCTGTGAACTCTCTGAGATACTCCACTGAGTGACCGAAGTTCTCGGGTAGCGGACACTGTTCGATGACTATTGTTGCCTTGTTCTTGTCACCGCTATAGCGTGCTTCGATGCCGAAGGGTTGGAAGTTCAGGCGAATCATATTCTTTGCGATTTCGTCTGCTCTCCAAGGCCATTTTTCCAAGCCCTCGCCGAATTTTTCGCCTTGGTATTCGAACACGCTCCTCACGCTGGTTTCGCCCATTTTCTCTCTCAAGAACGAGCCGATTGTGTTTACTGAGGCGATGAAAAGATGGACAAGCCTGCCAACGGTTTTTTCAGGCGGAAGCTTCGCGACTATCCCTTCCTTTTCTCGGCGAAAGCCCCAAAGCCGCCCAATTCGCATCTCAAGTCTCTTTATGCCCGTCGATTTCTTCTCGTTGCTTTGCATGTTTCTTCTCTCCCAATCAGTGACGACCGCTCTGGGCAGGCTTGGTGGAGACCAGTTTCTTGAACTGCTTCAGAGGCACTAGGCCTTCAAAGTGCGCTATGAGGTTCACTTCAGTGTCCCAGACTCCAGGAATCACACGCAACGCCTTGACGAATTCCCAAGCGCCTTCTAGACTCCTTGATAAGAAGAAGAGGACTGAGTCAAAATCCTTGGTGTGGAATGTATGTCCTGTCATTAGTGGTATGGTCTCATCTGTTGGGGCAATCGATGCGATGCTCTTGTACACGGCGCGGTCTTTAGTGGGTGCAATGTCGATTTTTGCCATGAAGAAGAAGAGCTCTTCATGGTCGATAGGTGCTGTCTCCGTGTCTTCTTGTTCTGGTTCGATCATGAAGTCGAAGGAAGAGAGAAGGCTGAACTCGTAAACCGGTACAACAATAAGTTCTTGTACGCTTTTGATGCTTCGCACATTCTCTATCAGGTAATCATCCACAGACTCCATGTCAGGCGAGTGTAAGAGAAGCATAACATCTGCCCCTTCGAAGAGCCTGCCGATAACTAGGGGTGTGACGCCTTCGCTGCTTTCCAGTTTTTCCATCTGGCTGTAGATAGCCTCATCTTGAGCCGGCTCAATATCACAAATTGCTATAAAAATCAGTTCCTTCACCCCGCACAGATTTGTCTGGGGGTGTTATTTAACGGTTATCTGTTTTCCGTAGTATGTACTGAACAGTCTGAGGTATGGCGCTGTCAAATCTGATGTGCGTATTATCAAGGGAGTTGGAAAAGCTTATTCTGAAGCAACTAACCAAAGAAGATGTCTCGTGAGCTGATGTGAAGATGAAAGCGGAGAAAGATGCTGCGTCAGACAAGGGTGTGCGAGGACTCCTCGGCTTTCTGATAGATGTACTTAGCTGGTTGAGAATGTATAAGCAACGTGATTTTTGGATTCAAATCGCCGCAGTTGCTGTTGGTATTCTCCTCTGGATCATATTTGAGGGAGTCGATGGGGCAGTTAGAGTGTTTCTAATTCTGGTCTTTCTGAATTTCATCATGACGAATATTACCTGGGCTATTTCTAGAAAACCATACTCATGTGTTATTGGCGGCTCCATTGGGTATGGGTTATATAATCTTGCTGTTGGCGCAGTTGTGCATCATCAATCTTTGACCGAGATTCTTTTGAACAGCATAATAGGCGTAGCCTATGGGTTCGTCTTTACGTGGTTTGCGTTCGCCATCTTCTATTTCATAGGACTCATCAAGACAGGTAAGAAGAAAGAAGAGCGACAACAGCCTAATACTTCGTGATATTAGGGAAGAATGGAAATAAAAAAGGGGGAGGAAGGGTTATCCTTTGGATCTATCCCAGAGGGCTACGAGAATCACAATGATTGCGGCTACTGGCACAAGATACCAAGCCCAGAACCAGTCTTGATAGCTTGTTTCATAGAGAAATCTTAGCCTTCCAATGAATAGTGACATTCTAGCCATTACAGTGCCACCGTAGGCGGATCCGAAGGTGGCCATAAGGAAGTATCGTCCTATCCTTGTGCTTATTCCTAAAGCGCCTGTGTGCTCCCAAGTGAAGAAGAAGAAACTTAGTGCTGTTATGATGCCGATGATCATTATGATGCTGTTGAGGCCTGCTGGAGGCCATCCTTCCCACACGC
>CP070749.1:728067-731337 GCA_020348365.1 Candidatus Bathyarchaeota archaeon
AGCTGTATTCTCTGAAAGTGTAGTTACACTTGGTACACCTGAAGAATTGTGTTGAAGACTCATCTGCCCCTCTGGTCTGAACTTGCCAGACATAAGCTTTCAAGTTTCCACATCTAGGACACTCCTTCCTTTCTGTGGGCAGTGTTCTCAGCTTCTGTTCCTCTTTTCCGATTACAGTGATGCGCTCCTGGGGCTTATGCTCAATAATTGTGGGCACGGGCTTCGAGGTCGCAGGCTTCTTGTAGCTACACTTTGGACATGAAAGAACCAGGGTGATCTTGCTCTTCTTTTTCTTCTTAGTTGGAGTTAGCCTTGTTCCACATTTAGGACAGAACTCCATAAGATCACCTATCGTTTCGCACCTCGATAACCTCGACTCACTTAAACCTTTTCTTCTAATCTCGTAAGACCCACACAACAAAAAATGGAGTTATATGCAAAGACTGAATAGATCACGCGCGTAGAGCACAGGGATATCTTTCATCAGCCATGCATTCTTCACATTTGTCGAAACAGTACAAACTACCTAAGCTTAATGCGTGCAGTCAGAAATTCACTATGAAGAAGAGGTAGGAAGCTACACTGGGCAGAAACAGCATTAACCAGACAATCTTGTTCCAATCGAATATTTCCTTGCCATTCATTGGACGGGTGGGGATCAAGTCGAATGCCGCCTTTGTCATGCACACCATAACACCCAAGCTTCCGAGTTGCTCAAATCCAAGACCTAGCAGCATGGCGAATACCCCTCCTAATAGTAGACATGCCACTGGTCCACTGAGGGATATTAAGCCGAAAGACCTCTTTTCTGGGGTAGCGCATTTGAATTTAGACCTGCCTGCAACACAGAAAGGTGATCTGAAAGCAAGACTGAAAACAAGCAGCATGACGATGCCTATTGGCCATATACGATACTCGGAACATATACCCATACTTCTTGCAACCGCTTCCATTGTCAACCAGTAAATCAGCTCAGTAGCTACCACCGTGACAAGAACAAGTGGCACAACATTCAGAATCTGAATGGTGGCGCCTGCGATTGCATACGAGAAGCAGAATGTCAAAGCCACAGCTCCTGTAGCAAAAGCAAGTAGCTCAGCTGGGGTCATCATGAAGCGAGCGATCTCTCTCGCCTCAATCTCTCCTTGTGTCTTTGAGGCGAGAATCTCCTCTCCATAAGACTGCAATAGATTCTGAAGAGAATCTGGCAAGGCTGCGGCGATTCTACTCCAGAGACTACCTCCAACAGACGCTGCAGGATTTGCCAATGAAGAAGACATTGCCGTAATCGTTGAAGTCACAGCAACAGTAGCCACTGCTCCTGCAGCTGCCTCCGGTAGAGGAGGAGCCCATATCTGATCCTCGGTGAACTGAGCTTCGACGGAGGTGTTATCAACCACTCTGATGTTGTCGGAACTGTTGGTGCTTGTTAAGTCACCGCTCCATTGAGAAAAGACCCAGCCAGGATCAGGAAGGGCAGTCAACTCAACAACCGTATCATGAAGATAGGTTGCTTGATCCGGATTCTTGACTACAGAACCGCTGCCCATAACATTGATTGTCAGAGTGTACTGGTCCTGTGTGAAGTGGGCGGTCAGGATCTTGGCGCTGTCCATTATGATGGCTTCTGGGTTTGTGGCGCTTGTCAGATCATCACTCCAGTGCGAGAAGGACCAGCCAGGGTCAGGAACTGCGGTTAAGTTGACAAGGGTGCTGCAAACATAGGTTGTTTGATTTGAATTCTTTGTCACCGCGCCGCTGCCATTGATGTTCACCGTCAGAGTGTGTTCTATCGGTGTGAAGAATGCATTGAGAGTGTGATTGCCGCCTATCGCAAATGTGATGGGGTTAGCCGAACCAGCATCGATGCTATCCAGTTCCCAATGGTCAAGCTCGTAACAAGAACCAGGAGTTGCGGTAGCTTCAACAGTAGTGCCATTAACGTAGGCTGCTTGGTCAGGGTCGATTGAGACTGAGCCATTTCCAACAATGTTAACCGCCAATCTATAGGTCTCTTCTGGAAATATGACCTGCAGCAACTTCTGCTCTATCGTATTGGCGAATTCAGCAGCGTCTGCAACAACCCGAATCCATCCCGGCTTGAGAAACGGCGGCGCCAGAATACCCGGCTGAGGATGCACAATCCATTCTCTGAACCAGTCCCGAAACGAATCAGGGATGCCAATCCCTTCAATATCCAGCTCTTCAAGTCCCTCGTTCACTGCTTTATCCACAACGGCTATAACATCATCCCACTGATCAACATACCCATCTCCATTGAGATCGCTCGTTGCGTTGAGGTTTCTTCTATTAGGCTCTCCATCTGTAGCTAAGTTAATGATCTGGTACAGTGCATCATCAAAATTCGGAGAATTGCTGATCTCTTTCCAACCCAAGTATAGTCCATGCGCCATTGGGGTGCCCACGCCCCCCTGCGTTATTGCCAGAGTCATGTTTGCTAATGCTTCGTGATTAGTGCTGTTCATGACCGTGGGCGGTACTTCCGTCCTCGCATAGCCCTCATCAGGCGAATAGCCGAATTGCACTATTGTGAGTTCGACGGCGCCATCGCGTGGCATCGCAGTCTCTATTGCTTCCGCCATCCCTTGCTTGATTGCGTCCCACTCTGCGCTCCCTATACTGTCTGAGCCGTCTATGATCATACACAATTGTGTTATAACGCCACTCTTGGATGTCACCGCCTTGCTCATTGACTCCGAATACGAAACTTGAAAGGAAAGGACTATGAAGAAGACCAAAAGGGCTAGGATCAAGTTAGCGACTAATTTCCTTTTCATCTTTCATCCTTTCTGCTCTGCATACGCAGACATGTAGAGTGATATACTTGGTAGGCAAAGCCTCACATTTAAGCTTCCCTGCACGAGAAATCCAGAAGAAACTTCTAGTAATTCTCTCCTTTCCCTCCCCTGTTGCATATGTTTTGAATCCTGCTTCCGTCAGGTGGCACAAGCATATGGGATAGGATAACTCTTTTAACTGAATCAAAGTATCCATTCATTATGCCAGACAAGATTCATTGTGCCCACATCCTTGTAAAGACTCAGACAGAAGCAAATGCAATTCTAGAACGTGTGAAGAAAGGTGAGAAATTCGCAAAAATCGCCAATATGGTCTCTCTATGCCCCTCCAAGAAACGTGGTGGAGACCTTGGAACATTCGGCAGAGGAAGAACGGTGAAGGAATTTGAGCAAGCCGCCTTTGCCCTTCAGAAGGGGCAGATCTCGCCCATCGTGAAGACGAAGTTTGGAT
>CP070749.1:731437-736503 GCA_020348365.1 Candidatus Bathyarchaeota archaeon
CCCACAACTAGGACAGTAGGTATTCTCGCACCTGTGCCCGGGAACATTCCCCATATACACATAGTTTAAACCTGCCTCCTTTGCCATATCATAAGCCCCCTCCAAGGTCCTTAAAGGCGTAGAAGGAATATCCGTAGTCTGATAGTTCGGATGAAACCTCAACAGATGAAACACCGTATCCTTTCCCAGGTTATCTCTCACCCACTCAGCCAACTTCCGAATCTCCTCCAAAGAATCCCCAATCCTAGGCACAACCAGATCTGTAATCTCTAGGTGAATTCCCTCCTTTTTCATCTGCTTCAAAGCCTTGTAGATGGGCTCCACTGAAGGCACAGCTGAAAACTCCTTGTAAAACTCAGGGTTTCCAGCGCCCTTGAAATCCACTGTCGCGGCGTCCAACATTGGTGATATCATTCTGACAGCCTCAGGCGTCAGATATCCATTTGTAACAAACGTGTTGAACAAACCCTCCTTATGAGCCAAAACCGCCGTGTCATAAGCATACTCAAAGAAGATCGTAGGTTCCGTGTACGTGTAGCTTATCCCAGAACAGCCGTTCTCCTTCGCCGCACCAACAACCCGCTCAGGAGGAAAATCAGAACCCGTGATCGTCTTCTCTTGACTGATAGCCCAATTATCACAGAAGAGACACCTGAAGTTACACCCTACCGTTGCAATAGACATCACCAAGCTCCCGGGATGGAAGTGTGAAAGAGGCTTCTTCCCGATAGGATCAACGCAAGCCGAACAAGGCTTCCCATAAACGAGCGAATAAAGTCTCCCACGCTCATTTCGCCTCACAAGACAGAAGCCCACCTTTCCCTCAGGAACTACACATCTCCTTCCACAAAGGTTGCACTTCACTTTCTTCTCTGACGCCTGCTCGTACAGCATAGCTTCCTTCATCTATTCAGCCCTCCGTTCTCAGCTTGATCCCGTCACCATTAAACTCAATAGTCAAAGCTCTAGCCGCCGCCCTAAAACCCCGCCCCGACCCATTTAACTCCACTAGATGCGCCTCCCTAAGCTTGTCCAAGTGAAACCACAGAGTCATCCTCGCCTCAGACAGTCTCTCCTGCAACTCAGAAACAGAAAGCTTCCGAGGATAAACCCTTACAAGTTCTTGGAATATGTTAGCCCTCAAAGGCCGGCTCAGGGCCTCGCATATCTTATGACCATTCAACCTCTTCTCCGCCGACATAACAATCATACTGTTGTACCGGTACAAAAGTATGAATTTTCCCTTCAAAGAAGAGACGGAAGGCGTTGATATTACCTAAGGGTAACAAAGTTTGTCACCAAAGGGTAATAAGAGTCCTAGAAGGGGTAGAAATGTGCGCGCGTGCTCGTTATGCTTTTCCTTCTGTTGGTTTTTTTCTCAAGTGATAGGTTAGAGGACTCTTGATGGTATGGCAAATCGGGTCGTCGGAATCTGGACAGGCGCCATGGGTCTTCAAAGTCGAACAGTTGTAGGGTCGGTATTCTGTTTGACTTCCTCTTTGACCAGCGAGGTGCTCAACCTGATATCTTGTTTTGTTTTCCTTAAAATCCGCAACATTTGCGAACATTTTGATGACCCCATCTATGCTAACACCTTGATGTAGCAAATAGGTGACTAGTGTGAACCTTTCAGTATGAGATAGATGTTGTCCCTCAACTGCTCTGTCTAAAAATATTCTTATGCATGGGGGGTATTCAGACTCTTCTGCCTTTACTATTTTGTCAAATTCTGACAAATGAGGTTTTCTTTTCGAAAATTCAGATTTGATTTCATCTATTACTTCTTGGATGTTTTGTGGGACTGTTGAAATCTTTTTTCCAGCCATATCTTCTATGTACTTCTTCATTTCCTCCTGCAAAAGCCTGCAAACTTCCCTAGTTGAGACGTGTACTTCACCCTTGTGAAGTTGTCTGTTAACAAGCTTCCATTCTGGAGAGTGGACTAGGCGTCCTCTTGTTGCATTCTTCAAATAGTTGATGAAATGCATAGCGAATGGATGTGGTGACTGCTTTGTTTCTCTTATTCTCCAATCAAAAGACTGAGCGATATCAAGAATGGTTTCACTCTTCTCCTTCCGAAGATATTCAAAAATCGTCCCTGCTTCATGAAGAGCGAATCGCTCAGTTAAGGCGTTATCTTTGACGCCTGTAACCAGCATAATAGAAACTGGAAAAGAAAAGATCTCAACCTCAAGGTCTTTACTCGGCTTTTGCGAGAAATATGACACGAATTCAAAAGAGGCGAATATTCTCTCCCTAGCCCGTTCTACAATACGCTCAACTTCTTCAAGTTCTTCAACGTCGATGTCCAGCTTAGAAACATGTTCTTTCGTCTCCTGCAAAAACGGATACTTTGCCATATCTGCAGTGCTGAACAGAACACACTTCCTCCATTTCGTAGGTCTTTTACTCGCCTCTTATACTTTTCTAGTTTCATCTTTTCCCACAGTATACACGTTAGCTAGGCAGTCCAAAGCCCATGACTTTTTTTGACGCGCGCGCCGAGGGTAGAGTTAAATTGATGTGCACTCACAGACCTGATAGAACTGACGTAATGAGGGTTTTGTCGTGAACAGGACATCCGAGGTTTCCGGGTTCTACAAGCTTAGCCCGAAGGAGAGAGCACAGTTTGTAAAGGAATTCGCAGACCTAACGGATGAAGAAGTGGAACTTCTCCAATCAACAGGTTCTCTGAAGCTGGAACTGGCCGATCGGATGATTGAAAATGTTGTGGGAGCCATTCCCATCCCCATAGGAATCGGAGTCAACTTCCTCATAAATGGAAGAGATTACCTGATTCCAATGGCTACCGACGAGCCCTCTGTAGTAGCCGCTGCCAGCTACGCAGCCAAGATGACCAGACTGAAGGGTGGATTCTTCACGAGTAGCACTGAACCCATCATGGTTGGACAGATTCAAGCCGTGAATATAGACGATCCATACGGCGCAAAGATGGCAATTCTGGCTGCGAAAGATAAGATCATAGAAAAGGCAAATGAGCAGGATCCCATGCTTATCTCGGTTGGTGGTGGCGCCCGAAACTTGGACGTGAAAGTCATCGAAGCGGATTCTGGACCGATGGTCATCACAGAGTTGCATATTGATTGTAGAGATGTTATGGGCGCTAATACTGTCAATACTATGGCGGAGGCTGTTACTCCTCTAATCGAGAGAATAACCCGTGGAAGAGTCTACCTCAGAATTATATCAAACCTAGCCACGAAAAGGCTTGCTCGAGCTCGGACTGTTGTGGCGAAGGAGGCAGTAGGTGGAGAAGAGGTTGTTGAAGGTATTATTGAAGCCTACAACTTCGCAGCGGCAGATCCCTACAGAGCCGCAACCCACAACAAGGGCATACTAAACGGCATAATCGCCGTCACAATAGCCACATGCAACGACCACCGAGCTGTGGAGGCTGGAGCTCACGCCTATGCAGCAAGAACGGGTTACTACAGCCCACTCACTGTATGGGAGAAGAACAGAGACGAAGACCTAGTAGGCTCCATTGAGTTGCCTATGGCTGTTGGAATAATAGGCGGGGCCACAAAGGTGCATCCGATAGCCAGAATAGCCCTTAAGATTCTCGGCGCGAAGACCGCCAACGAACTGGCGGAGGTCATGGCAGCTGTTGGACTGGCTCAGAATTTAGGAGCATTAAGAGCACTCGCCGATGAGGGTATACAGAGAGGCCACATGGCTCTACATGCCAGAAACATAGCTATCATGGCTGGGGCGTCAGGAGAGCTGATAGATCTCATAGCCGAAACGATGGTCAAAGAACGCAAGATAAGGATGGACAGAGCGAGGGAACTAATAGGGGAATACGGGAAAAAAGAAAGAGTATGACTACTTTCTATTTTCAGTGAACCTGCCATGGAGAATCTAATTTGATGGTAATTCCCGGCCCAGCATCCCAAGAATTGGGCAGAAAGATTGCTGAACACTTAGAAAAGAAGGTTGTTCCCATCGATTTTAAGCGCTTCCCCGATGGAGAGTCTCGCATTCGCTTTACCGAGAACATAGAGGGCGAGGATGTTGTGATTGTTCAGACAAATAGTCCCCCTCAAAATGAGCACTTGATACAGCTCTTCATCATCGCGGATAGCGCAAAGGACTTGAAAGCCAAGAGCATCACAGCGGTTGTTCCATATTTTGCATACGCAAGGCAGGACAAACGCTTCAGACCAATGGAAGCCTTCAGCATTAAGACCATAGTAACCCTCCTTGAAACATGTGGTGTAAGTAGAATAATCACAGTGAACTCTCACAATCCCAAAGTCTTGAAGACTTTCAAGATAGCCATCGACGATTTATCAGCCATCAGCCTTCTCGCCCAGCATCTAAAGACCCAAGGTTTTAACGGGGTGTTCTCTTTGTCGCTTGGCAAGAAAGCAGTAGACATGGCAAAGCAAGCGAACGATGTTTTAGGAGGCGGATATGGATGCATATCAACTCAGAGAGACCAAGTAAGCGGGGAGGTAACGATTGAGAAGAAAACGTTACCTGTGAAGAACCGTGATGCGGTAGTGTTTGATGACATAATCAGCAGCGGAGCAACCATGGTTAAGGCAGTAAGATGGGTTAGGAAGCAAGGTGCCCGAAAAATCTACGTAGCATGCGTCCATCCCCTCCTAATCGGAGACGCAAAAAACAGAATCCTGGAAGGTGGTGCCGATGGCATCTTCGGCACAGACACCATCCCCAGTCCGTTCAGCATAGTCACAGTTGCCCCCTTGATTGCGAGAGCGCTAGCCTAAGAGGATTTCGATGTGGCTAGGCTCTTTTTTCTACTCTCAGGCGAACATCTAACCCTACCCTTTTCAGAGTTGAGAGCAATTCTAGAGGCCCAAGGCTACAAGTATAGAATTGTACAGAAGCTGATTCAGGTTCTGCGTGTTGAGGCTGACATTAAGAGCGTAGAGACTGTTAAATCTCGCTCAGCCATGGCAAGAATCTGTGGCCTGGAACTGTTCAGCTGTGACGCCACCGCTACCAGAATTCTGGAGCAAGTACGCTCAACATCTTTCGAAGGCATTCTTGAAGAAGGTGAAAGTTATGCAGTTCGA
>CP070749.1:736603-738349 GCA_020348365.1 Candidatus Bathyarchaeota archaeon
CATGGCCACGATTCCACCAACATTCAACAAGCTGGTAATCAACTTGTTCAGCGGGGCCACATCGGACACCACTCTGCTTCCGAAGTCGTAGCCTTCCTGAGCCGATAGAACAGCCAATCCATGATCTCCCACCGTACCTGAAAGGATTATTCTATCTCCATCCCTCAAGTTGGAGTCAAGCATCCACCGCGCGTCGAAATGGCGATGCCTCTTCACCTCAGCGATATTCTTCTCCAGCACATCGTTTCGCCGTCCTATTCCGGAGGTGTTTATGACGCAGCCTCCTAACACGCCTTTCTCCACTACTTTTGTGTCACCAGTAATCACGTGTATTCCAGCCTCTTCACACGTGTCAGCTATGCTCTTCGAGATTCTGTCAAGATCAGCCAGGGGAAGACCCTCCTCTAATATGAAGGCGGATGAAATCGCCAGAGGCTCAGCGCCCATCACAGCTACGTCGTTGATGGTGCCCGCTACTGATAGCCTTCCGATGTCTCCTCCAGGAAAGAAGATGGGCTTCACTGCGTGGGAGTCAGAATGGAAGACGATGTCGCTGATGACGGCCGAGTCGTCTAGAGCTTCCAGCGGAACCTCGGCAGGGCCTCCTTTCAAATGCTTTAGCACATATGTTTCAATGAGCTCCTTCATCACGGTTCCGCCTGCGCCATGAGTCATGGTGATTCTTTCCAATGTACAAACGTCTCCTACAAGAACATAGGATGAACTAGCTTAAGTTTTGCCCGAGGAGAAAGCAGGTTCTGACTCTGAAATGGGAATTACAGGAGGGTTAGTAGTTCGGAGGCTTTTACTCTGAGATCCTTTAAGGCCAATTCTTCGTGGCTCATGCCCATAGCTAATCCC
Organism: Candidatus Bathyarchaeota archaeon; assembly: GCA_020348365.1. Lineage (GTDB taxonomy): Archaea > Thermoproteota > Bathyarchaeia > Bathyarchaeales > Bathyarchaeaceae. The sequence continues at coordinate 737,465 of CP070749.1, forward strand.
AGAAGCTGTGGATAGTGGAGCACGGGTATACCATATTTTTCATTGAAGGCTCTTTCTATTCTCGGTTGATGAAGATCATACATCATGTGGCAGAATGGACATACCGTGATTAGTGCATGTGCCTTCACTGCCTTTATGTTGCCTAGTTTGTGTCTGGCTAGCTGAAGCGGAATTTCGCTGTTTACGCCTATTATTGGGTTGCCGCAGCATTCGTTCTCGTCCATGTAGTCCAAGGTTTCCGCGCCCGTTAATCTGATTAGCTTCTTGAGTAGCGTGGGGTTCTCTGGATCGTCGGAACTCACGTATTTTGATGGGCGCGTCACGTGGCATCCTGTGTGTACGGCTACCTTGAGTGGGTTGAGCGGTTTCTTGATGGTCTCCTTTATCTTTTCGAAGCCAACGTCTTCGGCGAGTACGTGGATGAGATGTTTGACCGTGGTTGTTCCTTTGAATTCTGTGCCGATCTCCTTTAGGTGTTCGTTCACTTTCTCTCTGAGCTTCTTGTCTTCTTTGAGCCCTTTGTTTACGTGGTTTAGGACGCCGAAGCAGCCGTTGCAGAGTGCCATGATGGGCAGGTTCTGCTGCTCAGCCAAAGACAGGTTTCGCGCTGCTAGAGCAAGCATCATCTCGTGGTTGACGGGGTCGAGTGGGAGTCCACAGCAGATAAACTCTGGCATCTCCACCAATTCCACTCCGAGTCTGTCGAGGACTTTCCGGGTGGAAACCTCGTAGCTTGATACTCGATAGGGGATGACACAGCCCAGAAAGAGTAGATACTTCAGCTCTTGCTCCGCCATTATTTGCCCCTCTTTCTACTCCTCTTCCCCTTCTATCGTCTTTGAGAAGCTGGTTGCCTTGAATAGTTTCCTCACGCTCTCCACATCA
>CP070749.1:738449-742574 GCA_020348365.1 Candidatus Bathyarchaeota archaeon
ACTAGATTTGCTCAAACCCTAAAGAACGAACTTGGATGTCAAATCGTTCCGATTCAACACCATCGAGCTCACGTCGCGGCCCTCATGGGCGAACACAATCTCCAAGAGATTGTGGGAATAGTGTGCGACGGGTTTGGCTATGGCTCGGACGGCGGCGCGTGGGGCGGAGAGATATTCCATATTAGTCAAGATGGGATCCATCGTCTCGCGCATCTTCAGGAGCAACCGATGGTTGGCGGTGACTTGGCAACACGGTACCCGTTGAGGATGGCAGCAAGTATGCTTCACGGCACGATGGATGTCGAGGAGTGGCTATTCTCACAAAGTGGCCACTTCCCGCATGGTGAGAGAGAGGTTGAGGTAATGTTCAAACAGTTGACGAAAGAATCGACTGTGAAAACTACGAGTTGTGGGAGGGTGTTAGATGCCGTCTCAGCTATACTTGGTGTATGTTACGAACGAACTTACGAGGGAGAACCTGCTATGAAGCTGGAGTCTGTCGCCACAAAAGGAACTGATGTCTTTGACCTGACGCCCATATTCGACGGGGCTACAATCGGGACCACCCAGCTTGTTCAGGAAATATTCAGAGAAAGAGATGAGTATTCGGTTGTTGACCTAGCCTGCTCTGCTCAGTCATATCTCGCTAGATCGCTGGCTCACCGAGCTGTGGAGGAGGCCAGACGGGTTGGTGTCAAGACTATCGGGTTTTCCGGAGGAGTTGCCTATAACGAGTCCATCAAAAGGATTATCAAGAGAACGGTTGAGAGGAGCGGGTTGGGTTTTTTGGCTCATCATCAAATACCGCCTGGAGATGGAGGAATTTCTTTTGGACAGACCGTTGCAGTGAATCTCCAGATTTAGATCACACACGCAAGCCATGTATGCAGTGGCCTTGTGCATCACTGCCTCTTACGTTCCATATTTGACCCCGAGATTAGACTAGGTCTGGATTTTTGCATGTATGAGTTTCTTCTATTTCCATCATCAGTCTCACAATTTTTAATTTGCAATTAATACGCCCATACATTCCCCATGATACTGTTTCACGATACGCTACGTTTATCTAACAAAACTCCCAACATATAGCTGCGCATTCCTTCACAAACACAAGCTAGGCGAGGATAAAGACGTGTCGAAGAAGCGATCAAGGGACGAAGCCTTAGAAGCTCTAGACTTCATAATAAACGTCCTCAAAGAGCACGAGAAAGCCCTAGACCGGTTAGCAGACAAGATAGGTACAACGCTGGAACAGTATGGTGAAACCGGTGAACTTACAGGCAAAATGGATGACGTAGAAGCCCGCCTAGCCCACCTACAAACCCAAATCTTGGACCTGATCAAGATAATCTCCCAAACGCAAGAAAGCCCCACTCCAGCTGTACCTCATGGTCCTCCAGTGATTGTCAGGTGCAGACAATGGGAAGACTTCAGAAACCTAGCTATGGAAGCAGAGACCGTCAGCTATCTACAAAAAGAAACAGAAAGAACCTTCCAAGCCGATGCTCTGAAGGGTGGCAGGGTCCTCACATATACTGGCGATTTCCCCAAAAACTCAAAACTACTGAAAACATGGCTGTCGAAAGAACTGAACATACCCGAAGAAGATCTCTTCGAAGGAGCTCTTGCTGTAGGATAACTCAAGGAGCATTTGAAGGGCTCCCAACGCAATGATCGATAAGCTTTTATAGCTAAGGGCGCAATATAATATATTGCGTCTTACGATGTAAGAGAGCAATGGTGAGGTGAGGCTGAAAGATTTCCCACATGGTCTGGCACTCCTCAGTTTTAATATGCTTTCTCCTTTCTCTTGATGAGGCCCCAAACCATGATGGACCCAGCAGACGATGAGACCCTCACCAATTCATCTTCAAGATAGGAAATACATTGGTTGATTTGAGTGCCATCCCTTTGGATTGTCCTCGTGAGCTCTTTTCAACAAGTCATTGATCGTTGAGAAATTTTCGAGATACTTCATTCCCTTCGATGTTGTTTTATATGTTGTTCTTCCATCTTCCGAGTTGACCCTCAGAAGCTTCACCTCTTGGAGGAGGGACAGATATTCATTAAGTTGAGCGAAGCTCAAATTCGCCCTGTACATGATTTGGGTCTTGAGGGTTCCCTCTCTCGCTATACTCAATATTTGAGCCATTATCGTTAACCTGTCCCTTCTTTTTCGCGACAACACAAATCCTCTTTATACTTTGTCTATAGTACTTCTCTATAAGATTCTTAAAGACAAAACCTAAAAGGCGTACTCCTAAGGGAGGCATATTTCAGGGCCGAAATATGGAAGGTTTGAAAGCAGCAATTACTATGGATGGCATAGAACTTGGCGCGTATCTACTATGTTATAGGCGTCATTCCTCTGCGCCTCCTTGGTTAGACAAATAAGATCTAATTGGTAAATAACTAGCAAAGACCTGAGGGAACTGTGCTTATGTCGCCTAGGGACGGTTGGTGTGTCTGGGTTACTGGTTTACCAGGTAGTGGCAAGTCTGTAGTTGCTAAGGCTCTACATGAAAAACTGCGTAGACACGACATCAAAGCCCAAATTTTATCTTCAGATGCCTTGCGAAAAGCGATCACGCCTGAACCCACTTATACTGAAGAGGAACGCGACATGCTCTACAGTGCCCTTGTGCTGATTGCTAAACACCTAACAGAAAATGGCATAAATGTCATTATAGATGCGACGGGCAATCACAGACGCTATCGTGAAAACGCCCGCAGGAGCATACCCTGTTTCTTAGAAGCCTATCTGAAGTGTTCACTGGAAGTCTGTATTAGGCGGGAGTCTGAACGTGCAAGGACGTTTCAAGCCCCGAAAGCAATCTACAGACGAGCCCTCAAGGGCGAAGCCCCAACGGTTCCAGGAGTAGGCGCGCCCTACGAGAACCCGCTAACTCCCGAAGTAGCCTTGGACTCAGAAAAGCTCAGTCCAGAGGAGTGCGCCCAAGAAATCTACAAGGTAATGGAGAAAAACTTCTAGATTATGCATATTGGCTAGTACACAAAAATGGGTCTACTCAGCAACTGAAATGCATGCTAAGACTAAGTTCTAGAATAATCCTCTGAACGAATTCCTCAGAAACTATTTAAGCCCATGTAGTCAATAGTCAAGAAATTGTCTGGAGGAGCCACCAGAACATTGTCAAGCCTTGACGATATTCTAGAGTCTATGAAAGATGGAAGGTGGCACAACCTTGAAGAGATGAACAGGGAGGTAGGGCTCTCGGAGGAGAAACTAGAGGAGATTATACGGTTCTTCGCGGAATATAAATTCGTCCAGCTCGACAAGAACCGCAGAAGAATAAGGCTTTCGCCTCCGATACTGGCATTCGTCACAAGAACTCAGTAGATGAACCCAGAAGGCTGAGTGCCAAGAAAACGGAGGGGGCGGATTTTGATAATTCGTTATACGCCTAGGCCTTTGTATATCTTCTCGTGGTCAACCCTTTTCTCCATGAATACGCTTAGGCGTTGGTCATCCACTTTGAGTAAGAGGATTTTGGCGCCTTTTCCCTCCAGCAGAACGTTCTGGAATTCTCCAAGTCCGAACGTTTCCGACAGGTTTTCTGCTGTCTCTAGAGCTGTAGATGATAGAACTGCATAGTCGATTATTTTTGCTGGGTCTTTTAAATCTATGGAAGCCGATCGTGAGGTTCTCAGGATGTATCCGATGACCCCTTCCTTGGTCTTCAAATCAGCTAGCCCATCACGAATTTTTCTCCCAGCTTCTTCCATCTTCTTGTTGGAGGATTTCTTTTCCTCTTTCTCCTTGGACTCTTCTTTTAAGGACATGTAGTTTCACATCAAGGGGTTATGGGTTTTACTCCCATAATCTCTTCTTCTCCCACTTTGAGCGTTCTGAGGGTTTTTTCTGGTATTCTTATGAAACCCCTCCCCTCCAGTCTTTCGTCATCTATTGCTTTCACTTTGCACCGCGCTGTCTTTCCGTTGGGGGCTTGGATTTCAACTATGTCTATTGTTTTTCCATTGAAGAATTCTGACCATTCAGTCAGGATCGCTTTATCAATCTCTGTATAGTTACCTCCAAAGAGCCCTGTGATTTTTTTGGCTGTCAGCTGTTGTAGGGGTGCGGCCTTTGGGGGGGCAGGGGCT
>CP070749.1:742674-746318 GCA_020348365.1 Candidatus Bathyarchaeota archaeon
CGAAGAAAGATGAAAAGGACTAGAACAACAAACCTAGAACTGATAGGAATCGTCCGAGCCCTAAGAAAGAAGTCTCGAGAAAATGAGGTAGGGGTATGGCGCTCAATAGCAGATCGCTTGGCACGCTCGAGACAGAGACGAGCAACCGTGAATGTGAGTCATCTAAGGCGCCATACAAGAAAAGGAGACACCGTAGCCATTCCAGGCAAAGTGCTAGGCTCAGGGAAAATCAACCATTCCTTAAATGTGGCGGCCTTCGCCTTCTCCAAACAAGCGAAGTCAAAAATCTTAGGGGCTAAGGGGAAATGCCTCTCTATACAAGAGCTAGCGGAGAAAAACCCAAAAGGCATAAACGTGAAAATCCTCGAGTGAAAAACAATGGCCACAGAGTCAACAGTAGTAATCGACGCAAACGGCCTTATACTTGGCAGAATGGCAAGCACAGTAGCCAAGCGCCTCCTCCAAGGAGAAAGCATCACAATCGTGAACGCAAGAAAGGCGGTAATATCGGGGAAGAGACTGAGTGCAGTCAAGGAGGCCAAAAAGAAGCTTGAGATTGGACACCCCAAGAAGGGCCCATTCCACCCCAGAGTACCAGAACAGATCATCCGTCGAACCATAAGGGGAATGCTGCCGAGGAAGAAACCAAAGGGACAGCAAGCCTACAGAAGGCTCAGGGTTTTTATCGACGTACCCGAAGAGCTTAAAGACATGGAGACCCAAACAATAGCATACGCTGAATCAGAGAAACTGAAATGTCCATATGTCACTGTTGGAAGATTGGCGAAGGAGATCGGATGGACTTCATCTGGTGAATAGTATGCCCAGTCGGGAGAGAATCTTATTAACCAGTGGAAAGCGAAAAACCGCCATTGCCAGAGCAACTGTGAGAAACGGAAGGGGAAGAATTCGCATAAATAAGATTCCCCTCGAAATCTTTGAACCCAGCATCGCCAGAGACAAAATCATGGAACCCATCCTGCAAACAGACAAGGAAACCTTAAGGCAGATCAATATCGATGTCAAGGTGTCGGGTGGAGGCTTCATGGGGCAGGCTGAGGCCTCTAGGATGGCCATTGCAAGGGCTTTATTAAATTGGACCAAGAGCGCTAAGCTCAAGACTGCTTTCACGGATTACGACCGATCTATGATGGCTGGAGATCCTAGGCGGAAAGAGTCCAAGAAGTTTGGCGGACCCAGTGCGAGAGCTAGAGATCAAAAGAGCTACAGATAGGGTGAGAATTAGATGTCACCGTTTTGTTGTGAAGAAAAGCACACAATAGAAAGCATATTTTCACACATCTTATGCTTTGAACCCTTCATGAATAATTAGAGGAGGACGACAAGGATAATCATACCTGTGCGCTGTTTCTCCTGCGGCAAGCCGATTGGCGACAAGTGGGAAGAATTCGCTAGAGGGGTAAAAAAAGGAGAAGACCCAAAAAAGGTCCTAGATAGTCTTGGAGTTGCCCGGTATTGCTGTCGTCGTATGCTCCTCTCCCACGTGGAGACAATAGACGAGGTTCTGAAGTTCAGTGAGGTTGGAAGAAGGAGACAAGCATAGGATCGAGAGGATACCCGTGTCAACGGTCATAGAGGATATCACAGCACGAAAGACCTTCAACAGCCGAGGGGAAGAGACCCTTGAGGTTGACGTGATAACCCTAGCAGGATTTGGAAGAGCTTCCGCACCAGCTGGCGCCAGCAAGGGAAAAGCTGAAGTAATTTCCTATCCGCAAGGCACAGTAGATCGAGCAATAGAGAAAGTTGCAGATCTAGTCGCCCCAGAACTGATAGGCAGAAACGCAGACGAACAAGAGGAAATCGACCTTCTTCTCCACGAAATAGATGGAACAGCAAACTTCAGAAATCTCGGTGGAAACGCAGCTTATGCTGTCTCTCTAGGAACCGCTGATGCCGCAGCCGTCTCTTATGGTATGCCATTGTTTGAATATCTTGCAGGCTATTTTGCAAATGAAATCCCACATCCCTTAGGAAACATCATAGGCGGAGGAAAGCATGCATACGGAAAGACCCCAGACATACAAGAGTTTCTAGTTCTACCCCTCAATACAAACTCCTTCTATGAAGCAGCAAAAGCAAATGTATCAGTTCACAGGAAAGTAGGCTCTCTCCTAGAAAAAGCAGACAAAAGCTTTACCAAAGGAAGAGGAGATGAGGGAGCTTGGGCTCCCAACATAAAGAATGAAGAGGCCTTGGAAATCATGTTGAAGGCGTGCGAGGTCGTTTCAGAGGAATCTGGAGTTGATTGCAGAGTTGGATTGGACATAGCAGCTTCAAGTTTGTGGAGATCAAAAGAGAAATGTTATGTCTACGCTCGAGACGGAGTTAAGAGAGATTCCGAGGAGCAAATAGACTTCATCTCGGGGCTTCTCGAGCGTTATAACCTCGCCTATATTGAAGACCCTTTTCATGAACAGGATTTCAAGAGCTTTGCACAACTTACAAAGATGACTGAAAAATGTCTCATATGCGGCGACGACCTCTTTGTGACAAATAGGGAGAGACTAGGTCATGGAATAAGAATCGGCGCTGCGAACACAGTAATTATCAAAACCAATCAGGTTGGCACACTCACTGATGCTTGGAAGACCACTCAACTGGCTCATAAAGCAGGATACACCACGATTATGTCTCACCGATCTGGAGAAACACCTGATATGCATATAGCTCACCTATCGATAGCGTTGCACTGCCCCATCATTAAAACGGGTGTAATTGGGGGAACACGCATATCAAAAATCAATGAGCTCATCCGTACAGAAGAGATGCTTGGTGGAAGAGCCAAGATGGCTACGGTCCGGTTGTGAAGAAGAACATGTCAAAGGAAGAAAGTGAAGAAATCGAAATCTCCAGTGAGGAACTCTTGTTGCCTCAAGATACCCTCCTGTCAGCGGGAATCCATATAGGAACGAGAATGAAAACAAAGGATGTAGAGCCCTTCATATATCGCATCAGGCCGGATGGACTGTTCGTTCTGGACATTCAGAAGACGAATGAACGAATCCGAGTCGCCGCCAAATTCTTGGCCAGGTTTGAGCCTTCTAAGATCGCAGCGGTGGCGGCAAGATTGTACGCGCGAACTCCAGTGGAGAGATTTTGTGACGCGACTCGGGCAACTCCTATTATTGGACGTTTTATTCCTGGGGTGCTGTCCAATCCCCTCTATCCCAACCGCATCGAACCCAGTGTTGTTATTGTCTCTGACCCGAGAGCCGATGGCCAAGCTGTGAGAGAAGCCTCAACGGTGGGTGTTCCTGTTGTGGCTCTCTGTAGCACCGACAACGAGTCTCGTAACCTAGACATAGTTATTCCCACTAACAACAAGGGTAGGAGAGCCTTGGCGATAGTCTATTGGCTTCTTGCGAGGCAGATATTACGGGAGAGAGGAGAGATCCCTCCTGACGGAGACATGGACCTTTCAATCGATGATTTCGAGGTAAAGCTAACAAAGACGGAAGAGGGAGAAGGTTGAAGGTTAGGCGTCCCGCCGTGGCAGGTTCGTGGTACGCTGGCACCTCACAATCTTTGCGAGCACAGATAGAAGACTGCTTCATGCACGATATCGGACCAGGAAGACTCCCAGAGATTAAGGAAAGGGGTCCGCGAGATATAGTTGGGCT
>CP070749.1:746418-749462 GCA_020348365.1 Candidatus Bathyarchaeota archaeon
ATTGCAACGTAGAAGAATCTTTTAAATCAAATCGAGAATGATCAAATTAGAGGCTTGAGAGTGCTGGAAGTTGACGGCAGCCAAAAGAGCGGTAGCGGCACCATCTTGCGCCTGGCAATAGCCTTAGCTGGCATCCTCGGTGAGCCGTTGCACATTTACAACATCCGTGAGAATCGGAGTCAGCCAGGTTTGCGGCCTCAGCACCTTGAAGCTACACTCACGGCTGCAAGGCTTTGCGGTGCGGAGATTAGGGGTGCAACGTTGGGTTCACGTGAACTTTGGTTTGAGCCTAACGAGATTAGAGGAGGCGAGATACATGCTGAGATCGGAACCGCCGGCAGCATCGCCATGCTCTTGTTGACAGTTTTGCCGCTTTGTGTCTGTGCCAAACGCGCAGTGAACATTCACGTGGTTAAGGGGGGAACCGATGTTCGTCATGCTCCCACCATAAATTATCTGAAGCACTTGCTTCTTCCCACGCTTGAGCGAATGGGTTTGAAGGCCAACCTAACCATCCGAAAGTATGGCTACTATCCCAAAGGCATGGGAGAGGTTTCAATGAAAGTTGAGCCTTGCCAAAAACTCGATCCTTTGCGCCTTGAAGAGTGTGGAAAAATAGAGGAGCTACGCGGAGTTTCTGTATGCACCTTTCTGGCTGATCGGAAGGTTGCGGAGCGCCAAGCTAGGGCAGCCAATCAATATCTCAGGGCTCGCGGTTTTGAGGCGAAGATTAAGGTGGTTAATGATATGTCTAATCCGCTTCAGAAAGGAAGCTCGATCGTGCTGTGGGCAAGAAGCAGTGCAGGTGTGCTGTTGGGAGGAGACGCTATTGGCGAGGTTCGCAAGGTCAGCGAGGTGGTAGGTCGTGAAGCCGCTGAGAACCTCTTCAAGGAGATAGAAGCTGAGGCCACAGTTGATATTCATCTTGCTGATCTGCTGGTTCCCTATGTTGCTTTGGCTGAGGGCAACTCTGTTTATCTTGCTCGTTCCATGACTGCCCATCTGGATACAAACCTTTGGCTTACCCAGAAGATTTTAGATGTGAAGTTTCAAGTTACGAGGCTTGACAATCTCTATCGAATTGAGAAGATGGAAGCTTAACGGAGGAGGCATGCATGATGGCGAAGGCGCGGGTTCGAGGAGTTTATTCAACTGCCTTAACGAAGCTTCTTCTCGAAAATGGATTCGACATTGTTCAACCTTCGATCACCCTTAGGGAAAGATTTGGATTAGACGAATGCAACGAGTCGCCTGACCTTGACGTCGATGATCGGTTTCATCGGCAGGGAGTTCAGGTGCTTGGCGAATCTGAGAGCATCAACACGTTTCGCTTTATTGTGCAGTCACGCTTAGACGACGTCATCGTTAGGAAGTGGGCGGTCACAGCTGATGGAATTTACAAGGGGTTAATAAAAGACGAGGACCCTAGAAGTCACACATTTTTGGTTGGACATTGGGGCAGTGTTAGGCAAGATCGCGGATAAAGAGCTCTTGAATCCTGAGCTGAAGCAGATTCTTGTTCAAGTTGATAGAAGAAGGATGGGAGCTAAGAAGCCGATCCTAACCACAGCAATAAAGATTCCTGGGAGATACGCGGTTTTGTTACCTGAGCATCTAGTTAAGGTTAGCCAGAAGATTCGCGACCCCAAGGTTAGGTTCCGGCTCCAGAAGCTTGGGGAGAAGCTGATCCCTCCAGACTGGGGAATTCTTTGGCGTACTGCTGCTGCCCGTCAGTCAGATGAAATTCTACGGGAAGAGGTCATTCGTCTAGCTGGAGAGAGACGAGCTATTGTGGAGCAGGCCGAGCGTGTGGAAGCTCCTGCAACGCTATGGGAGGGACGAAGCTTTCTGAATGTGGAGTTTCCTGCCCTGTCAAAGATGAAGCTAGATGAGCTTCGTAGGTGTGTTGTACCAACGATGGAAGGGCATCACTACTACAAGGCGTGCGGAAGACGGATTTCATTGGCGCTAGACATGGCAGAGAGATTGTTGGAGAAAGACTATCCCCCTGCAAAGGTGAAAGACATTTTCAAACAGACTGTGGAAGCAGAGTTTCCTACAGTGGGTTCCGTGATATCGATGGAGCATGTAAAACTTGACGGAAAGGTGTTAGATTTGGGAGAAGCCTTGGTTGAAGCCTTCAACCATGATCAGTCATCGTTTCAACTAAGCCGAGTCTTTGAGAAGGAAGGGATTTACGACGGCCTTGGAACTCCGAAAGATCCTGGAGATCGCGCCATTACCAAAGCTAGGGTTGGAGATTGGCATTTTGAAACACAGTATTTTTCGAAGGAGGGAGAATACAAAGGGACATACATTAACCTTAATACCCCTATAGAACTTTATCCGCATGGAATTCGTTACGTGGACCTAGAGGTTGACATTTGTATTTGGCCGAACGGTGCAGTAAGAAAGTTGGATGAAGAAAAACTGGAGGAAGCCAAAGCAGAGAGGTTAATCACTGAAGAACTCGTCAAGACAGCCAAGAACAAGCTACGGGACCTAATGGAAAACCTTCATTCTCCCTAGGATTCGAATGTATTTTCTTTCATTGAAATCTATGGAAGAGGAAAACCAACAAAAAAACAGCAAAAGATAAATAGTGTTTTCTCTTCGAAGTCTCTTCTGAGGATAAGCCCATGAGCATATGGAAGCTTCGATTTTCCATGCTCGGAACCCTAGCCATCATCATAGGCGTATCCAGCCTCTTCTTCACTATTCTTCTCTCCCTAACCGGCGCTTTCAACCTCTTAACATTACTAGTTTTCGTCGTACTTTTTAACATAGCTCAGTGGCTCTTCGCTCCCTACCTCATAGACATGATGTATCGCGTACGAAGAGTATCAAGATCAGAAAACCCAGAATTATACACAATGGTAGAAAGGCTAAGCCAAAAAAGCGGCATCAAAATGCCTCGGGTTATGACAGCAAACATCCCTGTACCTAACGCTTTCGCTTATGGCTCACCCATCGCTGGAACCAGAGTAGCTGTCACAAAAGGGCTTCTGGAAGCATTAGAGGACGAGGAAGTTGAAGCAGTAATC
>CP070749.1:749562-751835 GCA_020348365.1 Candidatus Bathyarchaeota archaeon
AAAAATACCGAACCCAAAAGGATGACTATCCCGTATTCTGATGGAATGGTGAAGAATATGATGGTAAATCCAACAATTGTTATCACACCGGAAGTAATCAACAACTTCTTTGTGTCAAACTTTCCTAATCTTTGAATTGTGTTTCTTATGTTTGTGTTTTTGTCAACATTGAAATCTCTAAGTTCATAGAGGATTTCAACCATTAATGAAAAGGGTAAAATTATCATTAAGAAGGGGATAACGAAAAGGTCAAAAGAGCGGAATGTCAAGTATGTTATGAAGAATTGAAGGCCACCCAAACAGATTACGTGTGAAATCAAATCTATAAAGGACATAGATTTGAATCTCACAGGTTTCCATGAATAAAAGAATCCTACTAAGGCTAGGACTAAACCAAAGAAAAAAACTAAGGGACCTATAATTGCCACTAAAGACAGACCAATTAGTAGAAGTACGAGACTAATTGCGTATCCTTGTGTTTCTGATAAATCACCATTTGCTACGGGGTTTCTTCTTCTCTTTTCCAAGATGCTGTAGTCATCGGCGGCATCTTCTACATCATTAAACGCGTATACGAAGGCGGTTAGAAAGAGATTAGCAAAGAAGACTAGAACCGTTTTAATAGAGAACAGATTCTGTGGCGAGATCAGAAATACCAAAGCTATAATTGAGAACAATGTCAGCAAGTACGCCCTTATTCTCGTTAATCTTGCCAGAACTCGCATATGCATGAACATGATCCTGTTCAAATGTTTCCAGGCTTAGGCTAAATGTTTTATGCATGCATTCAAAATAGGTTCTCAAAGAGAGTGCCCTATCCTGAGCCCTTTGGTTTCAACGATAATCCCTACATTGAATGAAGAAGATTATTTAGAAAAATGTTTGATTTCATTAAAGAGCCAGGAAGGCTGTGAGAATTCTGAGATAATAGTCGTTGATGGTGGAAGTTCAGATGCTACAGTGAAGATCGCGAAGAGACACGCCGATAAGATTGTAACTTCTCTAGAAAAAAGCCCGAGTATTCAAAGAAACTTGGGAGCAAAGATGGCGACGGGTAGTTTGTTGGCATTCATCGATGCGGACACGGTTGCATCAAAATCTTGGCTGAAAGGCATCATAGAGACTTTCCAAGATCAAAGCATTGCCTGTGTGACAGGCCCTCTGTTTCCCCTTGAAAGAATCAAAGGATCGTATCTTTACAACCTTACAAATACCCTTCAGAAAATCCTCGTAAGAATCAATTATCCCCTGTTCTGGGGTGCTTCCTGCGCATTCAGAACCGATGCTTTCTGGAAGATTGAGGGATTCGACGAAAAGCTGCTCACATCAGAAGATCATGATATCTCTTTGAGGATTAGAAAAATAGGTAAGGTTGTATTTGATGACAGCGTTCGTGCATATACTTCTCACCGGAAATTTCTTGAGAATGAATCGAAGGCGTTTTTCCTTTATATAAAAGATATTCTAGAATATTTTTTCCTCAGGAAAATCCGCACGCGCGTCCACCCCACTCAATCTCTATCTCCCTGAGTATTTACGGCAAGTTACCATTCTCTTGCAGAGTCCTTGTCTGCCCCCTCGATGACCCCTATCAAGCTTCCGCGTTCTCTATGAACGTGACTGATTGTGGGCCGGAAGTCAACCGAATGGGCGAATTTGCATGCGTTTTCCAGTTTGACCGACCCAGCTTTGGTCTTAGCCTTAACCGTTGTGCGCACGCAACTTCTATGTTATACTGTATGGATGCAGTATTCACGGTTATCTTGAAGAAAAGATTAAAAGAGTTTGATACTCAGTCTTCAACTTCTGAAGTTGTAACTTTGGGATAGGAAGCTTGTCATACTTGGGATTCGTCGACCCTTTGGTTGCGCTTATCGTTGCTTTCGCCTTTCTTGGAATAATGGTGTACAAGCGTGTAAACCTTGGAATAACCCTAACATCTACAGCTTTTCTCCTAAGCCTTCTTGTCATGGAGTTTGGCGAGATTCCAAACTTATTCATTGAAACAGTGACGAGCACCCTCACGATCTCTCTGGTATCAGCAACCTTTGGAATAATGATCTTAAGCCAGCTTTACAAAGAGACGGAAGTCATAAAGACTCTGAGTCAAAGCCTCAGTAACACGGTGAAAAACTCCAAACTTGTAGTAAGCTTGCTTCCAGCGATTGTAGGTCTTCTACCAGTTGCCGGAGGAGCATTGATGTCGGCACCGCTTATAGAAGCAGAAGCAGACAAACTTCAATTCAAAAGAGACATGAAGACCTATGTTAACA
>CP070749.1:751935-755826 GCA_020348365.1 Candidatus Bathyarchaeota archaeon
TGGACATATTTGGTGGAATCTACGTGCGAATGTTTGATCTATTGACGTAGCAGAGATCGAGTGGCAATTCTGATTGCTTGTTCACTGTCAAGTTTTGGCTTCCATCCAGTTTGAGTGAGTTTTTCCACTGAGAGTTGCATGATTCTGACGTCTCCCTTCCAACCTCTCCCGTCGCGGAATCCGCCTGTGAAGGTGAATTCTACGTTTTGGAGTTTCATCTCTTGGGCCACAATTTCAGCTATTCTTCTTACTGTGGTCTGATTGGTGGAGCCGATGTTGTAGACATCAACGTTATCATCGTCTTCGATGAAACGGTTGGTCGTGTGAAGTATGGCGTCTATGCAGTCGTCCACGTAGAGGTATGACTTGTTCTGTTTTCCATCTCCGAGTATTTCGAGCTTTTTGGGGTTGGTTTTGAGTTTTTTGATGAAGTCTGGGATGACGCCGTGGTTGGATCTTGGACCAACGATGTTGGCGAGGCGTATGATGAGAGCGTTGAGGTTGAAGGTGTGGGTGTAGCTGGCGATTAGGGCCTCGCATGCGAGTTTTGTGGCGCCGTAGGTAGATATGGGGATTAGTGGTCCGTAGTCTTCAGGGGTTGGGATTGTGGAGGCGTCACCGTATACTGTAGAGGTTGAGGCGAATACGATGGTTTCTGCCCGTCTACTTCTCCTCATGGCTTCAAGAAGGTTGAATGTAGCCATAAGATTCTCTTCGAGATGGACTTTAGGGCTTGTTTCTCCAACTCGAACCTCAGGGTTAGCCGCGAAATGGAAGACCCTTGTGGATTCTTGGAGGGTTTTGTTAATGTCCTCAGGCTTCTTTAGGTCGGCTTCTATGAATGTGAAGTTGGGATTGTTCACCCACCTCCTGATGTTGGTCATTCTTCCGCTTGACAGGTTGTCTAATACCGTGACCTTCTCTTCAAGTTGCATTAGTCGATCTACTAGGTGGCTGCCGAGGAACCCTGCGCCTCCAGTGACAAGCATTTTATTCATCTACTGCACTAGCCGTTGTGTGAGTTTTGTTTGGTCACATAATGTTTATTAAGTATTACGACAGAATACGCATCCTCGTGCCTCAGTCAAGGGACCGAGAAGAGCAATGTAGCAAAAGATTACCAGCAACAGCACAAGAGCTGCCTTGGGCGTCTTCAGTGCTCTTCACCTGCAGAGACTAAATGTTGTTAAGCGGTTTAAAAGCATATGAGAAACTGCTCTGTTATCTCATCTTTCAGAAGGGTCTCCTGATTATGAAATCTGCTAGGCTTAATAATGTGCGCTTCGCTTCAGAAGGTGGGAGAACATCTAGGCTCATCTTTGCTCTCTGTACCAAGAACTTCGTTTTTTCATAAGCTCTTCCAACAGCTTTTGTTGACAAAATCAATTTCATTATATCACTCATCGCTGAGTCGCTTATCCCTTGAGACATTAGTGTCTGCAACACTTTGTCCCTCTCAGGCTGTGAGAGCTCTTCTAGGCTGTTCAAGACCACTATGTTTCCGAGTTTATGTTCTTCTATGTCCTTACCAGTCGGCTTCCCCAACTGTTCAGTCTCTCCGACGATGTCCAATATGTCGTCTTTCATTTGGAAGGCAACACCACAATTCCAGCCATACCTTGACAGACCGTGTATCTCCGGAGCCTTCCCGTCGCCCACCATTCCTCCTGCCTTGCATGCTGCTTCAAAGAGCACAGCCGTCTTCGCCTCAATCATTCTTCGATAATCATCTTCAGAGATGTGCTTGAATCTCATTTTTTTGATGTACTCTGAGTCTCGTCCTCCTTGCTCATACAAAACATCTAACCTTTCTCCCTCGATGATCTTCCTGATCGTCCAGCTGAATAGCTTCTCTATGCGCCTTGGCTTGACAGAGCGCCTGGCTGCTTCAAAAATGGCCTCTCTATAGTGCATCCCAGCCAAGAAGGCCATCACATCACCGTATACTGCTCTCAACGTTGGAAGCCCCCTCCTGAGATCTGATCGATCGATGACGTCGTCGAATATCAACGAGTAATTGTGAATCAACTCAATGCCCGCTGCAGCCGGTATCGCAGCCTCATCGCTTCCACCAACGGCTTCACAGCATAACATCGTCATCGCGGGTCTAACCCGCTTCCCCCCTGAGGCAATCTGATGCTTAACCATCTCGTACAATTCGGATGATGCCCCTATTTTCAGCATCTTCAGCAAGAAATCATCTACCCGTTTTCCACGCTTCGTCAACATTTCGATTACAGACATTGCAGTCTCCTTGTCTCCCAACTTAATGCGCACATGCAACATATACTTTGTCTGAATTAGCTTTTCGCTCGCGAAATGCATCATCTAGAGGAATGCGCGCGGTTAATATTCATTCAACATTCATAGGATAGTCTGTTACCTAATTAATGGCATCTATTACCCCCGACTACGTCTTGCACTAGGCAACTACTTCGTATGGTTCCTTGATAAAGACTTTCAGAGTAGACTGAGCAAGCTGAAACGCAAGCGTGGCAAAAAAGCCTCAAACATAAGAGCATGCACTATCTCTATGTATTAAAGCAAATCTTATAAGCTCTGAGAAACATAAGATATAAGCCCTAGAGTTAGGTGTTTGAGAGAATATTCGGTGGTTGTCATGGCTCGTGGACGTCGTGGTCGGGTTGAGATCATGATGGATATTTTGGACGAGGTGTCGAGCAGTGTGAACAAGACCAAGATCGTCTATGGAGCGAATTTGAATTTCAGTATGGCTGAGAGGTATCTGCCTCTTCTTATTAAGAGAGGGTTCTTAGAGAAGGTTAATAGCGGTAATGGTGTGATGTACAAGATCACTGGAAGTGGAAAGCAGATTTTAAAGGATTATAGGCGGGTTAGCGCGCTCTTTTAGTGCTCTAGGGCCATTAGTTCTTTGAGATCGAGGTCTATTGAGGCCTTCTTCCGCTTTTTGTCAAGTTTTAGAAGAGTCAAGTCTTCGAGGAAACGGACTATCTGTTGTACTTTCTGTTGCTCCATTTGTAGGTTGTTGGCTATGTCTTCGAAGGTACGCCATTTTCCGTCTTCAAGTAGTTCAATGACGTCGTCGATGGCTGACATTGATCTTCTTTCGTATCTACGGGCTGTCAAGGTTTTAAATTGATGGAACCTGTCTTTAGAAGCGTTCTTTAGATGTTGTCTTATGAAGTTATCTTCTAGAAGTATTCTTCGAAGCTATGTTTCTGACCTCTTAAATATCCGCCGTGGGTAGATTGGTTGTTTGGTTGGTGCATAGCCGGCTATGCCTAGTTTATAGGCTCGCGCATGCATGCCCGTGTCGTGATCTAGAGCACGCTAAATACACTATGGTCCGGGGGACTAACCTTGGGAGCCCCCGTTAAAGGGTCTATAAGGCCCGATGATAGCCCGTGAGAGAGGAGGAGAAAAGAAAGATGAACAAGAAATTGGCCATGCTGTTGATTCCTTTACTATTGGTGCCCTTGGCATCCTTCGCTTATGCCCACTATGAGGACAATGTTGACAAGAAATACAAGGTACACGTAGGCTCGGTCGTCGCCAATCTGACATACTTCCACGTGGACAAGCTCAAAACAATTGACACGAACTGCAATGGCATCATATGGGGTGACGAAGTAATCGTCGACATTTTCGAAGATCCTGCCACATGTACATGGTATGTTCAGATTACTCTGAACCCGATTCCACCATCCTTCGAATTGGACACCACATTACTGATCCATAACGTTGGGAAGCTGCCGTGGGAAGCTGATTGGGAAATAATGTACGCAGGACCATTCGACGATGACTACTACGGCTGCTTTGAAGGATGGGACGAAGCGGATTTCACAAAGATTGACTGGATTAGAGAAGATTTCATTGTACCTGGATGGTACTTTGAGAACGGCTTCGTAT
>CP070749.1:755926-757854 GCA_020348365.1 Candidatus Bathyarchaeota archaeon
CTATGTCCTACTTCACGGCATCTTATGCAGCGGCACCGCAGACCCTGCGCCCTCAGCTTCCTTGAAACGACCTGTCGAAGGTTGCTTCGATTCACGCCGGCCTCGATCAAGGAGGCTGGAATGTCTCTCTGAACTCTCATTAGCCGAATCCAAGGGGGAAGCATCTTCTTCGCTTCAAGAATGAGTTCGGCAGCCTCTTCCGTCGTGTATGGTGTATACTCTCCATTTCTCCACCACTCATAGAGTCTAGTTCCCTTGAGGACGAGGCATGGGTATATCTTCAACATGTCCGGCTTGAAGCTTGGGCTGGTGAAGACCATTTCAAAGCCTTTCAGGTCCTTCTGCTGGTTTGACCCAGGTAGACCAGGCATCATGTGATAGCATATCTTCAAGCCTGAGTCCTTCAGTATGCGAGTGGCTTCAGTAACGTCTTCAACTGTGTGTTCGCGGTCAACAAGCGTGTAGATGTCGTCGTACACGTTTTGAACACCCAATTCCACCCGGGTCACGCCCATAGACAACATGTGATCGACATGGCTTTTTTTGGCCCAGTCGGGTCGTGTCTCTACGGTTATTCCAATGTTACGAGTATGGCTGTTCTCGGCTAGTCGCTTCGCCTCGAGCAAGGAGTTGCTATTGTTTATGGTTATTGCGTCTAGGCATCGTTTGACAAAGTCTTCTTGATAGTCAAGTGATGTGGCTGGAAAGGTTCCCCCCATCACGATAATCTCCACTTTGTCAACAGCATGCCCAATAGCCTGCAACTGTTCGATGCGATGCCTTACCTGTTTATAGGCGTCAAAATTGTTCTGTAGGCCTCTCATCGCAGCTGGCTCGTGGCCGGTGTAGCTCTGAGGTGATCCCCAGGTTGGTCCGCCTGGGCAGTATGCACACGGCTTCTCCTTTGGACACGGCCAGGGTTTGGTCATCACCGCAACCACTGTGATGCCGCTGATTGTCCGGACCTTCTTGCGTTGTAGAATTGGGAGCAACCTGCTCTTTTCGGCAGGTTTCAGATGGAGTATTAACTGGGAGTTTGCGGGAACATGATTCAGCGCGTGCTTGCCTGCGATCCTAAGCTTGGCTAGATTGACATCCTCTTTGGTTGGGTTGGAGATTTCTTTTATGGTTTCGATGATCTCTCTACAGATGGCTGCGCTCAATGGGGCTCATCTACAGATATGCGTCAGCTTCAGATAAACCTGAATGAGTCTAATGGTTTTTAGTGTAGAAGGCTACGTACTAGCCTTTCTCTCTGCCTCACCACTCGCATAAACCATGTTCCCACCGACAAAGGTCATCTCAACCTTGATCTCCTTGATCTTATCAGGTGGAACCTTCTGCGGGTCATGGGAGAGAACAACAAGATCAGCCAGCTTACCAACCTCAATCGAGCCCTTAATATCCTCCTCGAAAGAGGCAGCGGCGGCATCAGCAGTGTACAATCGTAGAGCCTCATCCACGGTGATAGTTTCTTCTGGAAACGATTCCCTTGAGACAGCCGCCCAGATGCCCAACAATGGACTTATCGGTTCCACTGGACAGTCTGAACCAGCAACAATCTGAACACCCTCTTGAATGAGGGATTTGAAGGGATAGGTCCATCTGGCTCTCCTTGGCCCCAGCCGATCGGCTACCCAGAAGTCGGAGATGATGAAGTGCGGCTGTACAGAAGCCATCATGCCCAATCTTCTCATGCGCCCGATCAGGGCCTTATTCAAGACTGAGGCATGTTCTATGCGGTGGCGATGATCCTTTCTAGGTGTTTTCTTCAGAGCCTTTTCAACTGCGGTCAACACATTATCCAATGCGCGGTCGCCGATGGCGTGGACAGCCAGCTGGAGACCGGCCGTATGGACTTTCATGATCAGTTCCTGCAACTTCTCCTCGCTGTGAATCATCATACCCCTCGTTGAGGGGGCATCGCT
>CP070749.1:757954-764009 GCA_020348365.1 Candidatus Bathyarchaeota archaeon
CCGGCGGCTCGTGAGGAGCGACAGAGAAGGGTGACCCCCCTCGAGAAGACTGAGGCGGAAATCAGCCAAACCATACTTAAACACATACCAAAAGAAGCGGAAATCAGTCGCATCGAATTTGAAGGGCCCGCCTTAGCAGTTTACACAAAGAAGCCTGAAGTCTTGGTTGACCAGAGCTACATAATCGCTGATATCGTCAATCTGATTAGAAAAAGGATCGTCGTGCGTTCCGACCCTTCTGTAAGACTACCCGAGAAGGACACGGAAATAATCATCAGTGAGACGGTTCCTGAAGAAGCAGGTATTTCAAATATAAGCTTCGACCCCAGTCTCGGAGAAGTGGTTATAGAGGCAAAGAAGCCCGGTATGGTTATCGGAAGAAACGGCTCTATTCTGCAGGATATCATAAGTAAGACACGCTGGAGATGCCGCATTCTAAGAAGTCCACCGATACCATCTAAAATAATAACGCACATGAGACATTATCTTCATACCGAAAGCAAAGAACGGCAGAGGATACTACGCACTGTTGGAGAGAGGATTTTTCGACCTCCCGTCTATGGCGTCAGAGATATTCGCATGTCGGCACTAGGTGGATTCCAACAGGTTGGAAGATCCGCGATTCTCGTGCAGACAAGGGAGAGTCAAGTTTTGCTGGATTGCGGCATCAACCCTGGTTCCACAAAACCGTTAGAAGCTTTTCCGCGGCTTGACGCGCCAGAATTTCATCTAAGTAGGCTGGATGCCGTCGTCATAACTCACTCGCACTTAGACCATTGTGGATTCCTTCCGTTCTTATTCAAGTACGGTTATGATGGTCCAGTCTACTGCTCAGCTCCCACCTCAAGTCTCATGACTCTGCTCCAGCTAGATTATCTCGATGTGATGAGTAAGCAGGGAGTGATTCCACATTATGATCAGAGGGATGTACGAGCAGCCGTCTTGCACACTATTCCACTACGATACGGCGCCGTAACAGACATAGCACCAGACGTTAGACTAACCCTACACAACGCGGGTCACATCCTCGGCTCATCCATGATCCATCTACACGTTGGAGAGGGTTTGCATAACATCGTCTATACCGGAGATTACAAATATGGTAAAACCATGCTTCTCGAACCCGCAGTAGCAAAGTTTCCAAGGGTGGAAACAATATTGACTGAATGCACATATGGAGCTGCTGAAGATGTCATGCCCTCCAGAATCGAAGCTGAGGGGAGGTTTTCATCGGTTGTGAACGAAACGCTGAGTCGAGGAGGCAAGGTGTTGATTCCGGTTCCGGCGGTTGGTAGAGCTCAGGAGATCATGCTGGTTATTGATGGTTACATGCAGCGAGGGCTAATCAAGGAGGCCCCCGTGTTTATCGAGGGAATGATCTCTGAGGCGACTGCCATCCATACGGCTTATCCAGAGTATCTGGAGAGGGAGTTGCAGAACAGCATTCTGCATAAGGGAGTGAATCCTTTCAAGTCAGACTACTTCACCATTGTGGAGCATCCCAGTGCAAGGGATGAGATTGTAGAGGGGAAGCCCAGCATCGTGATAGCGACTTCTGGGATGCTTGAGGGCGGACCCATAATCGACTACTTCAAACGCTTAGCATCGGATAAACGCAATACAATCATATTTGTTAGCTACCAGATTGAGGGAACCTTAGGAAGTCGGGTGCAGAAGGGATTAGCAGAGGCACCCATGATAAACAATGATCGCAGAATCGAGATAACGAAGGTTGGCATGGAAGTTCACTCCGTCGAGGGATTCTCTGGGCACTCTGATAGGAGGCAAATCCTCAGTTATCTTCGTCGAGTAACGCCGAAGCCTGAGAGGATAATAGTATGCCATGGAGAGCGGGGGAAGTGCTTGAGTGTGGCAGGGCTTCTTAGGAGGAGATATAGAGTTAGTACGAGAGCGCCAGAGGTCTTAGAAACCATCAGATTACGCTGAATTGATCGTGATGTTTGGCCTTTCAAAGCGGGAACACAAGAATCTTCCGGGATTTAAGTGCCTGAGTTCGGCGTTCTGTGACCGTTACTTATATATGTGTTCTTTACAGTTCTGAGATGAGCAGAAGGAATAGATGAATGAGTGAAGCACCTGCAGAACTCATAAAACTAGATACATTGAAATCAAACCTTGCCAATCTCAATGTCGTGGTGAAAGTACTCAGCATAGGAGAACCGCGTGTAATCTTTTCCAGAAGAGACCGCTCTGAACATCGGGTGGGAGAGGCTCTAGTAGGAGATGAAACGGGATGTGTATTGCTGACGCTATGGGACAACCAAATCGACGCCATGAGAGTTGGTGACGTGTACGAGATCAGGAATGGATACACCAGCTTGTTCCGTGGCCTGTTGAGGCTAAATATGGGGAAGTTTGGAACCGCAGACAAGGTGGAAACGGACATCGAAGAGGTGAATACAAAGAATAACCTCTCCGAGGAAAGGCACGGAGACACATCATGGTATCAAGCGAGCAAGAGACCATACAGAAGGCGACGTAGAAGATACTAATTTCACGATCAATCTTTCCACCTTATGGTCTGATTCCTAAATCTCTTATCAGAAATGAAAGGAGCAATTAATAGATTAGCGCCATGAGTAAGCACAACAATAGGTGATTCACATGAAAGACAAGAAGGAAGAAGAAACCGAGGAACTCCACGAAATCCCCCAAAAGGTGAAGATTTTCATGAAACTCAGAGGATACTCACTGAAGGAAAAACGCGAAAAAGAAGACATAATAGATTTTCTCGCTTCAAGATCGAAGACTGGCGAGAAGGTTTTGATGAGACTTGTTGTTGCGTCAAAGCTGAAATCTGGCAGAATCGGTGTGAGGGAAGTTAGGAAGATGAAGAAGATGTTAGAAGAGGCAGCTGTCGACCAGCAAATCTTGATTGGAGGCGGCTTCACTTACGCGTCGAGGAAGGAGGCAATGGGAGACCACATAGAACTTATCTCAACAGATTCCTTGCCATCATTCGACATTTTCAAGCATGAACTCGTGCCAAAACATGAAATCCTCACCAAAGAAGAAGTGGAGGAGCTGCAGGAGAGGTACCGTATCGCGCCCTACCAGATCCCAAGAATCAAGGTCTCGGATCCAGCCGCTAGGATGATAGGGGCAAGGCCTGGAGACATAGTAAGGATAATACGGAAGAGTCCGACGGCGGGGCGCAGTGTCGCCTATAGATACGTGATCTAGCAAGGATAATGTATCTTTGAACTGTTGTACTTTCGTCGCACTCACTGCAAATTCTGTGCGTGCAAGCGTTTTCCACCTGAGCCAGCAGCTGTTTGGCTGCAGGAATCACGATCCTATCTATTTCTTAACGAGGGATGCCAGTAGCTTCCTGAATTTCTTCTTGTTTTCGTGTTGCTTGGCAAATTCTTCGTCTGAGAGTGAAAGAGCCTTGGCGAAGTCTATGACTGTTGACTTTGTCAGAAAGTCTAGGTTGCTCATTTCATAGACTGCAGTTTCAAGTTCCTCAGTCTTAGAGCCTGTTTCAAGTTGACTCAGTAAATCGACTATTTGAGAGAATTTACTCTTGTTGTATTCAAGATTGAACCCTAGCTTCTTTAGGGCGGCGAAGATGGTAGCTATCTGTTCCTCGCCAAGTTTCTTGTCACGAAGGGCCTGTGCACTTGCTTTGCCCTCGTGAAGAGTGAACATCTCTGCGGTTGCTCTGTAGTAGCTCTCTATCAGATGGCCAAGGCGTTCTTCCCGTGACACCTCAACCAGTTCTCCCTTCAGAAGCTTTCTTATGTGGTGATAAACCGCCTGGGGCGTACAGTTTAGGTCTTCAGCTATTTGGCTCACGGTCATTTCCTTTACCCGCAGCAAATACAGTATCTTTCTTCTTGTTTCGTCGGCCAACAGCCGGAATGCCTCAGGATTGTTTATCACCTTCACTGCTTTCATACTGCTTTACCTATTAAAGACATTATCTGCGTTAGTATAAAAGCTTTTTGCTTATGAGATAGGAATATTTATAAGGTAGTCGTGCATTTACTATTGAAATAGAGGCTTTAATAATAAAGAGGTGATAGAAATGGATGGGGCAAAACCATACGGAGCAGGGTCCTTGGCAAGGCGAATGCTTGAATACTTGGGAATCACTAGGGCTTACGTTCGATCGATAGGCGCCCAAGAAGAAGTAGCCGGCGTGAACCTTCCTCTCAATTGCAATGATTGGAAGCCCGTTGAGACCGCCCTCTTAGAGGCGGAACACCAGAAGGCCAAGGCAATAACGCAGATACGAAGACACCAAATCATGTGAGGGCAGCAGCAACTCCCTCATTCTCCTTCTTTTGCCCAATCGCACATTCTCTCCAGCAAGTTTCTGGGCTTCTATATGTGTCCATGCGCACCCAAAAATCATAAAAGCGCAACTAGATGATGTATAAATGGTAGATTATGAAGCTCAAGAACATCGACAACAAATTATTGGTTGAATTGATAAGGAATTGCAGGAGAAGCGATCGGGAACTAGCCAAGAAACTCGGGGTCTCTCAACCCACCGTCACACGCAGAAGAAGGAGACTTGAAGAGGAAGCGTTGGACGGCTACACTGCAATTCCAAAATGGCCCAAACTGGGGTATGGAATACTTGCGATTACTCTGGTTAAGACTCCACTCAAATTTGCATCAAACACTAAGATGAAGGAAGCTCTTGACAAATCGATGGAATGGCTTTCTCAACAGCCCAATGTCATTATGGGGAGTGGATGCAGGGGGATGGGAATGAGTGGCTTGATGATTTCGGTTCACAAAACCTATGGGGACCTTGACGAGTTCTTGGACAATCATAAGTCGAAGTTGGGGGAACTGTTAGAAGACACCCAAACCCTCATCGTGAATCTCTCCGGGAGAGGCGTTTACAGGCCTCTGAATTTCAAATACCTCGCAGAAGCAATGTAGCCAAACACGCACTCTTGCCCTTATGACTCCACACGCATACGAGCGCGCAGAAAGAAGGGGATCGCGGCTTACTTTGGCCGCTTTCTAGTCTTGTAGGTTTGGACGCCCAGTATGCCTATTATGCCCGTTAGGCTTAGGAGGCTGAGGGTGCTGCCGTAGTTCTGGCTGAGTATCAACAGGTCCTGCGCATCTACCACGCCGTCTTGGTTGATGTCGCCGAACATCCACGTGGGCTCCTGGATGCGCCAGATGCGGACGCGCAAATTGTTCCAGTAGATATCGGTGACTCCTCGGCGAAGCGTGATTGTGGAGTTCGTTATGTTGGTCCAGACTAGACCTGACTCAGTGCTACTCCTAACAAGCAGTACCTCCCATTCCGCATCGGTTTCTGGAAATGGAGGTGCTGTGTAACCTGCCATTGCGAATCTTCCATCGTTTGTGTAGACCATTGAGTAGGCATAGTCGTCTCCTTCTATTGGGTGGGTAATGTTCCATTCAACGTTTCCGGTCGAGTTGGTCTTTACCAGCCAGAAATCGCTGTCGGGACCGTAGGATTTAGCGGGGCCTGCCAGCGCATATCCACCGTCAACTGTCTGGACTACGGTGCAGGCTACAGTGTAGAATTCTGTATCGTGGGTTTCTCCTTCATCATAGGGGCCTCCGTACGTTTGAGTCCACTCCTCCATTCCATAGAGGTCTGTCTTGACTAGCCAGAGGTCCTTGCCCCCAGCGCCATAAGATCTCGTGTAGCCACCTAGAGCATATCCGCCGTCTAATGTTTGGATAACAGAGCTGGCTCTGTCATCGTTTCCTCCCCCATACGTCTGGCTCCATTCCTTGTTTCCTGATGAATCCGTCTTCACCAGCCAGAAATCATAGTTTCCACTGCCAATCCTTGTGTAGCCTGTCAATGCGTATCCGCCATCACTTGTCTGGATAGCAGATAGTGCGTAGTCATGGAGGCCTGCATTATCGTATTCTTGGGTCCACCCTCCGCTTCCATATGGGTCTGTCTTTACCAGCCAGTAGTCCCAGCTGCTCGAGCTGGGGCGCCATGCTGCTCCTGTCATTGCGTATCCTCCGTCGCTTGTCTGAATCAGCGAGTAGGCTCTTTCGTGGTGTGTTCCCCAGTATA
>CP070749.1:764109-767085 GCA_020348365.1 Candidatus Bathyarchaeota archaeon
ATAGCAAGCCTGCCAAATGTGGGCAGAGAGCGCGCCAGAAACCTACTCCAAACCTATCAGAACCCACTAGACGCGCTACAGAACGTGGAGAACTGGGCCAAGGCTGTCCACGGATTGGGCCCAAAGACAGCCAAAAAGGCGAAATCAATCTTGCACAAACCCTACAAAAGGCGAAAATAACACATAATGTGCAAACGAACCATAATACAAGCACGGGAGGATTCTCCTTTCAAGGATGCAAAAGGCTTTAAGGCTTAATCTAGCAAGACGCCTGTGAGAGTGCTATCTCTTGAATGAGAAAGAGGAAGTCATCAGGAAATTGCGCACTGGAGTTATCAACTGCAACGAAAAAGGGGTAACAGAAGCAGTCCACGAGGTCATCAAGAAGGGCTTCGACCCCAGCGAGGCAATTGAAAGGGGAATATCCGAGGGAATGAGAGTGATGGGCAACAGATTCGACAAAATGGAGATTTTCTTGCCAGAGCTGATGATAGCAGCAGATATCGTTGAGGGGGGACTGGACATTCTGCTGCCAGAAATACAGAAAGAAAAACGTCCAATGAAAGGAAGAGTTGTCATAGGCACCATCAAGGGCGACATACATAGCATAGGAAAAGACATAGTAGCAGCCATGCTGAGGGCTTACGGCTTTCAAGTCCACGACTTAGGCTTGGACGTTCCCATATCAAAGTTCTACGAAGAAGCAATGAAATCTGGAGCTGACATCATCGCCATTTCAGCGCTCATGTCCTCGACTATAGGAGGCCAGAAAGACGCCATAGATTTCCTAGAGGCAATGGGAGAGAGAGAAAGGTTCACTGTTATGGTGGGCGGCGGAGCCGCATCTCCAGAGTGGGCCGAAAGAATCGGTGCTGACGGATATGCCAAAACAGCCGCAGAAGCCGCAAAGCACGCTCTAGAATTACTTGAGGAAAGAAGAGGAGGATAACAAAATGGTCTCCTTCTTAGAAGTTATGAAGAGAGCAGTCACCGGGAAGCCTTGTCTAGCCCGAGACTTTGAACTCAAAGTGTTTGTGCCCAAATTGAGAGAGATAGTGAAGGACTACGACATTAGATACGACCCGGCAACCATCATCCCCTCTGACAACAGCCTAGCTGATGACGTCTTCAAAGCAGCCTTCGACTTCTTCCTCGAAACTGGCGCTTACTGCATGGATACCGAGCGGATAATCAGATTCGACGAAGATGAGATTAAGGAGGGATTGAAAAATGCACCCTCCAAAGCCCTATTGGGTGAAGGAAAGGACGCTAGAACATTGTCTCCGAGAAAGCCAGAAGACAAGACGCCACCTTGGTGTTTTCTTGGCGCAGGCGGAGTTCCCGTATCCTCTGAAGAGATCTTTTCAAGCCTAGTGAAGGGTTATGCGTCGATACCCGAAGCCAACTCGATAACTACACCAGCTTTAACCTCAGCAGGCGGATTGAGAATAAGACCTAGGTCGCCCATCGAAATGCTGGGCGCGATAAGAAACGCTCTTCTGGCAAGAGAAGCCATGAGAGAAGCCGGAAGACCTGGTCTGCCGATTATGAACACGCTTGCAACTGCAGAGTCGGCAGTGGCGTTAGCTATGGCGCTTCAGCCAAAGTATGGGCTCAGAGCGACGGACGGCTACTTGGTGGCTGTAATGGATCCGTTCAAAGTGGACTTTGATCGCCTCAACAAGGCCTACGCAGTGCTTTCTCTTGGTGCTCCATTAGGTATAGCTATAAGCCCGCTGCTAGGCGGGTACTCTGGAGGGCCTGAAGGCACCGCAGTTGCAAACGCAGCATACCATCTTCTGGCGACCATTGTCTCAAAGGCGACTTGGCATCTGCCCTTTCCTCTGCACATCAAGTACGTATGCAATACCACACCTGAACTTTTGTGGCTAATCAGTGTCAGCGGTCAAGCGATCAGTAGGAACACTCATCTGTTATCTCTAAACCTGAATTACACCGCTGCTGGACCTTGCACAGAAATGTGCCTGTACGAGATAGCAGCATCTGTCATGACATCTGTAGTGTCAGGTTTATCCATAGAAGCCTTGGGGGTAAGCGGGGGCAAGTACGAGGATAACATGACCCCTATGGAACCAAGATTTTCTGCTCAGATGGCTCACGCTGCTGTCGGAGTCAAGAGAGAGGATGCCGACGTCCTCGTGAAAAAACTTGCGAAAAGATACGTGGATAAGATGGCGAATCCCCCAAGGGGGAAGACGTATCAGGAATGTTATGATATTGGCAAAATAGAGCCATCACGCGAGTACGCAGGAATCTATAACACAGTCAAGAAGGAATTGGAAGACTTGGGCATCGAGCTCAAGTCTGAGTCAAGATAACGCCTATGCCCGTGGCCTAAGGTTTACCATTCAGCAGTGCGCGCTGGGAATAGCGGGTGCTGCGCCATGAGTCTCGGCTGCACACCTGTACCGATGGCATTACTGAGGAAAAGATGAAGTGATGATCTTTCCACACATTTCATTCTCATTACAGAGTTTCGTGAGTCCCCTATCGAAGCTTAAATGCTTACTGAGCACGCCTCTCGCAACAAGGTTAATTACAAGGTGCCTTTCAGCTCCATCTTCTCTATTCTTTAATGTAGCCACCAGAGTTGGGTAGTAGAAAACGCTGCTACTTGTAGCCCTAATTGAGCTTATGTCCTCATTCACATTCAAGCACAGGCGTATGACATTTTTCATGGCACTAAGCTTTGCAGCTTCTTCAGCGAGTTTCTTCTCTTTCTTGAGTTCTCCCCTCATCGGAATGATCACTGAATATCTCCTAATGCGCACGCGACTCTTACTCAACTTCGACCTAAGCTCGTTGAGTTCATCTCTAACTCTGTTGAGCTGCTCTATGAGCCTCCTGAAAAGACCGTCAAAATCCGTAGACACTGTGGGACCAACGAGCTCTTCAGATCTTGGAGAGTAGCTTATGGTCTTGTATTTCAAGTAGTTCGGCCTGAACAACATGAAA
>CP070749.1:767185-769070 GCA_020348365.1 Candidatus Bathyarchaeota archaeon
CAGTGCACGCGGAGTAATATGCAAACTCAGTGGTCTACCGAAGACTCTTTGCATCGCATCAGGCTGCTGAAGGTGATCAAGAATGAACGCGAGAATCGTTTTTGCATACGGCTGGGGACCTGAGGAGGAGGGCCGCCTATCATCACTCCTTTACATGGTAGAAACCGCAACAACCATGGATATGCTTGCCGCAGTCTTCTTCTTTGCTGATGCAGCAGTACTAGGTAGGAAGGGCGCTTTTGCAGGAATCAGTCAAGAGATCGGGGAGAGACTCGATAGGTTGAGAAGAAACAAGAAGGCAAAACTCTACGTCTGCGAGCAAGCAGCGAGAAGACGCGGCATAACAGAAGAGACGGTAGAGGATGGAATGAAGATCATTGGATACGCCACCTTCTTGGATATGGCGGCTTCAGCCAAGACAGTCATAACTATATAGGTTCATCCTTTAACCTCATACAGGAAGAGTTGAGAAACTTGGTGATAATTAGAAGGGTCAGAGAGCTCAAGGAATATGATGTGAAAGAAGCGTATGGGACTGATGCAGAGGGAGTTACGATAAGATGGATCTCCGAGAAGAGGACCGGTGGCGAGGAATATCTACACAACTTCGCGCTCCGGTACTTTGCTATAGAAGTGGGTGGGCATATCGCTCCACACGAGCATCCGTGGGAGCAGGAGATCGCCGTCACGAGGGGCCGCCTCAAGATAACGGGCTCTGGCCAAGGCAGGATCATTGAGAAGGGCGACGTAGCCTATTTCCCAGCCAACGAGGAACACGGCTTCAAATCAATAGGTAGCGACCCAGCTGAATTCTACTGTGTGATAGGATGCATAGGAAAAGGTGAAAACTGCATAGGAATCTCAGAGCAATAATAACCATGCGTGTTCGCGCGTGAGTTATTGGCTGTATACGCTCGCGCACGGGTTCTCATCATCCCCATAATTCCGATATTGCTGATATTTCTGATTATTAGGAAAGGTTTAAATATTCCGCAAGTGTTGAAATTGTAGAGGAGAAATCTGTAATGAGCTGTTGCAAAGAAGGTGAAGACTGCAACCTTCTCGAGAGCGTAGTTAGCGTAGATGAGCGTGGACAGCTAGTACTACCAAAAGATCTCAGAGAAAAATGGGGTCTCAAAGGCGGGGACAAACTAGCCATTCTCACAACTGTGAAGGGAGGAGAGATCTGCTGTGCAGCGCTGGTTAAGGCAGATCTACTGACGAGAAACTTCAAATTAAAACTTGACTTGGCACACGAGGCACAACCAACGAAATAACCTGGTACAGGCGAAATAGAATGGAAACGAAAGAGAAGGAAGTAAAAGAGTTCGTCAAGAAAAGGTACGGCGAAATCGCGAAGGTCGAAGGAAGCTGTTGCCCATCTTGTGGCAGCGGACCCAGCAAGGCAGACGTAGCGCTGCAAATAGGCTACTCTGAAAAGGATTTGAAGACTGTTCCAGAAGCATCACTCATGGGATTAGGATGCGGAAATCCAGTCGCTCTAGCCAGCCTAAGAGAAGGTGAAACAGTGCTAGACCTAGGATCTGGAGGCGGAATCGACGTCTTCTTAGCAGCAAAAAAAGTAGGAGCAAGAGGAAAGGTTATCGGAGTCGACATGACAGAGGAAATGGTTCAGAAAGCGAGGATCACAGCCTCAAAGCACGGCTATGATAATGTCGAGTTCCGACTTGGTGAAATAGAAAATCTACCGGTTGAAGACAACTCCGTTGATGCCATCATAAGCAATTGCGTGATCAATCTATCCCCTGACAAGGAAAAAGTGTTTCGAGAAGCCCACAGAGTATTGAGACCCGGCGGCAGAATTATGATCTCCGACCTAGTCACTGAAGAAGAATTACCCGAAGAAGTCAGAAGAAGCTTTGAC
>CP070749.1:769170-772230 GCA_020348365.1 Candidatus Bathyarchaeota archaeon
ACGGGAAATCATGCATGCACGCGTGGCCTATCTTTCTTTAGTTTTAAATAAGAGATTTCTGAAACGTATTCTATTGGTTACAATAAATGGTGTGCAAAATTTCATGGTGTGGTAGAGGCATTTTCGTTGTATCTTTCATGACCTTAACAATGATTGCTTGGTGTCAAATCAGTCCTGTATCCGCTGACGTACCAGACGTGCTGAGTGTCGAACCTTGGATAAGCGGAGCTGACACTATTCTGAACATTACAGTTAGGCATGCTTCGCCAACATCCAGTCACTATATCGATGTAGTTGAAGTTGACATAGAGGGCGATGTTCAAACCATCAACCTAGATCCTCCACAATCAGCACCCACTTTCCTTGTCCAATACAATATGGGAGAAATAACAGAAACTCCTACAGTTCAAACCAGAGCCCACTGCAATTTCCATGGCTGGAGCAGCTGGTCTGAACCAGTAGTGGTTCCAGAATTTCCAGCAATCTATCTACTCCTGATGCTAGTAATCGTATCGATTGTAGTGCTGGGCCTCAAGTCCAAGTCCCTGGTTAGATGAGAAAGATGGGTCTCTTTAACCCAAACGCCCCACTCACTGCTGACTTGAACCTGCTCTTTCAAATCTTCATTTTCATTCTTCTAGTTGGAGGAATCGCAATCGCCAAGCTTAGACGTAAATTCAGCCAACATGGTGCGATGATGGGAGTTGCCGCAACGTTTAACACCGTTTCTATCCTTATTGTAATGATTCCTTCTTTACTAGGCTTCAGAGGTCTACTCTCAAACCCGCTTTCAAATCCAGCCTTAGTAGTGATCTCACATGCCATCGTAGGGATTTTGGTTGAGATTCTTGGAATCTGGCTTGTAGTCACATGGGCGGTCAACCGTCGCAACCTCAAAGCTTGTGTCAGAAGAAAGAGCGCTATGAGAACCACGGTTGTACTGTGGGGGATAGAACTGCTTCTGGGATTATACACCTACATCATGCTGTACTTGGCCATATAGGCAAATCTTCTTTTCACGCGCGCATACATTCTGGCTTCATGTGTGTGGGTGGGTTAAGATTTAAGCCCATGAGCCAAGAGGCATGCTGCAGCTGAAAGCCTCTTTGTGATTTGTCACACTTTCTACTTGGTTAGAATGTTGTTAGAATGTTGAAAGTGTGCCAAACGCTTACGCGCGCGTTGTGAAAATAGTAGGGAAGCCCATCGCATATTCCAGAATGGCAGAACCACTGCTTCACAATCCAATCAAAACCAAAAAGCTCTTAGAACTTGAGCTGGTTCTGTGCGAAGAAAAAAGCATCATAGGTTACGGAAAACATCTTCACATAGTCGCGAGAAAACCTGTTTAAGATGCGCGCGCAGATTGAGATGAAACACGGAATAATATTGAGTTGTGGAAAATTGCTTTGCGCGCGTTCCTCAAAAAGGCTGCTTAAGGCTGTCTCTGAAGGATGTGTTCGCATAGTCCAGAGACCCAAGTGAAAGCGGACCCCTCCATGCTTTCAAGACTGAATGTTCAATTTGTTTGATGTTTAACTTCAACACAAATCGCTATAGGGGAACAAGGTTAAGCCCTTCTACGAGGTAGAGGGACGCCTCCTTGAATTCAACATCATTTCCCATGTGTATCTACATGGCCGTTGAAGTTTCTCCTTTATAGGGTCTTGTTCGATTTTCTACATCGAACGTTCTATTTGCCATCGAACCTTCATCAGCGACCATAGAACAGCTTGGATTTTCCATCGAACACCCGTTGCACATGTCCGATTCTGTGCTAGATTGTTCGAATTATCCATTGAACACAACGGACATAGCATGCGTGCATATGCCTCCTGAGTTCAGAATATGTTTCTGCCTACTCTTCTAGGTTCTCAGCGTGAAGCGCAAGATGGTCGGTCTCGATCTCCACCAGTGCACTGAAGAATTGTCTCAGCAATGACTCGGGAGCCTCCTCAGCAAACTTGGAATAAGCCTTAATAGCCCTATCTTCCCGCTCCCATCCTTCCTGGGTATTCTCCTTGGAATCCTTGGAACAGGGGATCTCTTCCAAGGGGGGCTCTTCAATCTGCAGGGACTTCGCTATCACTGCCGCGTGCTCATTCTCCACTTTCTTCAGAGCTTTGAACTTCGCATAGCTATATTCATCACCGGCTTCCTCAGCTGCATTCATAGCGCAGAGGTAGAAGGCTGTGTTTCCCAATTCAAGTTTCAAAGCAGCCTCAAGGTTGATTCTAGAAACATCACTGATTTCAATCTTATGTTCAGACCAGTCCCATCTCTCTGCTGGAATCAGATACCTCGCAGGTGCACCGCAGAAGGGGCACCTTGATGGCGGTTCTTCACCGATGTACGGGTCATAGCAGATTCTGCACCTAAACACTCTAACTTTTCCCATTCTCCTCACCCTATTGATATTCACATCAGATTGATACACAGAAAAGCCAGCAAGCAATAATAACACTTGCGTGCGCCCTAGAGATACACTTAAGAGTTTAGTTGAAGAAGTGCATGTTCAGGTTGATCTGGGAATGAAACTGAAGGGAAGTCAAACCGAAAGGAATCTGCTGGCATCTTTTGCAGGGGAATCTCAAGCTAGAACTAGATACACGTTCTTTGCAAGTGTAGCTAAGAAGGAAGGATATGAGCAAATATCCTCTATTTTCCAAGAAACAGCTGACAACGAAAAAGAGCACGCAGAATTATTCTTCAAGCTGCTCAGGGGTCGTATGGTGGAGATCACGGCCTCATACCCTGCAGGCGTGATTGGAACAACAGCGGAAAACCTGAAGGAAGCAGCAGAAGGCGAGAAACTTGAGTGGGGAACCCTATATCCCAACTCTGCTCAAGTAGCAGAGGGGGAGGGCTTCAAAGATGTTGCTAGAACTTTCCGCATGGTCGCTGGAGTAGAGAAGTATCATGAGCGACGATATCGGAAATTGTTGGCAAATGTAGAGCAAGGTAAGGCCTTCAGTAGAGATGCTTCTATCCAGTGGAAGTGTAGAAACTGTGGTCACATCTACGAGGGAAAAGAAGCACCTGAGAGCTGCCCTGTCTGCG
>CP070749.1:772330-773856 GCA_020348365.1 Candidatus Bathyarchaeota archaeon
GCTTCCAGACGGCTTTCACCTTCATACCGAACTTAACATCCTCCTGCTCCACTTCACCAAGATAATGTAAGATTCCCATACTCTTCGAGGCTCCGTCGAGGTCGATGACTGCAACAAGTATTGGCTCCTTCAGTCGGCTTGCGTCTGCGGCTAGGTAGGAGACTGAATATGTATTGATTGTTCCTGTGTCCTTCACGTATATCCACTCATCTGTGGGTCTGAAGCAGAGTTCGCAGAACATCCGTGGTGGAACCATTATGCGCCCGCATTCGCGACATTTTCTGGCGATGATTCTCCCATTTTTGAGTTCCTTTACGAATCGGCTCATAGCTGGACCAGTGGCCCATGCATATTTCGCCTTAGGTCGCCATTTTGTAACGGAGACTCTTCCCTCTCTCAAATCCTTTGTTCTGATCCTCTCACCCGGATACTTCTTGATCTTCTCACTCATTCTCCTCAGCTCCTCATGACTATGACCGATCCATACTGCATCAGATCGCCCCAGGCTTGGGCTAGACCAGTACGCGGGTCCCCAGGCACTTGTCGTTTTCCCGCCTCTCCGCGCAGTTGCCAGAAGATCTCGCAGACCTTCATTAATCCTGCAGCTGCAATTGGGTTGCCCACGCCTAAGAGCCCTCCAGAGGGATTAACTGGCAAGTCACCGTCTCTTTGGGTTACGCCTTCTTCTGTGATCTCGGGGGCTTCTCCTTTCTTGCAGAGCCTTAGGCCTTCGATGTGGTGCAATTCTTTGTAGTCAAAGGGGTCGTATGCCTCTACAACATCTAACTCTTTTCTGGGGTTCTTGATTCCAGCCATCTTGTAAGCCATTCTTGCTGCACACTCCACATATTTCGGGTAGTAGAGGTCTCTGTTGGTCCAATATGTAGAGTCTATGCACCAGCCTACACCATCAATCCAAACCGGGTCATCCGTAATCTTCTTCGCCACCTCCTCTGAGGCTAGAACGAGGGCCGCAGCTCCATCGCTTGTTGGACTGATATCAAGCCTCTGAACCGGCCATACCAACACCTCTGAGTTCATAACATCCTCGACTGTGATCTTCGCTGGGAGCTGCGCGCAGGGGTGATCAAGGGCGTTTCCCTTGTTCTTCACGGAGACCTGCGCAATCTTCTCCTTTTTTATGCCATGGACGTGCATGTATCGGTGCATTTCCAAGGCGAAGATCCAGACCAGATTTATGCCGAGTGGTCTGCTCATTATGGGGTCAAATATAGTGGTGAAGGCGTATTGGGGATGAGGGAAGCATGAGGACATCTTCTCTTCGGCGACTACAAGGCAGGTGTCAAAGAGGCCTGAGGCAACATGCCACCAGCCTGATTCAGCACTGAAGACACCTGTTCCACCGCCGACAAAGACTCGGGAGTATGGTTTACGCCAACCACCCGCTCCGTCTAAGAGGTTTTCTCCCTTCATATGTATTCCGTCGAAGGCGTCAGGGGCGGTTCCGAGTGTTACGCAGTCTATGTCTTTGAGAGTAAGCTCAGCCGAGTCTAGGGCCATTTTTG
>CP070749.1:773956-776518 GCA_020348365.1 Candidatus Bathyarchaeota archaeon
GTTAGGGTTCAGCTGGGAAGCGCGTTGCTCGCAGCCGATTACGTAGGCAGAAAAGACTGATGCACGTGCATTGTGGAGAAAGAATCGCTGAGAAGAAGAAGGAAACGCGTAGTGGTTTGGGACTGTGGGGGATTGTTGTATGTCGGGGAAGACTGTTCGCATCGCAAATGCGCTGGTCAGGTCAGAGGCTCTCAAGTTTGGATCATTTAAGCTGAAATCTGGCGTGATGAGCCCCTATTATATTGACCTCACATGGCTGCTCTCGTCGCCCAAAGATTTCATGTGCATTGTGGACGCAGTTGTAGATGAGATTAGAGAGGTTCTGTCTTCAAGAAGAGTTGACAAGCTGGCCAGCATCGAGTTGAAAGGCGCGTTGCTCCTGCCGAGCATCGCCAACAAGCTCGGATTGCCGTGTCTGGTGGCTAGGAAGATGGAGAAAGGGTATGGAGTGGCTGGGAGAATCGCTGGGGGCCAAGTGAAGGAGGGCGAGCACATACTATTCTTCGATGACGTAGTCTCAAGTGGCGGATCGAAGATTGAAGGAATAAAGCCTCTCGAAGGGGGTGGGGCGAAGGTTGAGGTGGTCTTGGTTGTGGTGGATAGGGAACAGGGTGGCAAAGAAAACTTGGCAAAGGAAGGCTACGAACTGCGGACGGTCACAACGATCTCAAAGCTAGCAAACGCTCTGTTTGAGTCCCACGAAATCAGCAGAGAAGAAG
Source organism: Candidatus Bathyarchaeota archaeon (assembly GCA_020348365.1). GTDB lineage: Archaea > Thermoproteota > Bathyarchaeia > Bathyarchaeales > Bathyarchaeaceae. The sequence goes on from CP070749.1 coordinate 774,676, forward strand.
CCACCAAGATTCTCGAGTACTCCCGGAAGACAACTGGCTGAACACAGCAAATATAAGCAACAACCATAACGTAATACAAACCCGTAAAAGGCGAAACTAATGAGTAAGACCGCGGCTGTATCAATGCCAATATGCACATCATGCCATAAGATAATCCCGCCCAAAACGAAGGCAACAAAGTTCCAGTGTCCAAACTGTGGAGAATTAACCATCTGGCGGTGCCAGAAATGTCGAAAATTCGCGAGACCCTACAGATGCCCGAAATGCGGATTTGAGGGCCCCTAGGCACATTTGTGGGACCCTACATATTTGAATTTTAATATGTCTCTTTTCATTTGCGTTTTCTGAATAGCATTTCATCATTGTGAGTGGAGGCATATTCAAAGCCTGCATCTATTAGACCTTTAGCCTCCTTCGTCGTTTTGGCAACAGCTGAATGGGATTTGCCGCTTTCAAAGTTGATTGACTGCGTGCAGATAATTGTCGTGATGATGTCTCTGCATGAAGTCTGGTTGAGTGTTTGTGATAGACACTCACGAAGGGTTAATAAATGTCAGTCTCTTCAGTCCGAACGAGTGATATGAACGAGGTGAGATAAATGAGTAAACCTGACCTGCCGCGAATAACACAGAAAGATTTGATGGAAGCAGAAGATTTAGATTTCAAGGAGGAAAGTGAACATTGGAACTCCTATAAACTGAGCGATGGAACGACTCTAAGAATCAGATTGATACTTCGAGAAGTCAAGCGATTGAAAAAATGGAAACCTGATGGGACGCCAATCTATGTGATAAACAGCATGCATGTTGTCAGATCGGTTAACATCCCAAAAGAGTTGAGACAAAAACCGAAGGTGAGCGCCTTCAAGCCAGTATAATCAGAGCATGCATAGATTAGGGGGAGGAGGAATGATGTGTGGACACTCATAAGCTGGAGAGGATGAATGGGGTTAAGCCATTCGATGATTGTCCCGCTCTTGATGGGTATCACTGCCAGACGAATTCGTTGGCGAAGATATTCCACTACCACAATCACCCTCTCTCGGAAGATATGCTTCTAGGGCTTGGAGCAGGCATGGGCTTCATCTACTGGCATCAAAAGGGAATACCCCCATTCATCGGTGGACGCGGAAACACGAAGAATTTCTTTCAGGATCTTGGGAAAAGGACTTCGGTCAAGATAGAGGTGAAATCCACCTCAAGTGAAAGAAAAGCTGAAGGCGTTCTCCTTGAAGAGCTTTCGAGAAATGAACCAGTAATGGTCTACGGCGACATGGGATTACTACCCTGGTTTGACCTACCCGAAGGGTACCATTTCGGCGGACACACCTTTGTGATATGCGGCTACAATGGCAAAGACACGGCCTTGGCATCGGACATGGACCAATATGCCAGTGGCCTGAAAAAAGGATTCTACCATCCCATCACGCTCGAACAATTGCGAAAAGCTAGAAACTCAGAGCACAAACCATTTCCCCCCAAAAACGCCTACCTCAAATTCGACTTCACCGCCTATCATCCGCCAAGGAAAGAAGACATCTACTCCTCCATCAACCAAACAGTCCACTCGATGCTCAATCCCCCAATCAGCAACTTCGGCACAAAAGGAATCAGACGCTCCGCAAAGGAACTCGCCAAATGGCCAAGCATCTTCAACGAAATAGAGCTGAGGATGAACCTATACACAATCTTCATCTTCACTGAAATCGGGGGAACCGGAGGAGGATGCTTCCGATACATGTATTCCCGCTTCCTAAAGGAAGCAGCAGCAATCACCTCCAACAAAGCATTAGAAGACGCATCCTCGATGATCTTTGAATCAGGCAAGCTCTTCTCCAAGCTTG
>CP070749.1:776618-783384 GCA_020348365.1 Candidatus Bathyarchaeota archaeon
GAGAAAACAGTTTCACTCAGGTGTATCATTCAATAAAGGCTGACAGGGTGATGCATGCGCGGAGAAACATTGGAAAAGAGGGGGTTCGTGTGGGGGCATCCTCGGTTTGCTTGAGCTAATCTTTTCAGTCCTTGTCAACGAGCTCAGCTCTCTTCACAAGCAGATGTCCAGCTTGATTCTCCCAAACCTTCTCAGTCTGAAGTAGCTTTATCCTCTTCTCAAAAAAGGACGTGTTAAGAACCAGAGTTTCGTATTCACCACCTTCCCCGACTGCGGACACCTGATATCTCCTATTCAGTCTGACAAGATCTTGTATTGCTGCTGAATCAATTCTTCTTCCAAGCCAGCTCTCGTCAAAACCGTATGCGTACACCCCGACGAAAATAGTTTCGAAGTGGAGGCTAATCATCTCTTTCAAAAGAGCAATGGGATCCTCACACCAGAGAGGAGCGATAGACTTCAGATTCAGTTCTCGGCAGATTGTGTCGATCCGCGTCTTCTGATAAGCGGATAGTATGGCTCCGGACACAACTCCATCGATGTCAAGAGTCGCGAGCAGATCCTTGAGATCTTCGACCTCAACCTCTTTGACTCCTGATGTTTCGTTCTTCACTAGCGGGATTCCAACTGCTTCCGCTACTAGATCGGCCAAGTGGATGTTGACGGAGTGGAACATCCAGCTGTCTTTTCGTTGTGGAATCATAGTCACAAGATACTTCACCTCATGCTTCTGTCTTAGAGCGCGATGTAGAGCCAACGTAGAATCCTTGCCGCCAGTGATCAACGCTGCGACACGCATGCTAGGTATGCAGTCTCAACATTCTTTATAAGTTGTCTATCTCTGTTTCTGCCAGCGCTCTGCTTCCTCAATCAGACTCTGTGCCCTTCTTCTCCAAGGCTCGAATCCTTTAGCGGAAGCAGGGTAATCTTCATAATGCTGACGCACTCGCTTCAAGAGGGCTGCCGCGTCACGCAATTTCTTGAGGAAGCTGAGTTTTCTCAATCCCCTGAAAAACCGAACAGCCTTTTCTGTGATATTCAGTCGAGCATCTCCACCCATGCTAGCCGTAAGAAGGTCTTCTTCAGTGATTAAACGATGTTCCATCACGTAATCCAACCCCTCATCTCCCAGTCCCTGAAGTAGAAGACGGAAAACGTCCAAACCTGCTTGCTTGGCTCCGTAAGAATGCATGTACCTGATGTTGTAAGACCATAACGCGTCTCTACTTGCGTCTCCTTTCTCAATCGCCTCAAGGATTGTCTCTCCAGCGCTGGCTCCACCCCTCATTGACGGTCCCATTCCACCACCGTGAATCGGGTTCACCTGACAGGCTGCGTCTCCAACTATCACAATGCCATTTCCCGTCATGCAATCAAGCGGACGCCTCGTTGGATCATACCATGTCCCAGCATCGATGAGCGATGAACCAACAAACAAGGGGAGAGACAAGAAGTTCTTGTAAAACTGGTTTCTTGGTTTCGGAAAATCTCCGGACATTGCAACTCCTAAGCCCACATTAACATTATTCTCGCCTTCCGCGAAGAACCACGAATAGCCTCCCGGCGCCCACTCTTGGCTAAGGTATATCTCACAAAAATCCGGTTGAGATACTTGTTCTTTCAATTCTCGAATCTCACGGTAAACAACACACACATCGCTGATGTCGATAGTTGCCTGGACACCAATCTCTGGAGGAAGCTTCTTCCGCAAAACCGCTGAATAACCACTTGCATCAACAACAATCTGACCGAATAGCTTCAACTTCTCTTCTGTTTTCAAGCCCTTTGCAGAGATGCCTGTGACAAAATCGTTCTGTATTACCGGTTCCAAGACGAGGGAGGATTCAAATAACGTCGCGCCCGCATCAATAGCGTCTTTCAGCAATCTTTGTCCGAAAAGACGGCGGTTGATGATGAAACCGTAGAGCCTTTCACCCTTGACCTCAAAGACATTTTTCCTATCAGGTGAATGTATCCTGACACCCATCATAGTTCGCTCGAGCTCTTCTCCTACAGGATAGTCTATTCCGAGGTCATCGAAGTGATGCTTCCCGATAGCGTCCCCACAAACCTTCTGTCCAATCTCTTCCTTCTTCTTCCGATCAATGAGACAGACGTTAAGACCTGCATCTGCTATGGTCTTCGCGGCCAAGCAACCGCCAGTTCCTGCACCAACTACGATCACATCGAACTTCTTCAATAGCATACCTCTAGCACGCTTTTCTTCATTATACACTCATAACGTTTACTGTGCATTCCCGCAGCACATAAATACTGCAATGCAAACATCGGCATGTGCGGGCATAAGATAACCAACACGTTCTCCGTAAGTATGCATTTCAGGTCTCAATTGTGGTCTAACGCGCACTTGTCAGTCGCCTTTTAGATGGATTCGCAACCTTTATAACTCAACATTCTTATTCAAGAAGACGCAACTACACTCCCTAGAAGGCTTTATTATGGGTCATCGAAAAAAGCACGCGCCAAGACGCGGTTCCCTAGCCTATCTGCCCAGAGGGCGAGCTGCACGAGAGATCGCCAGAATACGCAACTGGCCAATGGTAGAAGAAGGCCCGGCCCTACTAGGGTTTGCAGGATACAAAGCTGGGATGACCCATGTCTTTTTGATGGATGACAAAGAAGGCTCACCAAAATTCGGTCAGGAAGTGATGCACTCAGTCACAGTTGTGGACGCCCCACCTATACTAGTGTGCGCCCTAAAAGCCTACATCAAAAAACAATCAAACCGACATACATTCACCGAAGCTTGGATGAAAGATGCGCCCAAAGATCTCAAGCGAGTCTTCACACTCCCAGAAAACTTCAACCCTGAAAACGCCCTGAAGAAGATGAAGGAGAACCTCGACAGGATTGAAGAGTTCCGCTTGGTGGTTGCCACTCAGCCGAGAATGGCTGCAGGCGTTCCAAGGAAGAAACCAGATCTGATGGAGATCAAAGTTGGTGGAGGTTCTATCCAAGAGCAGTTCGAATACGCGGAGAAACTGCTTGGAAAGACGGTTTCAATAATAAACGTGTTCAAAGAAGGCCAATTTGTAGATGTCATTTCAGTAACGAAGGGAAAGGGCTTCCAAGGACCAGTGAAGCGCTGGGGCGTAAAGATTCTGCCACGCAAGTCTCGAAAGACAAAGAGGGGCGTAGCGGTAATCGGGCCATGGCACCCCACAAGAGTCCTCTACACCGTCCCAAGAGCGGGGCAGATGGGCTACTTCCAACGCACAGAATACAACAAGCGCATTCTAAAAATCGGTGCAGACGGAAAGGAGATTACTCCCGACGGAGGATTCCTACGCTACGGTCTCGTTAGAGGAACATACATCCTGATGGAGGGAAGTCTACCAGGACCGGCAAAACGCCTCATCCGACTGCGATACCCATTTCGCCCTCCAAAAGAGGTTCCAGAGGCGCCGCCGAAGCTAACCCAAATATCCCTTGAGTCACCACAGGGCTAAACGAGGTTGTCGGAGAATGGGAAAAAGATCAGCAAAAATCTTCGGCATCAATGGCGAAGTCAAAGGTAAAGCCCGCATCCCCCAAATCTTCAAAACGCCAGTAAGACCAGACGTGATAAAACGGGCAGTCATTGCGCTTCAATCCCACCGTTTCCAACCGCAGGGGAGAGCCCCTCACGCTGGAAAAAGAACCACAGCCGAATCCCGGGGCGTGGGCCTAGGAATCTCACGCATCCCACGAATCAAGGGGGGCGCACGGGCCGCCCTCGCCCCTAGCACGGTTGGCGGTCGGAGGACACACCCGCCCAAATCCGAAAAGAAGATCGAGAAGAAGATCCCAAAGAAGGAGATGCGTCTGGCGCTGCGCTCGGCCGTAGCAGCCACAGCATCCAGAGAGATTGTAGCATCCAGAGGACATATAGTATATGACGTGCCAGACTTCCCACTCGTCGTCACGGACGAGCTTCAGCAGTTGAAGAAGACTAGGGACGTAAGAGACGCCCTGATTCGACTAGGAGTCTGGTCTGACGTGTACAGGGTTAAGGAAAGCAAGAACATCCGAGCTGGAAGAGGCAAGACTCGGGGCAGACGGAAGAAGCAGGCTGTCGGTCCGCTGATAGTGATCACCGAAAATGAAGGCGTCGTGGAGGCGGCACGCAATCTACCAGGAGTAGATATCACCGTCGTTAACAGCTTAAACGCCGAGCTTCTTGCCCCAGGAACCCACTCAGGAAGACTAACCTTGTGGACCAACTCGGCGTTTGAAACGGTGGATGGAATGTTTGGAGATAACTAATCATGGATCCCTACGCTGTAGTCCTGTATCCCCTGATGACTGAAGCTGCCAGCCGAATGATAGAGACCGAGAACAAACTCGTCTTCATCGTTAGTATAAAGGCCACAAGAACCGAAGTCAGAAGGGCGGTTGAGGAACTCTACGAGGTTGTAGTTGAAAAAGTCAACACATCGATCACCCCCAAGGGTGAAAAGAAGGCCTTCGTAAAGCTTCACCCAGAGTACAGAGCATCAGATGTTGCGATAAGACTCGGCATTCTATAGCATCGCATAATCTAACCACATGCAAATGTGCGCGCCAGAGTTTAAATAGGCCTATTAGTATCCAAGGCATGCAAGCGTTCGAGATAAACGGGACAAATCATCCATAATCATACATGCTCAGACAAGTCATAAAACAAGAGGACATGAAGCTATGGGAAAGCGAATTCGCGTTCAGAGACGGGGCAGAGGAACCTCAACCTTCAGAGCATCCACCCACAAGAGAATAGCACCGGTTCAATACCCATCTACAACCGAGAAACAACGGGAAGGCGTGGTTCATGGCAAGGTCTTCGAAATCCTCCACGAACCTGGAAGAGGTGCGCCCCTGGCTTCAGTGAAACTCGAAACTGGAGAAAACCACCACATGGTTGTCCCAGAAGGAACATATGAAGGGCAAGAGATCCAAATCGGAAGCAACGCTTCTATAGATGTCGGCAACATACTTCCTCTGGGTAGAATCCCGGAAGGCACAATGGTATGCAACATCGAACTCTCCCCTGACGACGGAGGAAAGATGGTGCGCTCCTCAGGCGCCTACGCCTCAGTAGTAGCTCACACACAAGAGGGAACAATCATAAAACTACCCTCTGGAAAAAGCCGATATGTGAACGACCTCTGTCGGGCAACAGTCGGCGTTGTCTCTGGGGCTGGACGAGTTGAAAAACCATTTCTAAAGGCGGGCCGCAAATTCCATCTGAAGAAGGCAAAGGGACATTTGTACCCACGAACGCGAGGGAGAGCGATGATAGCTGCAGCACATCCCTATGGAAGCAGCAAGAGAGGGGCACGTAAGGTAACCACCGTCTCACGCCACGCTCCACCCGGGAAGAAGGTTGGTCTGATCGCAGCCAGAGGTGCAGGTCGCAGAAAGAGGAAGAGACGCTGAAACAAACATGCCAGCGTCCTTAAACAATGCAGAATGCTTCTCTGACTACTTGGTATGCGTGCACCAGTAAACTTTATCTAATTGAACAAACAGTCTTGTTCTACGACCTTCACAAAATTGGAGGAAGAAATCAGAAAGGCTGTGGAGGATAAGAAATGAGTAAATCAGAAAAACCGCACATGAACATAGTCATAATTGGACATGTAGACCATGGGAAATCTACAACGACAGGTCACCTATTCTACCTAACGGGAACCATAGACGAAAGAACCACGAAGAAGTATGAGGAAGAAGCTCAGAAGCTTGGCAAGGAGACTTTCAAGTTTGCATGGGTTCTGGACAAGCTGAAGGAAGAAAGAGAAAGAGGACTAACCATTGACCTAGCCTTCTGGAAGTTCGAGACGCCCAAATACTTCTTCACCGTCATCGATGCACCGGGACACCGAGACTTCGTTAAGAACATGGTCACAGGAGCCAGTCAGGCCGATGCAGCAATCTTATTCGTCTCCGCAAAGAGGGGCGAGTTTGAGGCAGGAATTGGACCAGGAGGACAGACTAAAGAACATGCCTGGCTTGCACGAACACTCGGAGTAGGACAGATGGCCGTGGCTATCAACAAAATGGATGATGCCACCGTTAATTGGGGCCAAGAGAGATATGAAGAAGTGAAGAATGAAGTCTCCGGAATGCTGAAGCCAGTTGGGTTCAAAGTTGACAAAATCCCATTTGTGCCCACCTCCGGATGGACCGGCGACAATCTTAAGGTAAAGAGTGAGAAGATGCCATGGTATAAGGGTCCAACTCTGTTTGAAGCTCTCGACACGTTCGAGTTGCCTCCAAAACCAACGGACAAACCTCTACGCCTCCCATTACAAGACGTCTACACAATCACGGGAGTAGGAACAGTTCCTGTTGGAAGAGTCGAAACTGGCGTTCTGAAAGTTGGCGATGTACTCGTCTTCATGCCAGGAAATGTTCAGGGAGAGGTCAAGTCTATTGAGACTCATCATGTTATGATACAGAAGGCCGAGCCTGGCGATAACATCGGCTTCAACATTCGAGGCTTAAGCAGGAAAGATATTAGACGCGGAGATGTAGCAGGACACCCTAAGAACCCGCCAACTGTAGCAAAAGAGTTCATTGGACAAATAGCAGTCCTCTATCACCCGACAGCAATCGCAGCGGGATACAGCCCTGTAATGCATGCGCACACTGGCCAGGTCGCCTGTCGATTTGTCGAGTTACTCCAGAAAATGGATGCACGAACTGGTCAGGTGGTCCAGGAAAAGCCAGACTTCCTCAAAACCGGAGATGCAGCACTCGTAAAATTCGAACCACTTCACCCAATCGC
>CP070749.1:783484-792209 GCA_020348365.1 Candidatus Bathyarchaeota archaeon
AAGGCATAAGCACACACACTCGGTCAATTCTCTGCAGTTTGCATCCGATTTTGACCTAGCTCTCTTGGGAAGCTCAGTGCATTCTTCATAGTAACATGCCTGATAGCCTTTCTCTCTCTGAATCTATTTAACGCCACCAGAACTCATTGTGACAGAGACAGAAAGAACGCAAAGACTTATGCTGAAGTTGAACGTCCACAAGGCTTCATTTTCACCCTAGCTGCTTTTGGAACGCTGTTTTTCTTTCTGGAATCAATAGCATATCCCCTCCTGGCTTTCGCGGGCGCGGAAATTCCACTCAGGCTCAGTTTTCAACATGACTCATACGTTCAAGGAATAGGTATCCTTTTGGAGATATCGGGATATTCCCTGTTCATGTGGAGCGTCCTAGAACGGGGACGATACGCTACTTCATGGGAAATGCGTGAAGATCATAAGCTTGTAACTTCGGGTCCCCATCGTTATATGAGACATCCTTCTTACTTGGCCTATTTCTTGATGTTTTCTGGGTTGTTCTTTCTGTTATTGAACTTGGTCACATTGATTCCTTTGGTGGCTATCCCGGGCTATGTCAACCTAACAACCTACGAAGAGCGATTGTTGACAAGGAGATTTGGCAATAAGTATGTTAGGTATCAAGAAGAAACGGGACGCTTTCTACCCAAGATTAAGGCATTGAGTATACGTGGCTGCAAGCATGCAGAAGGAATCTCTGAAATCTGAAACTGTCTCCCACTTCATCCAAGAAATCAGACGGGAGTCGAAACGAGTATTGTTTCCGTCGTTTCTCGGTCATGAAAACCTGAGAGGTCTGATCCATTGTAAACGCTGTTCTATGTTGAAAAGCGAAAAATCTCCGCTTGTATTACGCGTGTCTCAGCGATTTATCGAGTGGAGTCATTCTGAAATCAGAAAAGAACCTCAAATCGGGGAGATCACGTTCTTTTTCAGTCTTTGACGATGACACTATTAAACACGTAAAAAAAGCGAGTTTTGACACCATGCATGACACTATTAATCCCCTTTTTTGGGATATTTGCGTTCTCTTTACGCGAAACGATGTTGAAACGTAAATAGTTAATGTCAAAGTCTTTATGCATGCGTATGTGCTGGCGACGTAGGCATTGCGGGGACTAGATGTTGAAGAGCCTCGTCCCCAAGAAGACTTTCGCTGGAATCCTGCTCTCTGCCATCTATCGCGCTAAACCAGAAACCTCCAAAAACTTAAAAATGAACCTGCGCTTCATCTTGATTGGATGCCGAGGTAGCTCAGACTGGGAGAGCACCCGACTCAACGAAACTTGAGGGTGAAGCTGAAGACCGGGTTGTCGCCGGTTCAAGTCCGGCCCTCGGCACCACAACATCATTCTGGCGCGCGTATGACCAAAAGAATGTTTATCAATTCGATCTAGACTAAGGCTAAATGACTTGAGATGAGCGATAGTGAACTAGAGGCCATAAAACGACGAAAACTAAGAGAGATCCAGAAGAGATGGGCAGCAAAGCAAAAGAAACCTGATCAGGTTAATGCAGATGAAATCCTAAACAGGGTGTTCAAGGGCAGGGCTTGGGAAGTATTCAACACGGCGCACCATCAGTTTCCTGATGTCATGAGTGGAATTAAGGATGCCTTAGTAAGATCGGTTTTGTCTGGGAGGCTGAAAGAAGTCACTGGGGAACAGCTCTATCTTTTCTTGAGAAAGCTGGGACTAAGAGTCAGACTAAACACCCAGATCCGCTACACTGAAAATGGAAGGTTAAAGTCACTGGCAGAGAAAATCAAGGAAGACTTGGGGAAAACCTGACTTTTGCGCGTAGCCGCCAGATGGGCGTCAGCAAGCGTGCTTCCGCATATTTTGGAACATTTCAATGAGCACGTTTAGGTGGGTTACTATCTCTCCCCTTCTATCCAGCCTTTTATCCCAAGCTCTCTAACTGTGATTCTTGCTGGTTCCGGTTCATGAGTCCTGTATTTTCCCGTCTCATCGAGGTATGTTATCCTTGGGTTCAGAATAAAAGTTCCTTTGGACTTGGGCTTCAAGACGAGCTTCACTTCATCAGTTCTTAGAGGCGCAAGTCTTTTTCCCTTCATGTTTACACAGTGGTCCTCGAAGCGGTACGTTTTTGGTTTCTCCTTCAGCTCGAAGCCTTGGGGGATGCCGCTTTCAATCTTAATCAGCGAGGCTTCACCATTCCCCGCGTTGACGATTTCGATTTCGAAGTTGAGGTCTTCCCCGACATAGATCTCCTTGGGACTGATTATTAGGCTTGCTTGAATATCAGCGGTTTCAAACCTCTGCAGGCCGGCTGCCTCTTCTTGAGTCGGGATTGGATTCGAGAGGGTTGCTGTCGTTGCGGCAATTGGTGGGGCGTGTAGTACCCTACATAGAGACACTGCTAGTTGCCTTTCATCCTTTACGTCGTCGAGAAGTCTTTGAGCCTCATCGCTCTTCTGGGGGTGTTTAGCCTTTAGATATGAGTCGACTGATGCCTCTAGCATCTTCTCTGCCATGAAATAGTATTGCGCCTTCTTCTCGACATCTCTTTCCTTCTTAGCGTCATCCACATACGCGTAGGCGTCTAGGAGTCGCTGTGTGGCCTTAGCATACTCTGATGCGCTTCTAAAGCCTGCCTTCACGTAAAAACCTGCTGCACTCTCCAAGTGCTGTGTCGCGGTTAGGTAGACCCTTCTGTCTCTTGTAGCTTCGAATCTGGCTCCAGCCTCCAGCGCCCTGCAGAAAGAGCTATTAGCCAGCCCCAAAACTCTGGCTTTCTCACTGATGCTATACTCCTTCGCCTTCTCGAAGAGCTCTGCCGCTTCTAAATACAAGTTAGACGAGGCCTCAGCCTCTGCCAATGTCATCTTCTGCCAGGCTTGACAGAGGTAGATAATCTGTCTAAGCTCTTTTCGCTCTGATTCATACAGTATTGCTTTGGCTATCTCTTCGAACATTTCGACTGCCAAGCCATATTTCTTCGAGCTTGAGATGTGGGTACCCTCTCTGTCGAGGATCTTTGCTTCTTCGACAATTATTCTTCCTAGGCTGTATTTACGTCTCAGGTCGGAAGCCGCACTCAAGCCTGTCGCCATGGCTGTTTCATCAGCGTTTTGAATCTTGTCCAGTTCTGCGTCAATTTCCTCTTTGGCTTTCTCGAACAATCCAGCTGCTCTTTTGAAGGCTTTTATTGCGTTTCTGCTCTGGTTCTTTCTGCTCTGATCTTCGCCGTTTTCCAATTGAGCCCAAGCAGAATAGTTTGAACTGAGATACTTCCAAAGTTTCGTCGAATTGTGCAAGCTGGCAGCCTTCCGATAACATTTCTTTGACTCCTCATATTCTTCGCTTATGTGAGCTTGTCTAGCCTTCTCGATGTTGCTCCATGCTTGCATGTAGGCGGCGAAGTCCGAGTAGAAGTCTTTGAGTTGAGGCAGTCTCTCCGCTGCAACCTTGTAGCCTTTTGATGCTGCCTTGAAACTTTCTGCAGAATCTGGATAGTTGTGTAATTTGTCGTGGGCTTTGGCCAGTTGCCAGTATCCTTCAGGAACACGACTGGGAAGGTCAGCTTTCTCGTAGGTTTCGATTGTGCCTTTAGAGACCTCTATTAACTTGCCTAATAGTTCGTGAGCGTTGGTTATCCGATAGAGCTGGTTGAGGATTCGTCCAAAGTCAGAGTAGTATCTTCCGAGTGCGGCGAGTTTCCCTCGACTCAGGGTTTCATGCTTTGAGCAAAGCTTTATGCCGTTTTCTACACTCTCAACCGCTTCTTGGAGAAGCTTCACTTTTCGTTCGGTTTCTCTCTCTATCTCTGCCAGTTCAGCTTGTATTAAAGCCCGATAGTTGTCATATACCCCACGATTCCAGAAGTGGTATGGCATTGCTTGCTCCAGAGCTTTGATATTTTCGTCTCTATACCGTAACGACTCTTCCAGAAGCGGTCTCTTCACATCTGTGTTGATTTCCAGAGTTGACAACATGAAAAGAGCCTTACTAAGTGGATGAAGTATGAACCAAGTAGCTCCTATTGAGCCTGAGTGTCGTGCATGCTCCAAACCTTTTCTTGCTGCTTCGATGGATTTCTTGAGGAGGATGCACTTTCCTTCCAGGCTTGTTTCGATGGACGTGGCTGAAATATTGAAGTTTTCGGCGTACCAGTAGTAGCTGGACGCGATCCCTCGGTCATAGGAGATCGTGCTGAAATGGCGAATGGAGTCTTCACAGTGTTTCTTGCATTTCTCTGATTCTTCTCTCTTCTTATCTGGATCTTCTTCCGCAAACATCTTCCAAGACTCTGAGAAAGCCAGTAGATAGGATGCCCGTCCAATCAGGTAGTTGTCCTTGGTGCTTACTCCACATTGAAGTGCAGTCTCAAAATGCTTTGCTGCGATATCTTGGTGATCAGTGAAGTCGCTAATGGCTGACCCTGCCGCGATGTGTGACATGCCAAGAAGAAAGCTGTCACCGATCCTTTGTGAGATCTCCACCGCTCTTTCTGAGTAGTCAAGAGCTTTCTGCTCATACTGCCTCCTATTTTTCTGCTCAAACCCCAATGCTGCGGAATGGTAAATGATGCTTGTTGTGCAGTAAGCTCTCCCAAGTTCATATTCTTCCCCTTGTTCAGGAAGTATGGTAATAGCTTCATCTCCATAGCCTAGGGCTTCCTCTAGCTCTTTTCGCCGTATCCCTTTGTCCCACTCGAGATCTAAGCGGTCGACTAGACATGTATTCAGTTCATTGTATGTTCTCGCTATGTTGAGGCGGTCGTCCGTTTGCTTGTAAAATTCTAAGGCTTCCTTCTGAAGTTCCCAAAACCTATCTAGCATCTTTTTCCGAGAAGCGGAATCTGGCTTGAGCCAAGAGTCTGCATACGCGGCGAGGGCTTTGCAGTGAGATATTTTGGCTGGTTTGGCTGGGTCTTTTTCGGGTGTTTTTTCGAGAAGTCTAGCTGCTCTGTTATATGCATTGATAGCCTGAGTCAGATGTTTCTTGAATCCTTGTAGGTTTTCAGCCTGCATAGCAGAGCGATAATAACAGAAACCAGTTCGCAAAAGGATTTCTGCCGCTTGGGAAAAATCGTTTGTTTTCTGTGCACGGGTTAAGGCATTTCCATATAGTTCTATAGCGGACACCCAATCATACTTCTCTTCTTGCATTCTCCCGTCTTCGGCAAGAAGCCTGTAATCTTGATTCTTGGGCACCGCCATCCCTACAATATTCTGGGGATGCGAACTCAAATAGTTTTTTCCTCAAATTCAATAAACAATAATACTGTAATTTTCATTTCAAACTGGTTCTTCCTCAAAAAGAGGAGGAAGAAAAGAACGGTGTGCGACTACACCAGAAGCAGAGGGGAGACTGCAGGAGTTGTCTCCTTTTGGATGCATACGACCGGGTAGGATCTACTTCAGATTAGCAGCTACTGCTACTTGTCCAGTGGTTGACAATTCGGACAGATGAAGCTGCTTGTTGACCCGGTCTTGATTTTCTCTATCGTCGTTTTGCAGGTTGGGCAAGGCTTGCCTGGCTTGTAAGCGATCTTAAACTGTTTTGGGCCGTAACCACCTTTGTTTCCATAGAAATCTTTCTCATAGACTAATCCCCTTAGTTCAACACTTTCGCTTAGCACCGATTTGATGGACCTGTAAAGGTTAATGATTTCCCCCTCGGTGAGAGATGGAATCTTCCTTTTGGGGTGTAGCTTTGCGTTGAAGAGTATGTCTTGTACATATACGTTGCCGATGCCTGCTATGTTCTTCTGGTCAAGCAGAAAGCTCTTGATGCCGCCTCGCCTCTTGGCAAGTAATTGTCTGAAATGGTCCAACGTGAACTTCTTGTCAAGCGGAGTCATACCAAGTTTTGCCGTTAACTTGTGTTCGCCAAGCTTGCTCTTTGACATGAGATGTAGATAGCAGAACCACCAGACGCGAATTGTGAAGCCTGTTCCATCGTCTAGAGAGAATTTTACCTGATACTTCTCGGGTAGTTTCTGGTCTGACCGAAAGTGGATGATATCAGCGCCCATGCCTGGGTTGAATAAGAGTGTCTGTGAGTCGAGTCCGATGAGAAGCCACTTGCCTTTGCTCGCAACCGATTTGATTGTCTTCCCGACTATGGTTTTGAGGAACCGTTCAAGGGGCATGTTCAAGCATTTAGGATTGGTTACTTGAATTTCAGAAACACGTTTTCCCACAATCTCCTTCTTCATCTGGTGACCAAGGATAGTTAGCTCCGGAAGCTCCATGTCAATACTTCTCCTTTGTCTCTGGCTGCTATTGACCTCGTTGCTATTTAAGTAGCGCACGCAGAAAAGAGGAGCGAACCTCCCAGGACCGCATATACGTGTATAAATCCTCTGTAGAGGGAATGACTGCCTTTTATAAAGAATAACGCGTAAGTAAGAAGACGAGGTGGTTTTCATGAAGGTTTTCGTGTCTGCAGACATGGAGGGTGTAGCTGGAGTTGTTCACGGGGAGCATACGCGCCGTGATGGAAAAGAGCATGAGAGAGCTCGCAAACTCATAACTTACGAGGTTAATGCTGCTATAGAAGGTGTATTCGAAGTCGGCGCAGCCACAGTCGTTGTGAATGACTCTCATGGAACCATGAGAAACATAATCCCGGAAGAGCTCCACGAAGAGGCTGAGCTCATAACTGGAACGCCGAAACCCCTCTCGATGATGCAGGGCATCGACTCATCCTTTGATGCCTCCTTTCTAATTGGTTATCATGCTAAGCGGGGCTCCTACACAGGAGTTCTTGAACACACGTACAGTGGTAGAGTAATCAGTGATGTGGTAATTAGCGGCAAGTCTCTGGGTGAGACAGGAATCAACGCTGCTCTTGCTGGATATTTCCAAGTTCCTGTGATCCTCGTAACTGGTGACCGCGTTGTAACTGAGGAGGCACGCTCTCTGTTAGGAACGGTTGAGACTGTTTCAGTGAAGGAAGGGATCGGCAGATTTTCTGCGCGCTGCCTCAGTCCTGCCAAGGCCAGAACGCTGATTAAAGAAGGTGCGGCAAGAGCGATCAAGCGCGTCGAGGATTTCACGCCCTTCATAATTAATCCGCCCATAAACCTTGAGGTCACGTTCATACACACTGGGATGACTGAGATGGCTGAGCTCTTGCCCGGTGCCAAGCGAATCAATGGCAGAGTGGTCTCTTTCGTCTCAGATGATTACGTAGAGGCTTTCAAATCTCTCCGTGCTATGATAATCCTGGCGGGAACAAGCGTCTAGAAACTATGCGTTCGCTTTGTTGTGCTTGCCTTGAAACTGCTCAGGCCTCTGAATGCGCTTGAAGTCCAAGACTTGGGAGCCTGTGTGCTGAGTATCTACGAAAAATAAATTGCGAAAATCAGAATGTAAGGAATGGAAGCGCACACACCTATTTGATATCCAGTGCTTTTTCTAGAGCTTCAAAAGCTTCTGCCAGACTTAGTCTGTGCGGGTTTATGTTGCCGAGGCCTAATCTTATCTTGTTTGACTTCATCAGTTTGTGGCCGTGTCTGAAGAGAAAGAGTGTTCCTGGTACAGCAGCTACACCATAGCGGGGTATCGCCTGCTGGTTTATCCATTTGTACGTGTCCTTTATTGGTAGGTCTACCCAGAAGGTTACTCCTGTCTTGTTCGGGAAATATTCCAGGCGTTTCTCACTTAACCACTCTTCAGCTGCCCTTCTGAGGTCCATCCATTTTTGCTTATGTTTATCAAGCTTTTCGCCGCCCTTTGTCAGTAGTTTTGCTGCGATGAGTTGCACGATGTTTGGGCTGTTGCCAACAGTGTTCAACACATCTGTGTAGAGTCCATCAACAAGGTTCTCTCTAGCCAGTGCTACGCCGAGCTTCAAGCCTCCAAGGCCGTATGCCTTTGTGAAGCTTGTTGCGACGATGCCCAATTCCGGGCTGATGGAGAAGATTGTAGGCACGGTGTCTCGATCGAATTCTGCGTATATCTCGTCGCATAACACTGGGAATTCATGTTCGTGTGCGATGGTCATTATCTCTTCTAGCTCTCTCTTGCCGGATATTGCCCCGCTGGGTGCGTGTGGGTTCGTTAGGACAAGCAATCCGGTCCTGTCCGAAACTTTGTCTGCTAGGGCGTCGGCATTGAGGCTGTATGCCTCCTTCGGCTCTCTTTCAAGTCTTTTTACTCGTGGGAAATGCTCTTGTACCTTTCGTAAGAGCGGTTCGTAGGTTGGATACTCCACTATTGCTTCATTTTTCCTCTCGTTCGTCTCTGCAATGTACCTGATTATCCGTGTGTTTTGGCCCGAGGCGCCTTCACTTGAGATGAAGACGCTTTCAGGTTGTACATGATATCTCTGAGCTAATAGTTCAGAGGTTTTAGGGTTGCCCCGTGCATAGTTGATGCTTAGATCAATCTCAGCTAAAGCTAGATCACATTTGAAGCGGGTTACACCGCTTGAGCGGAAATCGTACTGTACTTTCGGAACTTGGATGTACCACTCTAAATATGATGAGTGCTTCATCTGGGGCACCAATCATCTTGCTGGTCAGTCTCAAGCATTTGCTCTATCTCCGCTGATTTCTCTATGCTGCGATCTTATGGTTTTATCAGCAGAGGAGTTAAAGCTATTCTTCGGCTATGAGAAGTAAGAGAGATATGACGCGATGATTCTGAGGAGCGGTTTGGTATAGGTTATCGTGGAGCCTTTTTCTAGAATCTTGGCATTTCAGGCGGTTGCATGTATGATGGGGCAGGTAGCCT
>CP070749.1:792309-807399 GCA_020348365.1 Candidatus Bathyarchaeota archaeon
AGATTGAAAGTTCGATAATGGAAGTTGACTTTGTAATCGACTATGGCAATGGAACTGAAACATGGCATAATAACACAGCGTTGATCGCTGGGGCAACTGCATTTGATGCTTTGCTCGCAGTAACGACGGACGTGCAATATGAGTCACATAGCTTTGGAAAACTCATAATCAGTGTAAATGGAAGAGAAGGTGATGAAAGCAGTGGATGGCTATGGTTTTTCTGGAATACCGCGAAGTCAGAATGGGATTATTCATTGGATGCAATAGACCAATACGTTTTGTCTCCAGGTGATATTGTAAAGTTCGAGTTCACAAGCTGGTAGCGCGCGCGGGCGTAGGGATTTATGTGCAACAAGACTTTTACGTATTCTCTTCAGGATATAATCGAGCACGGGAGGAAGTGACCTTCTGATGAAAAATAGAAAATGTGCAAGATGTGGGGCCAGTCTGGGTGATGAAGATGTGTTGAAAATGAGGTTTGATGACGGGCCTTGGGAAGTGATACCTATACCTGTGTGTCCGAATTGCCTCACAAAACACATGGCCAAACAAGGGCGCTCATGTTGAATAAGCTTTCGCGCATGTTTTCGTAGACTTGGATAATGACAGGTCACAAGATGCTTGCTTAATGACGTTGAGAGTTTTACTGTATAACAGAGTGATACCAGTCTATCATATACTCTGGTAGCTTCAACCCTCTTTCGCTCAACCTCTCAACTAGTTTGACTGGTAACGGGCTTAAAACATAGGCTGCTCGCATATAGAACCGCCTGGGCTGACCTGGCTTTGCTGTTTCCTCTAGAATCATGTGGAAGTCTGACTTTCTGACCAGGGTTGACTCTTTTGCTCCGGTGATTGCGAGTACATTTCCCTTGAACTCTTTGAAGATGTCACACCAAATAATAACGGGCCTTGTTTCTCCAGAAAATGATACCAGTATCTCAAGGTCCCCAGCTCTGGGACGTGGAGTGTTCACGCCCCGAGATATGAAGATGCTGTCTCCTAAGAAGCTTTTGATATGGAACAGTCTTACGCCAGTCATTTTGACGATCTCATTTGCTGTGCCTTTTCCGCCGAGAAAGACGTTTGTTCGTCTTTCCAGCATGTCAACGAGGTGCTTGTAGGTTTCTGACTCTATATTTGAGTCAATTATTGATCCCAATTGGGTGAGTTCTTCCTCGCAGAGTTGAAATACTCCTTCTACGGATAGGTTTCTGAAAATCGCTTCGGTCATCATGCATAGAAGGAGAAGACTCCCTAGCTCGAACACATCGCCCATTATGCCTGTTTCGCTGTATTCAAGCGAAGGCTTCAGTCTTCCCCGCCCTTTCAACTTGACTATGTGGCCGTATTTACGAACCATCTTAGCTAATGGCGTGTTCACACTTGAGGTTACGAGTCCCATGGAGAATCTGGACGTTTTTCTGTCTTCAATGTATGTTGCTAGGTCTTGTGCCATCGCTAGCGGATCCTCAGATAGGCCGCTTCCTGAGTTGATCAGGAGTAGAACCTTTTTGTATCTTCTTTCCAGTTGATCGGCTGCATCATACATGTTCTTCCCGGGAAAACCTGGGTCGTCTGGAGTTAGTACGATTTTGTTTCTCCAGCCTATTTGGCTCATTGCGATTTGGCTCATCGCAGCGTTCAGAGAGTGCAGTGACCTGCCCGAACCTCCACAGACCACACAGTCGGCGGATTTCAGTTCTTCGTAGAGTGGCATCAGATTCTTTTTTCTTATGCCCAGAATGTTCTCTCTTATCCTGTTGACGTAGCCTATATGGCTGATTTTGTTTCTGATCTCACTCACACCTCAACTCAAATCTGAGATTACACGCCTAATAGTCTTGTAGTCTGTCTGCGGATAGATGTTCCTCTCGACCCAGTTGAACTTTCTCTGGAGGGACTTGGGATAATACTGCCTCCAGTCATAGCCAACGCTTTTTCCCCATTCATAATAGATTCGTGGATCAATGTAGCTCTTCAAGGACGTTGTGAGGCTGAAGCTCCGTGTCTCCTTCTGAACCTCGATCTTGAACTTGAGTCTACTAGTCGCGGTTATATTACGGTCTCTACGGCTCTCCAGCTTTTGCCTTAGACGCCTCATCTGCTCTCGGTGGTTGGTCTTGAGCTTCTTTAGGTACTGCCTTTGACGGGTGACTCGGTCTCGATGGAGCTCAATGCGTTTCTTCAGGGAGTGGGCATTTCTTCCGCCTTGTCTCCGTTTCTCGTTGAACTGTTGTTGATAAGCTTCCAGCTTCTTATTCATCGCTTTCAGCTTCTCCTGCTGCTTTCGTAATTTCTCTCCGTATCTTTCTCTCCGCGCGATAATCTTCTGCTCTAGCTTGGCTTGGGCCTCTTTGGCTTGGCATCTCAAAGTCTTCAGTCTAGTCTTCTTCTTTTCCAGAGAGGATTTCCAGGTTTTGGGGATAGTTCGTCTATGGTTACAGATCTTGGCAGCCTCAAGATTCGCCATTGTGGCGACATACTCTTTCCGGTACTCGGGGTCTCCAAGTTTGATAGAGGCCTTCTGCAGCCTTGTATCAACGGCTTCTGAAGCATAGTGGGTGCGAAACACCTTTGCTGACAAGCCTTTTGACACCTCATCTAGGAACTCGCTCACGTGTTTTGAGCTGACACCTTGGAAGAGGGGAGACCCAGCATTCGCTGCGAATTCTTTTAGGTTCTTTATGACATTACTTGGGAGCTGGACTCTGAAGATGTGGGGTACAGAGTCCTTTCCGAGGAAATTGAAGGTTGCCTCGCCGTCCTCATGGAAGTGTACATGCTCTGGTCTGAGAGTGGAGGCTCCTACTGTATCTGCCTCGTCAGGATCCTTCTCATCTCCGACCCTGATCTTCAGTCTGTCGATGAGGAAAGAGACTGTGGCTATCTTTCTCCGTTTGGTATCTTGGGCGTCGAGGCTATCCAAGATGTGTTTCTGGACAAGTGTAAGGCTCTGACGAAGCTCCCTCGCCTTCTCAAACTTCTCGATATCCTTCCTCTGTTTGAGGACGCTCGAGTCGGAAAACCATACATACTTCATCTTGCCAGTCAGCTTATCTCGCCAACGCGCAATCCACATCGTTTCAGGCTGCCACAAAATAGCCTTCCAGTTTCCTGGCGGTCTCGCAGCATCAGGAGAAAGATTAAGTTCGACGTCTTCTTCTCGAGGGCCTTTCTTCCAGCGCCCCCTCAAAGGGTGCTTACCACGCCCCATGAAGATGCAGCTTGGCTCAACAGCGTAATTGGCGGTCTCCACCTTTACACCGTCAACCCAAGCATATCCGAAGCGCTCTTTATTCGCGTTTCTTTGAGCTTTTCTCTGTGACGCCTGTTCTTTCCTCTCCTCTCTTGAGAGATTCGCCTTCCGAATTCGCTCTCTTTGGACGAAGGAGAGAACCTCGGAATAATCAACCTTGCCAGGTTCTGCAGGGACCCCTAGTTTCTTTGAGAAGTCACGGTGAAAGTTTCTGGCAAAGACACGGTCTTCAACGTATGAAGTTCCAACTTTGCGCGCCCAAGCAAGAGCCATTTCCTCCTGTTCAGAGGTCAGCCCGATCCTATTCCCCTCCACCTTGATTGTGAGACCGACTCCTTCGTAGCAGGGAGGAACCAAGACGCCTCTGTGCTGCAGTTGCTCCATTCGACTTCTCCACCGATTAGATTCCTAAACGGCACAATAGATGACTTAAAGCTTGCTTACTTCAGCTCCACTTTTCTCTTCTTTCTGGGCATTCTCAAGACTTGGTTAATATACGTGCAAGGATATGGCATGCATATGTTTGGGCCATGCAAATTGTACATTCATTAGGGGCTCTATATATTTAATGGGTTACAGAGATCGAAGCATGCATGCGTGTATTCTGACCAATAGAGAAGACAGAAATATCAATGCAAACGAGCTTAGTGTTCGGAAGCGTGAGATCTATGCCTGAAAGGCGGTTTAGGTTTCTGGAGCACACCGCCGATGCTTACATAGAGGCTTGCGGCAACACCCTAGAGGAAGCCTTCGAAAATGCTGCCTTCGCAACTATGAATGTCATGACGGAGACCGAGAGGGTTGAGCCTAGATTCAAGGATAGCGTAGAGGTGGTGGCCCATGATGAGTATGCTCTTCTCTACAATTGGATAGAAGAGCTACTCATCAGATTCGAAACGACCGAGAACCTCTATTCACGCTTCAAGGTATCCAGCATAAAAGAGGCTCCAGATGTTTTGAGGCTGAAGGCGAGGATTTGGGGAGAACCCTTCGATCCAGAGAAGCATCCACAGAAGGTTGGAGTGAAAGCCATAACCTATCATCGAATGGAAATCTTGAGAAAACCCAAGAAAGTCACTATCAAATTCATTCTTGATATTTGACGTGTTCGCCCTAGAAGTTTCTCTATTAAATCACTAGCAGTGTCTTCGGCGAATGACGAAACTATTCGTGTCCTCATCTCACTTTATGCGTGCCTACCGCATGTTCCGAAAAGATTTTGATTCGATAGCCATCTGGGAACTGAAACATCCAGGGGCCGATATTACTCCTATTCTTCCCGTCTAGTCCAAAGTTCCCTTTTCAGCAGATCTCTGACCGCAGCGCGAATGGCCGCACTTCGACTTGGATACATGGCTGATCTAACCAATTCATCGAGGCCCTCCAGATAAGCTTCAGGAAGCAGAACTGTTACAAGT
Organism: Candidatus Bathyarchaeota archaeon; assembly: GCA_020348365.1. Taxonomy (GTDB): domain Archaea; phylum Thermoproteota; class Bathyarchaeia; order Bathyarchaeales; family Bathyarchaeaceae. The sequence goes on from CP070749.1 coordinate 796,987, forward strand.
TTCATCGCCATTCACCTAGTTTCCGTATCATCTAGCTAATATGTAGCAGTAGCCTTAATAGAATTTACTATGTCTTTCTGCAATCTGCAGCACCGTTTTCGCTTTCTGAAGATCATCTGTCTTGATAGATGCCGATATATTCAGCGGACCCAGCTAGGATTCCATGGCTTGCGAGGGTAGAAGAAGTAACAATGAGAAATAATTAGAGACTAGACCAGTATGTGTGAGTATCTTCGTTTCAAGCATCCTAGACCACGTGAGTATAAACTACTCTTCAAGTTGCGAGAATATTTCGTTGTAGATCAAGGCAATCTGTTGACGGTGTTTCTTCTCCTTCACAAATGATGTTGGTGCGATGTGATGGAGACGGAGCAATATCAAGTCAACTCCAATGTCCACGTACTTCTGCAGTTTTTCCACACAGGATTCAGGAGAACCAACAATGTATCTTTCCGTAATCTGCTCGATCTGGCTTTTGGACAAGGATTTGCGAACCTCATCCATATGAGGTCCAGTGAGAATCCTCGTGAAATGCACAAAGGTCAAATCATCGCGGCGCTTGCCGTGTTTCTCCGCCTCCTTGATGATTTCGTTCATCATATTTTCGTAGTCTTTGAGAGGAAGGTGACCAGGAATCCAGCCGTTCCCCTCTCTCGCAGCGGCTAGGCGCATCCTTCGAGATCTTGATCCTATCAGAATCGGCGGATGGGGCTTTTGCAGAGGCTTTGGGAGAAGAACAGTGCCTTTGGTGCGATAGTATCTGCCTTGAAAGGTGACCTCTTCCTCGGTCCACAGCCGTTTCATAAGCCTTATTCCCTCGATTGTCTTGGACACTCTCTCCTTAGGGGGCATGAACTGGGAGCCATAACCTTCGAATTCGGTTTGGTACCATCCGGCTCCGACCCCGAAGATGGAGCGACCCTTGTTGAGGTTATCCAGAGTGGAGACTATTTTGGCGGTTTGGGCTGCAGACCTGAACGGTATCGGTGTTACCGCTGTTCCCAGTAGAATACGCTTGGTTTGAAGCGCCATTGCAGTCAACATGAGAAAAGCATCTGGGATATTGCTGCCATGTGGCTTCATGTAATGATCGTTGACGAAGACAGCGTGTATCCCCAAGTCATCGGCTAGTTGAGCCGTCTTCAATGCGAGGTCGATCGAATACTCCTCTAACTGAAGGTTAATACCAAACTTCACCATTTCAAATCTTCTCCATTCATGTATGTCTCGGGTATCTCTGTCCAGCTATAACCTTTCTGCACAAACCAGAATTCAACGGCTGCGTCCGTTTCGTTTTTGAAGGCTGCTACTTGAGGGAAGGGTTTCCGCGATCGCTAGGAACCCCATGCTTGTTACAAGTCGGAGCCCAGCAGAGCATATGAGACCCATGAAAATCACTTGGTGTATCTCATTTGAAGTGGACAGATAATCAGTGAATACTCCACCCACAAACGAACCTAGGAAACTTGAGCATCCAACAATTAAGTTGTAAGCTCCGGTGTAGGTCGCCCGTTTGCCGATGGGAGCTGAATCTAAGGTGTATGCGGTTGTCGTTACGATTGACGCGGCCAAAGCAAAGCCGAGAATTGCGTTGCTCGCAAGCAAATGAAGCCAATGATTCGCAAAGGCATACATCAATGGAAACAGAACAAAGGAAGCGTGACTTGCTACTATGAGGGGTTTTCTACCAATTCTATCAGCAATCGATCCGAACTTTGGTTGTGTCAAACTAGCTACTAACCCTGACGCAGTGGCGACGAGCGCTATTTGCCACAGCTCAGCTTTGACGATGTCAACAGTCACGTACGGGAACAAGGGCCAGGCAAAGGCCATGGCAAACCAATAGAAACCATTGACTACCAAGAAGATGCGGAAACTCTTATCTCTCATAGGCAAAAGAACATCCAATTTTACAATAGAAACGGACTGGTGCTTCCTCTCTTTCACAAAGGCAACCAGAATCCCACCGACTACGCCCGCCACGGCGGAAAGAACGAATGGCATAAAGAACGAGGAGGGAGTCAACTCACCAGGAGTCAAAAAGGCTATGAGAGCAACGAATAACGTAGCTCCGACGCCAGAAAACCGGCTGACCGACATGATTCTACCCAAAACTTTGCCTCTAGTCTTCATTTTTGTATAGTCTCCCAACAGGGCGTTCCACGCCGGAGAAACCATCGACCAAAAGATCGCTTGTGAAATCATTATAGCTAAAAGCTGAAAAGGAGTGTGAAAGTACAGCAAAGCAAGAACGGTTATGCTACTGAAGAGATAACCAGTAAAAACAAATAATCTCTTCCCGAACTTTTCTGCTAATCCCCCCCAGCCTATTTGGAGCGTGTATTGAAACAAGTTTCTCACCGATCGGATCACTCCCATCTCGGCGAACGCCACTTTCAAGACAGCCGCATATGGAAATAGAAAGTACCATAGAAGGCTGTCGGAGAAGAAGGTGCATGCGGCCGTGCCATACAAAGCAAGAGAGGGGACTAAGGGGTCGGATTCGTCCTTCGGAGTCGCCATCTCTTCTTTGACAGTGTTATTTGAGTTTCCCACACCAAAGCCTCGACTGGATAGAGGCATAGAAATGTAGAAACCATAAAAACGTTCCTCAAAGCTCCGTGGAATCGCTTTCACAGTTGACCCATGTTGTGGCAATCTTCTCAGTTGTAGGAACAGGCAGCACGCCACATGGCGGCAGATATATAAGCAGAGCGATAGCTCAAGAACTGGCTAAACGGAGACATCCGCCTTGCAGAGGTTTGATCCAAAAGAATTCGTGGATAGGCAAGTTATGGAGATCAGAAGGACCGTTGGGAGCGAGAAGGCACTCATCGCGGTCTCTGGGGGCGTTGACAGTTCAACATGCGCCGCGCTGACCCATCGTGCCCTGAAAGAAAACCTCCTCTGTGTTATGCTAGACGACGCTTTCATGCGAATAGGAGAGCCAGAGAGAGTCAGGGAGCTCCTCGCTCAGCCTCCAATAAACCTGCCCCTTAGAATACTCAGAGTTCAGAAGCGTTTCTTGAAAGCGCTGAAGGGACTCCACGACGCGGAGGAGAAGCGGAAAGCGTTCCGAGAAACATTTTACAGAAGCCTCAGTGAAACCGCCGAGATGGAAAGCTGCCGATTTCTGGTGCAAGGGACAATTCAAGCGGACATCGTCGAGACGATTGGAGGAATAAAGACTCAGCACAACGTCCTCTCACAGGTTGGAATAAACCCAACCGAGTATTACGGGTTCCAAGTGATCGAGCCCCTAGTAACGCTCTACAAAGGGCAGGTTAGGAAGGTGGCTAGATTCCTTGGGATTCCCTCCCAGTTATCCGAGCGCCAGCCCTTTCCCGGACCAGGACTCTCGGTGAGGGTTGTGGGGGAGATTAGAGCTGACAAGCTGGAGGTGCTTAAGAAGGCTACTGCTCTGGCGGAGGAAACCTTGGCTAAACATCAGCCGGATCAATACTTCGCCGCTATCATCGACAATACAGAAGCCACTGAACATCCTAAGCTCTCGTGTGTACGAGAGACCGCAGCGGAGTTCCTCAAAATCCCATCAGAAAGAATCTTTGTGAAGGCTTTCAGGAACAGGGCAACAGGCATAAAGGGCGAGGGGCGTCATTATGGAGAGATTGTTGCAGTTGAAGCTCATGCAGCAGACAGCTCTATCCATCAGCCTTCAATAAGTAGCCTAGTAGCCCTCCAAACCGAGATTCTACGAAAGAATCCGTCTTTCACCCGAGTCTTGTACGGGGTTCAGGAGAAGCAACAGAAACAGCCCTATGTCATCGCCATAAGGGCAATCCAAACGCACGACTTCATAACCGCTGAAGTATCTGATATCCCTTGGACAACCTTAACCAGAACTGCGCAGAGAATCTTCCAAGCATGTCCTAATGTTTCTGACGTTTACTATGACATAACCCCGAAGCCACCTGCGACGATCGAGATGGAATAAGTCTCTTTAAGAAAGGCATAAAGCCTTCCGCTTGTTATAGGGCAGAGTGATTGCGATGATAAGGGTGAGAGTTCAAAGAATTGAGTCCATTCGAGACCCAGATGGAAATCTCGGCAAACGTATAGAATTGATTGAGGAGCGCAGGATCCCAAGATTCGCAATTGAGCCTTCGACTGAGGAGGCTAGAATGGTTCAGGGTGTTGTCCAAGCCCTGCAGCATCAGCTCCCCATGTTCCCCAAGAGAGCCGAGTTCAGCCTTCCGAAGATTATTCTGTTTCTGACGGAACAGGAGTACGACGCGCTCAGTATAGATTTCGATGTGAATCAGATCTATGAACTTGAGCTGTCGAATCAGACGGTCAAATTTAAGAAGGCGCCCTAGGAAAGATGATTTCGAATATGCTTCGTTAGTCCTATACGCATGCATGCTTTGGAGGATAGCTGTCTACGAAATACTTTATCTGCTGTCATCATATGTGGTTCAGAGGCGGGAGAGATGGATGAAGTAAGAGTAGTTCTTTTTGGCGTCGGGGCCATGGGGCGCCGAATAGCCAAGTTCCTCATAGAGAAAGAAGGGGTAGAGATCGTCGGAGCCATAGACACCTCCAAGGATAAGATTGGAAGAGACTTGGGTGAAGTTGTAGGCGTCAAGAAAAAACTGGGAGTCGAGATTTCGAACGACGCGGACGCAGTGTTCTCCAAGGCAGAAGCGGACGTGATGCTCCATACAACAACGTCATTCTTCAGACAGGTATACCCACAGATAGCCAAAGCCCTAGAGCATGGAGTCAACGTGGTGTCAACATGTGAAGAACTCTCTTACCCCTACACTGTAGATGAAACGCTTGCCAGAAAGATTGACGGATTGGCCAGAAGATATAGGGTTACAGTTCTGGGGACGGGCGTGAACCCCGGATTCGTGATGGACACGCTGCCCATAGCTCTTACAGGAGCATGTCAAAAGGTCAGGGCGATCAGAGTCACTAGGTCGCTTGACGCAGCCAATCGCAGAGTGCCGTTCCAGAAAAAGGTAGGAGCCGGGTTGAGCCTGCAGGACCTAGAGCAGAAGCTGAAGAAGAGGGAGATAACAGGCCATGTCGGGCTTGAGCAATCCATGAACCTGATAGCCAGCGCCCTTGGTTGGGAGCTTGAAGATGTGAAGGTGGCTCCTGTAGAGCCTGTGATTGCTGAGAGGCGGGTGCCAAGCAAGGTGGAAGGAGGAGTAACTGTTGAGGCGGGTCAGGTGGCAGGCCTGAAGCAAAGTGGATGGGCGACAAAAAAGGGGAGGAGAGTGATCACGCTTGATATGCAAATGTACATGGGCGCAGAAGAGTACGAGTTATACAAAATCGAGGGCATCCCACCTATCAACATGAAGAACACGCCGTGCATGCAAGGGGACCTCTCAACAGTCGCCGTGATTGTCAACTCCATCCCAAAGGTGATTAATGCACCACCTGGCCTCGTAACAATGAAGGACCTGCCGATTCCATCGGCCACACCTGAGGACATGAGAAAATACATAAAAGAATAGGCGTATGTCTTTATCAACCCTTTTTGATATATAATCCTGCAGTTCCCGGATGATGAGTAAGTTTTCAAGACTTATCTAAATGTGTGGATATCACTAGTCTTCGATAGAGGTCGCCTGAGACTTGGCAGTCTACCGAGTTAGCATCGATGTCGGAGGTACGTTCACCGATCTAATAGGGTTGGACGAAGAAAATGAAGAGTTAATTAACATTAAGGTTCCTTCCACACCAAAAAAGCCTGCGGACGGAGCAATAAAAGCCTTCCAACTGTTTCTAGAGAGTGTCAAGCCTGAAAAAGTTTCTGTTGTAACCCACGCCACCACGATTGCCGTGAATGCTTTGCTGGGACAGTTGGGGCTTGAAATTCCGAGGGTTGCATCGGTGTCCACAAAGGGCTTCCGAGATATATTAGAAATCGGGAGACAGCGCCGACATGAACTGTATAACCTTTCTATTCAAAAACCTCGAACCCTAATCCCGCGTCAACTCAGATATGAAGTCAATGAGCGTTTAAGCGCTAGGGGTGAGGTTCTGGAATCCTTGAACAAGAAGGACGTACATGCTCTCGCTGAAGAGTTGAAACAAAGAGCGGTCAAAGCTGTTGCGGTGGCATTGCTGTTTTCCTATATGAACCCGAAGCATGAACGAGAAGTCGAGAAAACACTCAACGAGGCATTTCCAGAAATCTCAGTGTCTTCATCCTCGAATGTAGCTCCAGAACACCGTGAATACGAGAGAACAAGCACCACGGTGGTGAATGCTTGCCTCATACCGATTGTCTCAGTGTACTTAAACAACCTAGCCAGTAAAGTTCGAAAGATTGGTGTAAACGCTCCACTTTGCGTAATGCGATCAGACGCTGGGCTGGCCACAAGAGAAGCAGTGGTTGAGAAACCGGTGAGCATTGTCGAGTCGGGGCCAGCAGCTGGTGTCTTAGCATCCTCTTTCTACGGAGAAAGACTTGGCATCAAGAACGTGCTAAGTTTCGATATGGGTGGAACGACCGCCAAAGCGGGGACTGTTCAAGGAGGGAAGCCGGAGCTTGCTATGGAATACGAAGTCGCTGGAAAGATTCACAGCGGAAGAATCATCAAGGGAAGTGGTTACCCTGTTCGATTTCCCTCTATTGACCTCGCGGAATGTAGCGCGGGAGGAGGCACCATCGCTTGGTCGGATACTGGCGGAGTTTTGAGAGTCGGCCCTATTAGCGCGGGGGCCGATCCAGGTCCAGCCTGCTACGCAAAAGGGGGAGAAGAACCAACCGTAACGGACGCCAACCTGCTACTCGGTAGACTTAACCCCAACCACATGCTCGGAGGGAGAATGCGTCTGTTTGGCGACTTGGCCAGAAAAGCCATAGAAAAGGAGATTTGCGAAAAGATTGGTCTCGAACTGGTGGAAGCAGCAGCCGGAATCATTAAGATCGTGAACTCGCAGATGGCCAAAATCTTAAGAATCGTCTCCGTGGAACGTGGCTACGACCCGAGGAGATTCACCTTAACATCTTTTGGTGGGGCGGGACCAATGCATACATGTGCTCTCGCTGAAGAGCTACATATCTCCAAGATTGTGGTGCCTCCCAGCCCAGGATTGTTTTCAGCTTATGGTTTGTTAACTGCCAACTTCACCTGCAACTTTGTGCAAGCCATCATGGCAACAACGGAGAAAATCGAATGTCACGACTTGGAGGAAACATTCGGCATGCTTCAAAGAAGAGGAGAAGAGACCTTGGCAGCTCAGGGAGTTAAACCAGAGAATATGCAGTTTTTGCGCCAGCTAGATATGCGATATTTTGGGCAAGGCTACGAACTCACCATTCCCGCATCTGTTCCGCTAACCGATCGAAGCCTCCAACAAGCTTTGAAGGGTTATCACCGAAAACATGAAGCCATCCACGGCTATGCCAGAGAGGAAGCGCCAGTTGAAATAGTTAATGCGCGGTTAACAGCTGTTGGCCTAGTAAAAAAGCCAAAAATGAAAGAACAGAGGTCGTGTGGAAAGAAGCCTCCAAAGGAAGCCCTTTTGACCAAGCGCAGCGTGTTCTTTGAAAGACCTGGTGGTTTTGAGGAAACTCCAGTCTACCTTAGGGAGAGATTGAAGTGCGGGAATTTTCTCTCCGGTCCTATGGTGGTCGAGCAATATGACGCCACTACCGTGATATATCCGGGCTGGGAAGCTGAGGTGGATAGATTTGGAAATATCATTCTGAGAGCTACAGAAGGAGGTTAGCAATTAATGGTTGACCTAGTGACGGTGGAAGTGATTAAGGGCGCTCTAATCTATGCTGCGGAGGAAATGGGAATCGCCCTACGGAACTCCGCATACTCCCCAAACATCAAAGAGAGGATGGACTTCTCCTGCACCCTCTTTGACCATCAGAAAAGGTTAGAGGCGCAGGCAGAACACATCCCTGTACATCTTGGCTCAATGGGCTGGGCTGTTAGAGAAGGGTTGGACCATTTTGAGGGATTATTGGAAAAGGGCGACATGCTCTTGTTTAATGATCCATACATAAGCGGAACTCATCTACCAGACATAACTCTCATCGCGCCAATCTTCAGCGAAGAAGAAGTCATCGGTTATGCAGCCAATAAGGCGCATCACTCTGATGTGGGCGGAAAGGCTCCGGGAAGCATGGCAGGCGACGCCACAGAACTATATCAAGAGGGCATTATTATTCCTCCGGTCAGGTTTGTGAAATGCGGAGAAGTCGACAGAGAACTCTCAGCACTCATAATGAGCAATATCCGAACACCAGAAGTTCGCCTGGGAGACATACGGGCTCAGGTAGCCGCCAACCTTCTGGGTGAACGCCGGATGAAAGGCTTGGCTGAGAAATACGGCATTGAAGTTTTGAGGGAAACAATGACGCAAGTGATGGACTACTCAGAGAGAATGATGCGAAAGGAGATAGAGAAGATGCCTGAAGGCCGATATGAAGCAGAAGACTACCTCGAAAGCACAGGAGTAACCGATGAGTTAGTGAAAATCAAGGTTGCTGTCACTGTGCGGAAAGACGGGTTGAAAATTGATTATACAGGTACAAGCGGACAGGCAGAAGGACCGGTAAACGCGGTTTTCGGAGTCACTCTTTCTGGCGTCTACTACGTACTACGTTGCCTCACCGACCCCTCTATACCTATGAATGACGGAGGCTACAGGCCGGTGGAAGTCTATGCACCAAAGGGCACCGTAGTTAACCCGATTCATCCTGCTCCTGTGGCTGGAGGGAACGTGGAAACTTCCCAAAGAAATGTAGATGCCTTGCTGAAGGCTTTCGCACAGATTGTTCCGGAGAAGGTTTGCGCTGCTTGCCAAGGAACAATGAACAATGTTGCTGCTGGTGGAACTGATGCAGAAACTGGAGGACCTTGGACTTTCTACGAGACCATCGCTGGGGGCTTCGGCGGCAGAAAGGGATTAGATGGTGTGGATGGAGTGCACACACACATGACCAACACTATGAACACCCCCATAGAAGCTATCGAAGGAGTATATCCCATGCGATTCCTAAGATACGAGTTAAGAATTGACAGCGGCGGCGCCGGCAAGTGGAGAGGCGGAGTAGGTGTAGAAAGAAGCTGGAAGCTACTCAGTCCATCAGCCACACTCTCTATTCTCGCCGAACGAACAAGGCTAGCTCCGTGGGGTCTTTATGGCGGCAAATCCGGAATGAAAGGAGAGTTCCTCATCCTCAAGCCTGACGGCACAGAAATCCGGTTGAAGCCGAAATGCACAGTGAAAATGAAGAAGGGTGACGTTTTCGTTGCCAGAACGCCTGGCGGAGGCGGCTATGGAAACCCGCTAGAGCGCAGCCCAGAAGAGGTTTCTAGAGACGTGGTCAACGGGCTGGTCTCCAGAGGTTCTGCCCGGAAGGATTATGGAGTGGTCATGAATCCAGAGACCAAACAGATTGATTGGGAAGCCACGAGAAGACTTAGAGAAGATTCAGCGTAGCCACCAGTTACAGATCTTCGAAAAGGAAATAAGCGGGTGGCGTGAAAGGGGTCGGGAGAGGAATATTGTTTGTTTATTGCGCCGTATGTTGCCTCGCCCCTTCCAGTGATTCGACATATGCTCGTTCTCTCTGAGTTGAAGCCGGATGAGCTTGTCTATGATCTGGGTTGTGGTGATGGGCGGATAGTGATCATGGCTGCTCAGGAGTTTGGAGCAAAGGCGGTGGGGGTTGAGTTGAGGGAGGACTTGGTGAAGAAGGCCTATGAGAGGGTCTCTGAACTGGGCCTCGACAACAGGGTTAGGATCATGCAGAGCGATCTCTTCAAGGCTGATTTGAGGTCTGCCGACGTGGTCACCCTTTATTTGACTACCAGTGCGAATGAAAAGGTCAAACCGAAGCTAGAGAGTGAGCTCAAACATGGAACCAGAGTTGTGTCCCACGACTATGAGGTTCTGGGTTGGAAGCCAGCTAGAATCGACAAGTTCTGTGAGAATCCGAGATTGGGATATCCATCTCACACGCTTTATGTGTATGAGAGATGACCAGCTAGAATTAATGAGTTAGAATAGGAAAACAAGATTCTGTCAGTGAGCTGCCTTCTCTTCTTCATACTTTTCTCTAATCATTTTTGCCAGTTTAATGTATTGCCTGAGGGTTACCTCCTCACGCATGCACGTGTCCACCCAGTAATCATATATGATATCACAATATATCCATGCTTTCATGAAGCGATATATTACTGAACACGACATATGTCCCAAAATCTACATATAGGCTGTGACAGTAAATTGGAAGAAACAGAGCTCTAGAGTCATCGCTGGAGAAACACAAAAATTAAAGATGAGTAGCCTTTCTTCGTCTAAATGGATGATACTTATGAAGCCCGTCCCATGGAGACACGTCAACTCCTGGAATTGTTTTGCATGTGGTCTATGCTGCAAGGGATACGACGTGGTTCTGAAATATCC
>CP070749.1:807499-831707 GCA_020348365.1 Candidatus Bathyarchaeota archaeon
AGCAATAGGTGAATTAAATGTTCATAATCTTCCTAATAGGAACAGCGGGCTCAGGAAAATCGCTCCTCACCGCATCTCTCACAAACTGGCTGAAGACCCAGAAGCAAGACGTGATCGCCGTAAGCCTAGATCCAGGCGCCTTCACACTACCATACACACCCGATGTAGACGTTCGTGACTTCATAAGCGTTGAAGGCATCATGGAAAAATACCGACTTGGACCAAATGGCGCACTCGTAATGGCAGCGGACCTAATCGCAGAGGAGGCGGAGAGACTTGGAAGAGAGATAGAGAGCCAGAAGCCCGACGTCGTCATCGTCGACACCCCAGGCCAAATGGAGCTCTTCGCCTTCAGAGCCAGTGGACCATATATAGCCAAGGAATTGACCAAAGAGCCGAAGGCTGTGGTATATCTGTTTGACTCAGTCTTCTCCGCCGATCCCCTCAACTATGTCTCGAACCTCTTCCTATCTGCAGCTCTATACAATCGTTTCTTCATTCCCCAAACACATGTGCTATCAAAGTGTGATCTCCTCTCACCCAAAGACTTAGATTTCATCGTAGACTGGTCCGCCAACCCTAAAAAGCTAGAGACTGCAATTGAAGATAGATTAAGCGGGATGAGGCGCCTCCTGAGTCGCGACATGATGCATGTCATCCATCGGTTGGGGTTGAGGTTTCTTCTGACACCTGTCTCGGCAAAAACATATGAAGGGCTAATCAACCTTAATGCCACACTTGAGCGCATCTTCACTGGAGGAGACAAATTCACCTATTAGCCACCACCAATAAATCTTAACATAACTAGAGACACCCAACAGAGAAGCAACGAATATAATACACAAGCACCTCATCTAACCATCGGGGCCCGTAGCTCAGCAAGGATAGAGCACCGGGCTTTTAACCCGGGGGTCCCGGGTTCAATTCCCGGCGGGCCCGCCACTCTAGCTCTTGTTCTCCTCGTGCGCACGCATTTACATGCATGAATGTCATCCAGATTCATATTATGATCTCTGTGAATTCGCAAACAAACTGATGAAAAAGCTAACAAGACGTTTGAACATCAAAACTAGATGATTTCTTTGATTCACAGGTGGGAAAAAGCGCCCTGGCCGGGATTTGAACCCGGGTCGAGCGGGCGACAGCCGCTCATACTAGACCGGACTATACTACCAGGGCATCAAATTCTCTAGAACATATGGCAACTACTTAAATTTTTCATTCAAGAAGACAAAACAGCACTAAGACCATTAGCCGCCCATACACTTTGAGGAGGCTAGATTCTCATCTGTCTACACCAAGAACATTCCTCTACCACCTCCTCAATCTTAATCTTCTGAAAGCAAAGTTTATTAATGTGCATTAGGGTTTAAGATGTTGCTTCCAGAAAAAACATAGGAAGCATCCTTGGAGACCCGTTTTCGGGTCGGATGACCGACCCGTTGGAGGAAAAATCCCACGATTGAGCGGAAGTTCACCGTTGCCCTTGATATACTTATTCTGGTAGATGTTATTTTGGAGGTTCAGATTGGATTTGGAAATTTCAGATGACGATTTGCTGCTGCTTCAGAAATCGTTCTTCAAAGAGAAAGGTCTCGTGAAACAACACCTCGACTCATACAACGAATTCATCGAAAGCGGACTACAAGAAGTGATAGGCGAAATTGGGGAGATCGACATAGAAATCCCTGAAAGCCCCTACAAGATAAAACTAGGTCAACTTTGGATAATTGACCCTCAATCAAGGATAACAGGCCCATGCATCACAGAGGTGGACGGCACAAAACACGAAATATACCCCATGGAAGCTCGATTCCGAAACCTAACTTACGCAGCACCATTGTCCCTAGAAATGACCCCGGTGATCGACGGAAGAGAACTAGAAACTGAGCTAGTCCCCATGGGTAATTTTCCAGTGATGCTGAAGTCAAAACTATGCTTTCTCTCTGAGCTGCTCCTCGAAGAGCTAATCGAGCACGGAGAGGACCCAAACGATCCTGGAGGTTACTTCATGATAAACGGCTCCGAAAGAGTCATCGTCGCCTTAGAAGACCTAGCCCCAAACCGAGTCCTCGTTGACATCGATACGCATGGGACAAGACCAGTTTATCAGGCAAAGATATTCTCGACGACGGTCGGGTTCAGAGCCAGAATCCAGCTGCGAGTAAAAGGAGATGGCGCCATCTACGTCTCGATGCCAGGGGTACCGACCGAGATACCATTTGTTATCCTGATGCGCGCTCTAGGACTGGAGTCGGACAAGGAAATCGCTGACACTGTCTCTCCACAGAAAAGTGTACAAAGCGAACTTGAATTGTCATTTGAGAAGGCAAGTGGCTTTGATACTCTCAAAGAGGCCATAATGTATATCGGAAATCGTGTAGCCCACGGCCAAGTGGAGGAGTACCGAAGAAGAAGGGCTGAGACCATTCTCGACCGGAATTTCCTCCCTCATGTTGGGCGTAGCAAAGAAGAGCGTGGGGAGAAAGCCTTCTTCCTCGGTGAGATGGCCTCGCGAGTTATTGAATTAAAGCTTGGGAGACGAAAACCCGACGACAAGGACCACTTCAAGAATAAACGCCTAAAACTTGCGGGTCCTCTGCTCTCCGACCTTTTTAGGATAGCTTTTAGAAGTCTATGTCGAGACGTAAAATATCAACTTGAACGAATGGGACTTAAGCGATCCACAATCACAATCTCCGCAGCTGTCCGCCCTGGAATAATCTCTGATCGACTTAAACACGCCTTGGCCACGGGCAATTGGAGGCGTGGACGTGTAGGGGTTACCCAGCTTCTTGATAGAACAAATAGGATTTCTACACTAAGTCACCTAAGGAGGCTGCAATCACCACTCAGCCGCAGCCAACCAAACTTTGAGGCAAGGGACCTACACCCAACTCACTGGGGAAGATTATGCCCTAATGAGACTCCTGAGGGTTCCAACTGTGGCCTGGTGAAGAACCTTGCCCTAGCCGCCAACATCTCGGTAGGCACGGACTCGGAGAAAGTCAGGCAAATCCTCTACCGGATGGGTGTAATCCCTGTTCAAGAGGCAGACGAAAACATACGAGTCTCTGGTGCCAAAGTCTTTGTGGATGGCTGTCCCATCGGCTTTTCAATGTCGCCACAGGAGTTGGTCACCGAACTGAGGAATAAGCGTAGAAGAGGCAAGATCTCTCCAGAGGTCAATTTTGCGTATTTCTCAAAGATTCATGGCATAAAAGAGGAAATGTATGTCAATTGCGATCAAGGAAGGGTACGTCGCCCCCTCATAATAGCTGAAGACGGCACACCGAAGCTTCAACTCGAGCATATCGAAAAACTTCGTTCTGGAGAATGGACCTGGGACGATTTTGTGAACCAAGGCATCGTTGAGTATATAGACGCGGAAGAAGAAGAAAACGTTTTGGTGGCTATGGACCCTGAAGAAGCCGCCTCTGAGCACACCCATATTGAGATCGCACCATACACGATTCTTGGAATATGTGCCTCCCTTATCCCTTATGCAGAACATAACCAATCACCACGCAACTCCTATGAGGCGGCCATGGCCAAGCAAGCCCTCGGAGTACACTCTACAAACTTCCTCTACCGCACCGACGCCCGTTCCCACCTTCTACACTATCCACAGACGCCTTTAGTCAAGACAAAACCTATGGACATATTGGGATATAACCTCAGACCCTCCGGGCAAAACTGTGTTGTCGCGATTATATCTTTTGAAGGATACAACATGGAAGATGCCCTCGTCTTCAATAAGGCTTCCATTGAACGCGGCTTGCTTCGTTCTACATTCTACCGAATTTACAGTGCAGAGTGTCGCCAATACCCAGGAGGCATGAGAGACAGATTTGCCGCACCAGAACCGGGTACTCGAGGTTACAGGGGCGAACCATATTACCGCCTACTTGAAGCCGACGGAATAGTAAGTCTGGAATCCGAAACGACGGGTGGCGACCTTCTTATTGGAAGAACCAGCCCTCCTCGATTCCTTGAGGAATACAAGGAGTTTGAGGTCAAAGGCCCAGCGATGAGAGACACGTCAGTCGACGTTAGGCATGCTGAAGATGGCATAGTGAACGATATATTCATCACCCAGACAAATGAAGGAAGCAAACTCGTGAAGGTTAGGATGCGTAATCAACGTATTCCGGAGCTGGGTGACAAATTCGCTTCACGTCATGGTCAGAAGGGCGTAATAGGAATGATTGTACCACAAGAAGATATGCCGTTCAGCACAGATGGCGTTGTTCCCGACATTATAATTAACCCCCATGCTATCCCTTCAAGAATGACCATTGGTCAGTTCCTAGAATCCATGGCTGGAAAGGTTGCCGTAGCTAGGGGAAGAGCAGCCGACGGAACGCCCTTCATAAGCGAAAACCCGGAAGCTCTTAAAAAAGCATTAATAGAACTGGGGTTCAGTCACACGGGCCGGGATGTCCTTTACAATGGAATCACAGGCGGGAAGTTCGTTGCCGATGTCTTCATTGGAGTAGTGTATTACCAGAAACTCCATCACATGGTAAGGGACAAGATTCACGCTAGGGCACGAGGACAAGTTCAAATGCTCACGCGACAACCGACTGAGGGGAGAGCGAGAGGCGGTGGACTGCGTTTCGGTGAGATGGAGAGAGACTGCCTGATTGGACACGGCGCCGCCATGCTCTTGCGAGATCGCCTGCTTGAAGAATCTGACAAATATTTCCTCTACGTGTGCGAACGGTGTGGCTACATCGCATACTACGACAGCAAGCAACGCAAGTACGTATGCCGACTTTGCGAGGACAAAGCCGAGATATCCCCAGTAACAGTCTCCTACGCCTTCAAACTTCTTTTACAAGAAATGATGAGCCTGTCCATAGCACCCAGGCTAAGATTAAAGGAGAGAGCGTAGAATGGTGAAGGAAGAAACTGTTAACAAAATAGTGGACAAAATTAGCTTCGGAATAATCTCTCCCCAGGAGGTGCGGAGACTATCAGTAGCAGAGATACAGACCGCCGACACGTATGATGAAGACGGAGCCCCCATCATAACAGGGCTCATGGACGGTCGATTAGGAACACTAGAGCCGAGGCAACGATGCAAAACCTGTGGCAACACCGCGATAAGATGTCCGGGACACTTTGGCCACGTTGAACTGGCGGTTCCAATAATCCATGTAGAATTCACAAAAATGATTTACAACCTTCTCAGGGCCACATGCAGAAATTGTGGGCGCATCTTACTATCCACGGATCAAGTAGCCAGAATCAACGCTAGAATCAAGCGCGCTCGCAAGTTAAGAGGAATCGTGCCGGACAATGTATACAAACAAGTGTTACAATTGGCAAGAAACAAAGAGTGCCCTCATTGCGGTACACCACAATACAAGATAGGCTTCACAAAACCCACAACTTTTCACGAGATTATGGAGGAAGGTGCGCAACGACTAACACCAAGCATAATTCGCGAACGGCTTGAACGCATACTCGATGAAGACCTTGAACTATTCGGTTTTGACCCAGATAACGCTCGACCAGAATGGATGATTCTACAGGTTCTAACTGTTCCTCCGGTCTATGTCAGGCCTTCTATAACATTGGAATCTGGCATTCGATCCGAGGATGATCTAACCCATAAACTTGTCGACATCATCCGCATTAACCAGAGGTTAAAGGAAAACATGGAGGCAGGAGCCCCAACTCTCATTATCCAAGATTTGTCAGAACTTCTGCAGTATCATGTGACCACCTATTTCAACAATCAATCTTCAGGAATTCCACCAGCTAGACATCGCTCTGGAAGAGCACTGAAAACCCTATCCCAGCGCCTCAAAGGCAAGGAAGGGAGATTCAGGAGCAACCTTTCTGGAAAAAGAGTAGACTTCTCCGCACGCACAGTGATTTCTCCAGATCCAAACATAGACATAAGCGAAGTCGGAGTTCCAATCGATGTTGCCATGCGGCTTTCGTTGCCTGAGAAGGTTACCGAGTGGAACCTTGACAATATGCAGAAGCTGGTTGCCAACGGCCCCGAGAGGTATCCCGGTGCGCTTTACGTGGTTAGACGCGATGACAAACGTGTCAGACTCGAATTTGTTATGGACCGAGAAAAAGTTGCTGAGGCTCTGGAACCCGGGTTCATCGTGGAGCGTCATCTCACAGATGGCGACATCGCCATCTTCAATAGGCAGCCATCCCTCCATCGGATGTCTATTATGGCACACTATGTGCGAGTATTACCTCACAGGACCTTCCGTTTACATCTCAGCGTCTGCCCTCCGTACAACGCTGATTTTGACGGAGACGAGATGAATCTTCACGTGCCGCAAAGCGAGGAAGCCCAGACAGAAGCGCGACTCCTCATGCAGGTACAAGATCAGATTCTCTCACCCAAATTCGGCGGACCAATCATCGGCGCAATCAGGGACTTCATAACTACCGCGTACCTTTTCACCCAAAGGTCCACCCGTCTCAATAGAGAGCAGGTTTGCAGACTCCTAACGGCGGCACAATATGAAGGTCCCTTTCCTGAGCCTCAGGTCAAGAAGCCTAAGCCTCGCTGGACTGGAAAGCAGATATTCAGCCTCTTTATTCCCAATGGAGTAAACTATGCGTCAAAGGCTAGCGTTTGCCCAGGATGTGTTCATTGCAAGCGCGAGAATTGCCCTTATGACGCTTACGTAGTTGTGGAAAACGGGGTTTTGAAGCATGGCATAATAGACAGAAGTTCTATCGGAGCTGAGCAATCAGAGAGTCTCCTCCATCAAATAATAAAGGACTATGGGCCCTCTGCTGGACGCAGATTCCTAAATCAGATCTTACAGCTTCTCAAGCTTTTTATCACCATGCATGGGTTCACATACTCTTTCGACGAACTTGAATTATCCCGTTCTGCTCAGCGAAAAATAAGAAGAATCATACAAGGCGCAGAAGAGCGAATACAAGAGCTTATAGAGAAATTTAAGGATGGAACCTTGCAGAGGTTGCCGGGTCAGACTCTCATCGAATCTTTTGAAATCTACGTGATGAACGAGCTAGCCAATGCTAGAGATAAAGCGGGAGAAGCTGCAGACCAAGATTTTGATATAGGCAATTCAGGTATGGTCATGACTAGGAGTGGGGCAAGAGGATCTAGTCTCAATATCGGCCAAATGACGGCGTGTGTTGGCCAACAGTCTGTGAGGGGAAAAAGAATTCTGCGGGGGTACATCAATCGGGCTCTGCCGCACTTTGAGCTGGAAGACTCCACTCCAAAGGCTAGAGGTTTTGTGTATTCTTGTTATAGGGAAGGTCTGGACCCCGTTGAGTTCTTCTTTCATGCCATGGGGGGACGGGAAGGGCTGGTAGACACGGCGGTGCGAACACAGCAAAGTGGGTATATGCAGAGACGGCTAATCAACGCCTTGGAACATCTGCGCATAGAATACGATGGGACGGTTCGAAATTCCGTTGGTGACATAATCCAATTCAGATATGGGGAAGATGGGGTGGATCCAGCGAAAAGCGATCATGGAAAGGCTGTGAATGTCGACAGACTTATTGAGCAAATGAGAATCGCGAAGGGAGGAGGTGAACCTACATCAAAAGAATACATCAAGAAACGTGTCGAGGAGACCAAAGACAAGCTCACACATATTCTCGGCATAGAACTGGCGAGAAAGTTAGGCAAAGCCCAGTTGACCAAAGATGGCGTGGATGAAACAGTCCATCTGACCTTAGAGAACTATAAACAATCTCTTGTGGAGCCCGGAGAGGCTGTTGGAATAGTAGCAGCGCAGTCTATAGGCGAACCGGGTACTCAGATGACCCTTCGAACGTTCCACTACGCGGGGGTAAGGGAGCAGAACGTAACCCTCGGGTTGCCCCGCCTCATTGAGATAGTGGACGCTCGACGAACCCCTTCTACACCGATTATGAACGTCTACCTTGACAGGGAGCACCGGAAGAGCGAGAAGAAAGCCACCGAGGTTGCACGGGATATCATTTGTACAACCATTAAGGATATCTCCAAAGCCACGTACATAGACCCCGAGAAGGAAGAGGTTAATATAAAGCTTGATCTGACAATGATGAGAGATCGAGGAATTTCGCCTGCTGAACTCGAGAAGTTGCGCCTACCCAAATGTACGATGTGGATTGGTGATGACCAACTAAAAATCAAGCCAGAAAAGGCAAAAGATGCTAAGAAATTGCTTGACAAACTCTCCACATATCTTGTCAAAGGGCTAGCCGACATAAGCAGAGTTCTAGTCGCCGAAGAAGGGAGAGAGTGGGTAATAAGAACAGATGGTTCCAACCTATCAAAGGTCCTTGGAGTTCGTGGCGTGGACCCAAAAAGGACATTCACCAATCACATACATGAGACGGCTGAAAGCCTTGGAGTTGAAGCTGCCAGAACCCTCATAATCAAGGAAGCCCTCGGCGTGCTCGAAGAACAAGGTCTCGACGTAGATGTTAGGCATGTCATGCTAGTCTCCGACATTATGACCGCGACAGGTGAGGTACGGCAAATAGGAAGACATGGAATCAGCGGAGAGAAAGCCAGTGTTCTTGCAAGAGCGGCCTTCGAGATCACGGTTCCAAACATAGTCGAAGCCGCTATAAAGGGCGAGAGTGATTCGCTGAACGGAGTAACGGAAAACGTTATAGTTGGGCAGTCTATACCAATTGGCACGGGTTTAGTCGACCTTTACATGTCAAGAACACCTCGAGAGGAGACGGAATGATCGATTTCAACAAAGCCATTGCAACAGCTATGAGAACCGGAAAGGTTCTCATGGGAGCTAAGAGCACCATAGAAAGTGTCAAGGCAGGAAAGGCCAAACTCATAATCGTAGCGGCAAACTGTCCACAGAGAACCCGAGAAGATATAGAATACTACTGTAGACTTTCAGACATTCCGTTGATTGCTTACAACGGAACCAGCAGGGACATGGGCGCAGCGTGCGGAAAACCCTTCGTGGTTTCGGTATTAACATTAAGAGACCCTGGGGACTCAGATATACTCAAGCTCTCGGAGGCAACGAATGTCTAGCGGAATAAAGCTAACCGGCCGAGAAATGCGCCACATAGCCCTATTCGAAAGCATAACGGGCGCTATCGTCAAAGATTGTATAGTTGACGACGTACTCAACCGAATAATCTTTGTTGTGAAGAAGGGAGAAGTGGGAATAGCGATAGGTAGACGGGGCAAGAACATCCATCTCTTGGAAAAAATGACGGGGAAAAGGCATGAAATAATCGAGCACTCGGAGAATCCCGCTCAATTCATCAAAAATGCCTTGAAGCCGGCTAGAGTGAAAGAAATCCGCATAACTGAGCGGCCTGATGGAAAGAGTATTGCCGTGGTTGCTGTAAATCCCAAAGACAAAGGAGTTGCTATTGGCAAAAATGGAAGAAACGCCGAACGAATCCGATTCTTGGCCAAAAGATATTTCCAGATACAACACGTTAGCATCATGTGACTGAGGAAGACAATATGGGGTCCAAATCACCGAAGGGCGAGTTCGCTGCGAGACAACTGCATAAGAAAAGGAAGAAACTCAGGTGGAGCGATATCTACTACAAACGTCGAACGCTCAGACTTGATGTTAAATCCGATCCCATGGAGGGTGCGCCCATGGCACGAGGCATAGTACTAGAGAAAGTTGGGGTTGAAAGTAAGCAGCCCAACAGCGCGATTCGAAAGTGTGTGAGAACTCAACTTATCAAGAATGGTAGACTCGTCACAGCTTTTCTTCCAGGTGATGGTGCCTTAAATGTTATTGATGAACATGATGAGGTGATAATCGAGGGAATCGGTGGCTCTCGCGGGAGGAGTATGGGAGATATTCCCGGAGTGCGTTGGAAGGTCATAATGGTCAACGGCGTTTCCCTTAAGGAATTGGTTCTCGGCAAGAAAGAGAAACCATTGAGGTAGGTCTTCGGAAACTCTCTATGTGCATCCTCCGTGCAACATAAAGAATTAGTGCTTTTAGTTCTTGATTCTGTATTCATAATTTATTTTAACAGATTTTTCAATACACCCATCTGGTGCTTGGATGGGTCATCAGATTAATGTGTTATCGGGACTAAAGAAGCCTGTAAAGCATTTTATCAGAGGAATTGGCAGCAATCTGCTGATTGGTTGTAGGCATGCCCTCTGGGCGTCACAAGAAGTCTACTGCACTCTCCGACGGGAGAACATAGGCGGGAATGGGTGTGAAGACTGTCCGAATTTCAATGTCGAGCCAGTAGAGTACAGCCTCTTTAGGAGAATGTGAAGCAGAAGGAGAGAAAGAGATGGAGTGTCCTAGTTGCAGGGACAAGATCGACAAGACGACGCAAAGGAAAGTCAGAGGCAACTTCTTCTACTGTAAAGGCTGTGGAACTGTGATCTCTCGTTAACATGTTAAATGGCGCTTTGGCTTCGCAGGTGATTGAGGATGAGCGAATTCCTGCCCTCCATTTTTCCCTTGATTGTTCCATTGGGTATAGGGGGTGTCGGTGGCTTCTTCGTTGGATACGCAGTAAAAAAAGTTTATAGACTCGCGATGTTCATTGCGGTTTTCGTCTTTTCAGTTGCTTATTCGGCTTATGTAAATGTCATTGATTTGAATGCCAATGTGTTGGTAGAGACAGTATCAACGCTTGTCGCCACCTTCAGTCCATTTGTAGTTCCCCTTGCGTCTAGTGTGCTGTTTATGGGCAGTTTTTTAGCAGGGCTTTTGTATGGATTAACAAAAGGCTGATCTCTTCTCGCCCCTATTCTTCTTTGAAAAGGACCTTTGAAACACTCATACTTAGAGATCTTTGTATTGCATGTGTATCCGAGAGTATTATTAGTCAGCTTTTGCCCTAATCGAATTCTGTTTCGACAAGGGATCTGCGGAGCTTCTTAAGATCATCACAGGCTGACTTGAGACGTCGAAGTTCTTCGGCATCTCTTTTTAGCTTAGCAATCTTTCGTTGAATCCCCTCGAGTTCAGTGTTCATCTTGCATCTGAGAATACCTGACAATTTTGCGTAAAAATCAATTATGAAGCGGAAATCAATATTTGGAATCAACAAATTATGATCAAAATACCATGCTTGAGATATCGATTGCTTCAAAAAGAGAAGTATTCGTGTTATAGTTGATTTGCCCCTCCAATAAGTATGGTTTCGTTTTCTCATCATGTACTCTCCGCAAACTCAAATTGGCGATCTCAACAAGAAACAACGCATTCACCGAGACAGCGCAACTAGGTAGGAGATGTCCGCCGAAAGCTTCTCCTTCCTTTGTCGAGACTGGGATGTGAGCGTGAACAATGGGTTCCTCTCCCTTAGGGGAGAGATTCTACATACAGGAAACTATCTCTATGGGCGTATACTCTTGTTCGTGGTAAAATCTAGGGGTCACCTCTTTGAGGGCGATGATGAGTGTGAAAGTACCGGTTTTGATTCTGACTTGCTTTGCCCGAAGGGTTATGTTTCGAGCAAGGCTCATCCTCAGAGCGCTCGGCGAAGCCTACTCTTCCGAGTTCTGAATCATAGATTTTCATGCACGTCACCTTCTACATCACCCGTTTAATGCATGTATGTTGCACACCTCAGAAGCTAATGATTTTTCAGTCTTCCGCATCGTAGTGTCGCCTTTTTCTAATCCACAAATAATACGTTTATTTGAGAGACTTCTGTAACTCAGAAAGCAAACACGAAATTAGGGAGATATGAAGATAATCACAATTATTATTTAAAGAATCGCAGAGGTTATTCATTGACTGAAACTGAAATTCCCGATTCTCGCCATCTCTTAGTGATAGGAGTGGACAGCGTTTCTTTGGCAACCTCCGCGAAGAGAGCAGGGTATCAAGTCTTCGCTGTGGACCACTTTGGGGATCGTGACCTGAGACGCGAATGTCGAAAGAGTTTGTCAATCGTCAAACAGAGATTGGGGAGGAGTTGTGGGCACCTAAGTAGCGATTTCAGCCCTGAAAAGCTTTTGCAATTGACGAAAGACCTCCTGAAAAGATACGAGATAGACACCGCACTATTATCGTCTGGTTTAGACGATTCTTCAGACATCTTATTTGAGCTTAACGAACTAGTCCCCATACTCGGAAATCATCCCAGCGTCATCAAGAGAATCCGAGATAAGACAGGTTTCTTTCATGAACTGGATCGTCTAGGAGTATCTCACCCCGAAACAGCGGCCGTAGAAGACCTTGAAGAAGCAAGAGAAGAAGCGAGGGATATAGGGTATCCAATCATTATCAAACCCTGGAAAGGATTCGGTGGTGTCGGCGTGAGAAAAGTTGAAGATTCTTGGGAATTGAATCTTGCCTTCAGAGAGGCTTCTTTCATGGATAAGAAGGTCTTGATCCAAGAGTACATCCCCGGAACATGCACAAGCGTATCCTTGCTCTCCTCTATCAACAGAGTAGCTATTCTGACACTGAATGAACAGCTCATTGGAATGCAGAAATTTGGACAAAGAGAGCCTTTCGGCTACTGTGGGAACATTGTTCCTCTCTTGGCTTCTAGAGAGATTGTTGGCGAGTGTGAAAGCATTGTTGAGAAAGTTGCTAAGCGCTTCAATCTTATCGGGGCCAACGGCGTAGATCTTGTCATTTCCGAAGAAGGTACATCCTACGTTATTGAAGTGAACCCACGATTTCAGGGAACAATAGAATGTGTAGAGAGAGTTCTCGGAATAAACCTTGTAACAGCCCATGAGAAAGCTTGTGTTCAAGGAGTTCTTCCAGAGAATTGGAAAGAACCCTTTGCTTTCTGCGCTCGATTTATCCTCTTCGCCCCACAGCGGTTGGTCGCACCTGATTTGAGCACCTTTAGAGGAGTTCGTGATATTCCCCTGCATGGAGTCGTTATAGAGGAAGGTGAACCACTCTGCTCTCTTACAATGGGAGGTCCGAACAGAGACTACTTATTGCAAAAGGCAAGTGAGACAGCAGAAGTCATCCGTGACTCTTGTGAGTACATACCCAGCTAATAGACCCCCTATTGACAGACCAACTCTAGTAGACGTTTGAGTCTCTGATGATACGTCTGATTTGTGGAGCAATCAACGTCACAACAAAAGTGGATAACAACACCTTGAAGGGGGTGATTATGGGTGCTGGAACGGTCCATATGGCGGCTAGAGATTCCGGTGTCCACCCGAAGAAGAACTGGTAGCCGTGGCATGGCACCAATACAAAGATCCTCAGGAGAACATCCGCCTCAAGGCCAATAAATGCGCTTACCGCGTATGGGGACATTCGCTTGATTTCGTCTAATCCCCGCGTGATCAGAATGACACACAAAACTATGAGGAGGGCATAAGCAACATAACAATCCCACATCCCCCAGATTGGCAAACGTCTGGAGATGGGCGTGGCAAAATAGCTTCCGAGCATAACGGTGTAGTAGGCAAATACTCTTTTCAACTGTCCCCTAAACGCGAATCCTGAAATCAAGGAGCTGACCGGTGCTCCTAGCGCGAAAATGATTTCGTATATCGTTCCCCTTGGAAAGAGCGAGTGTCCAATTATAACAGCTATCAAGGTCGAGACGAACCCGTTGTAGGGACCAAGCACGATTCCGGCTATCGGGCTGATTATGAAAACCCATCCAATCCAGACTCCTGCCGAGAAACCAGGTGTTATCACCATGTCGCAAATCACTCCGAGGGCTGCGAAGATGGCAATAAGAGATACGGCTTTCACGTCAATCCTCATAGTCCGCTCTACTCTCTTAAGTCGTTTCTTTGTAGATGTTACCTGTCAAAGCATGAAATCAGAAATGGGATCAAATAACGAGTTAATAATGAATCTGTCATCCACCAATTCACCATCAGGATTGTTCAGACCTCTGCAGCAGGGAATAAGCCTTATAGTGATGGACTGGGAACATGTCTTGCTAAAATCGAAAGGGTAAAGCTTACAGAGTGATGGTCTAGAATTGTAGATTGAACATTCATAGTTGCCTTCCTCTAAGTTGAACGTCAAGAATATGCATGATCCCTCTTCATTACTTCTCAGACCTCCAAGAAATGTAGATGAATTGTCCGATTCCTTTCTAAAAGGTGTAAGAAATTCTTCTTTGGTATAGCCCACCTGTTCTATACATAGAGCATCTTTCTTTGTGAGCTTTGGTCCGCCTAGCTTGCAGCAGAAAGTAGCGCATCGTATGCACTTGAATCGAAGATTTTTCCCATAAAGGGTGATGTCCAAGATCTGCATTGTCTTAGGGTTCAAAATGATTCTTGCGAGTTCTTCGTTTGTTTCCAAGTTGGATGCCCTCAGAAGCGCTTTTTCACTATTCCCCAGAATGCATGCTGTGCATAGATATGGGACAAAACAAATGGTTTTGATTCTAGTAATAGAATATCAAGCGCTGGCAATGCTGGGGTTAAGAGGTTTCTCTAATCAGCCTCTTTGCTTCTATGATCCACTTGCGGATTATTTTGGGCGAAAGTTCTGTCTTATCCGCTAGTGTGGCTGCTGTGGTCTCAGCCAAATCTTGGACAGTATTTATTCCAAGGGCTCTAAGCTGTTCCGCCCTCATTGGGCCGATACCCCTGATTTGCATGATGTTGAAAGGTGGTGCCAGCGCAGTCTTCGGCGGATAAATCATCGTTGTTCTGGATGCTTCTGATGGGTTTTTTGGAGGCGGATGCTGTGGCGGAGCAAGCATGATCTCTTCTGGTCTTATTAGGTAGCCTGCTCCTGCGGAGATTATGCTTAAGATGACTAAGGCGGCTATAGTGATCGTGCTGATTAGCGGTTCCATTAACAGATAACCAGTGCTATTGGTAGCGAAGGTGATAGTTGCTAGGATGAAGCATATTATGGCGACGATGTACAATGCATAATCTGATCTCATATTGTCCTCCACTCGTAGCCATTCGGGGATATGAACTTAAATATTTTCCGACAACTCACATCCGAAGAGTTTAAGTTAAGTGTATCTCAACCTCTTCAGGAGAGGACTATCTATGCGGGACAAGAGCCTGGGCATACTCATGTTCGCCGTCAGTGTGCTCTCTATGATTGGATACTTCTTTTGGCTCTTATCTTGGATCTTTCTGCCGGATGCAACAATGCTTGGAAAACCGCTTAGCGAATGGGCGCTGATTATTCCAGTCGGAATCATCGTCTACTCGTTCCTTTTCATTGTAGCCTGGATCGGCTGGGCCATGGCCTCCACACCTCCTCCTCTGACCGTCGTGCGGGAAACTCTAAAAGAGGAAGAGAAAACCGAAGAGGGGGAATGAAGAGCGTCATCTTTCCACAGAGACCCTACTTACACCGACCTCCTTTTCTACACGTATAACGTGCTCCGCCTTTTCTGCGAATGCCTTGCTATGGGTCACAGCGATTACTTGTTGCGCACGCATGCACGCATACGTTCTCCTTCCTGCTTCATCACAGATTGCTCTGCAACCAAATAGGTTTTGCCGCCTCTTAAGCTTGAATTGAGTGTGTAGGCATGGCAAAGCGCCAAAGACTTCATAAATGTGGTCCTACAATACATCTATCTTGAGTGAGAAAATGCCACTTTCAGGAAAACTGTACGTGTGGGGAGAGAGAGCGAAGCAAGTTCGAGATGAGGCTGGGGTCTACGCCCTCTATAACGAAGATAGAACTCTAATCTATGTCGGCGGAGGAGCAAATCTTCGAGAAACCTTCGCTCATCACTTGGAAACAGGCTTTTCTGATGATCCTCGTAAAGGCGAAACCAGATACTACAGGAGAGAGCCTACATCAAACTGGGAAGAAAGAGTGAGAGAGATTCTGGATGAGTATAGCCAGGAGCATGGAGAACTACCTGAGTTGAATCTTCCTCCGAAACTACCCAGAATGGTTGCTCGTGAAAGGGGATTCTACTTCTACAATGAGGTCGGCAGACCTCTCTTTGAGAACGCCTTCAGCCTAGAAGAGTTCTGGGAGAAAATGAGAAAGATTCCAGTTCCTTCTCTTGAGTTTCACCAGAAAAGAGGAGATTTTGCCCGATGGGTTCGAGAAGTCTTCAAGGAAACACAACTAGCTGAGAGAATCGAGAAGATATACAACGTTGGCGAAGACCTTAGAAGAGATTTATTGAGCGTCATAATTGCCCCCCACACAGCGGAATGCCCCAAATGTAGGACTCCCACGAACCCTGCTAAGACATGGAAGATGGCTGGAAGACCGAGTAAGACTGGTGAAAGACTTCAATTGACTATAGGCTTCTATAAATGCGAGAATTGCGAAGGAACATTCAGGAAAGTGCTCCAGAAAAAGAAGATTCAATCGTGATGTTGTGACTGCAGACTAGGCTCTCAAGGAAAGAAAGCTGTCTAACGCGTAAGACTAATTAACATAATCGCTGTCAGAGGCTCCAACTTGAAGCGAGAGTACCCCACTCAACCAATCATAGGTGTTGGAGCACTCATCATTCATGAGGACAGAATTGTCTTGGTGAAGAGGGGTGTTGAACCGGGAAAGAGTCAGTGGAGTATCCCTGGTGGAGCTGTGGAGCTTGGGGAGGGAGTTAGAGCGGCTGCTGTTCGGGAGGCTAAGGAGGAGTGTGGCTTAGACATTGAAATTGTGGATAACAGGCCTATTGATGAGGTTGACAACATCTTTAAGGATGAGAAAGGAGGTTTCAAATACCATTATGTTTTGCTGCAGTTTCTTGTTGAACCAAAAGGAGGAGAACTGAAGCCTGGTGGGGATGTACTAGATGCTAGATGGATTCCATTGGGAGGGGTGGAAAATCTCAAATTGACAAGGTCCTTTCGCTTATTCTTCAAGAAACATATAGACGAACTGAAGGGGTTCTGACTTAGCGGGACCCCCGGGTATTACATCATCTTGTTGAAAAGTTTTAAATATGCGACCGTATATTACACGTAGTGTCAGAACGTTTAAATTACGTAGAGAGTTTACGATGAAGTACAGAATAGTCATCGAAAGACCCTTCGGGCGAATCGAGTTAGAGGCTGAAAGGCTGGAGGAGATCCTGAACGAGTTACGATCATTTCCAGAGTGGATGAGTGTGATCGACCAGTCAATCCTAGAACGTGCCCTCGCTCCAGAGCAGAGAGAAGAGCTAATGGGCATTGTGGAGTCCACCGTAGATGGTCCAGCCATCATAGTGCCGCCAGAAAAGTTGACTTCGAAGGAGTCGATTAGCCTGTTGTTGTATGCTTCTGGTCCCGATGGTTTAGAGCCGAAGGAGGTCAGCAGACTACTCTCTCTGAGTGGTCTGAGCATGGCGGGATATGCCGCCAGAATGAGTGAAATGAGGCGTGAGGGCCTCCTCCTCAAAGAGGCAGATATGTATAGGCTTTCAGTTAGGGGGAGAAGTTGGGTTGAAGAGATTATATCAAGACTACGAGGTTAAGAAAGGCGTTTCTAGAAGCAGAGAAGCGCCCAAGCTAGAGATCACTATCAAGTATGGCGCTCTGGAATCTACATGTGAAGGCTCAGCAGACGATGTCTTGAAGTTCATTTTCAACTTCATAAAGGATGTATATCCCAATTATGAACTTGTCAGGAATTTAACTCTGACAGTGGATTTGCAACGTCTTCTAAGACAACTCAAGGGCGTCATATCCTTCCTTCCTAAGGGGCGACCCGTGATTCTGAAGCCAACCGATAAACTAACAGACAGCGAACTCATCCTTGTCTATCTGGTCGCGGCGTACTCCGGAAACCAGATCGGTATGGCTGAAGATGACAATCTCTCCATGGCGGATCTGTTGGACAAGACAGGCAAGCCAGCTGGCACCGTGGCTGGTCGCCTGAGCGAGCTAGTGGGTGAATTGTATGTGGAGCGGGTAGGTCGTGGGAAGTATAGGGTAACCGCGTATGGAGTCAAAGAGTTCACGGAGGAGATTCTGCCCAAACTTGAGGGAACCAAATGAAGGAAGAAAAACTGCTAAACATGAAAACTCAAGATGAACAGGAACACATTGAAATATACCTGAAGTACAGCGGATTTGAAGAAGACTTGAAGGGCCCAGTCGATCAGGTGTTGCGAGGCCTATTCTCCTCTCTCAACAAAATCCATCCTA
The DNA here is from genome assembly GCA_020348365.1 of Candidatus Bathyarchaeota archaeon. Taxonomy (GTDB): domain Archaea; phylum Thermoproteota; class Bathyarchaeia; order Bathyarchaeales; family Bathyarchaeaceae. Next base: position 825,507 of record CP070749.1, read on the forward strand.
GCCTAGAACTTCTGTCTAAGGTACAGTTGACAGTTGATTTGCAGGGGCTTATTGAAGAAATGAAAGACATTGTTATCATAGCTCCAAATGGTCCACTCATTCTGTGCGAGAAGAAGTTAACAGTAAAAGAACTGATTGGACTAAACCTCATAGGCGCCTTTGTTGGTCACAAGCTAAACCTATTGGACAAGATCTCGCTAACACTGGACGAATTGGCAGCCCTAACAGGTAAAACTAAAGGCAGCGTGAGTCGCAGGATAACGAGCATGGTCAATGACCGTTGGGTGGAAAAACCAGAGAGAGGCGAATACAAGATATCCCTAGTTGGAATCAAGCACTTCAAGGAGAAAGTCTTTCCAAATCTGAAAGAAGAAGCTGGTTAGAAACCTCGGCGCGCACCATTGGTGGTGCGGCGGGTCGCTAGGTCGGAATCACCGGCCCTGGCGACAAACCGCTCTTAGGGGGTGATTAGCGGATGTTAGGCCACCGCACCCAAGTGAAAAATGAAGCGATTTCCCTAATAAGTAATTTGCGGAACCAATGCGCAGCAACCTATCCACGTCTCTGCCTAGCCTTAAGAAACCGGATTATAGACGAAGTGTCCAAGGATGCGTATGAGGACTTCACCAGGCTTCCTGAGATCGTCTCCGAGGTCAAGAAACAACTGAACTTCTGCCCCGTGGACCTTAGAATTGTATATGAACGAGTGGCTGGTGCCGATGCAGGCAGCCAGAGAGTTCCGCTGGCCTCACGGTGGTTCGCCGCCATAACTGCACTCGTCTATCAGATGCCCAACTCTCATAGATACTTCACAAGCCCTGAAACCATCAAGCTTCCTTACAGCTTCTCGAGTGAACGATTCCACGAGATTGTGAGCGTTAGACGTGAAACAAAGCTCTTCGAGACCGCAGCCAGCTTCCTAGCGAATGATGATGGAGTGAATCTGATGCTGATTGATGGTCCGCTTGCTTTCAGCAACTGGTGGGTGAGAAAGGGTGAGGAGCGAGACCGTCTCGCCCTGATCTTCTCGATGAACCTTCTTCTAAGTCTGTGTGCTGAGAGAGGTGTTGCGGTCGCTGGGATTGTAAAGAGGGCTACCGCCAGATACCTGATTCGTTATCTTGGGCTCCAAGAAAGAACATACCTACCCGACGCCTTCATCCTCCTACAGGCACTGGAGTCTGGTGAGAGAACCGCAATCTTCTCGCCCAGGAGCGATTTGAGAAGGACTGCGAAAATCACTCCATTCATGGACCTAATAGACTTCCCCATCCACTCATTCTACATACGCACATCCTCAAATCCCCTCCTGCCACCTATCAGGATCGACATTCCAGAATTCATGCTGAATCAGGTGGACGAGTTGGCTGGCTACTGCCGCGCCACTGCGGTCCGTGATGGAATACCGCTCGCCATCGTGAAGGCAGATGAAGAAGTCAGGGTGACGAAGAGATTCGTCAACGAAGTCTACTCTGAACTCATCCCCAGATTAGAGAGACGCTTCAGTTCATCCCTAGCAGCGTCGATGCGAGGAGATCTAGAATGAGAATCGGCTACAGCTTCAGCGTCACAGGCGACTACCCTCAAGATTCCTTGACGATAATTCTTGAAGACGGATGTGAGGTGGCCAAGGGTGACTTGGTATACGTTGAGCATCCAAAGAAAGGCTCTCCGGTAATTTACCAGATCACCAAAGTCTGCTCGCATAAAGAGACCAGAGACTATGAAGAGGCGCTACTGAAGGGGGGAAGCGTCATCACAGATGAAGAGAGAACCACAGTGAGAGCCAGAGCCTACCAGTGGGGCTGGATGGACGGCGAAAACATCAGACCATTAAGGTATCCGCTACCCCCGAACACACAAGTTTTCAACGCGCCGCCAAACATAATCGAAGAATTCACCCAACCCGCTTCGAAGTGGAAGATTCCATTGGGAGTTGACCCCAGCAGCGGCTTAAATGTGGAGCTGGACCTGTACTATCTGATCAGGCAGTGTTGCCTCATATGCGGAGCGGTGGGCACAGGAAAAACGACCACAGCCATCTCCATGATCACGAGAGCAGCGCAGGCTGAGCCCCCAGTCAAGTTCCTCATCATCGATAAGGATGGCGAGTACAGCAGTCTAGAAATGATTCTAGGAGAAAAAGTGGAGAAAATTCCATGGTTATCCTTCTTCCGCAGTGACGACATACACCCAGAAGACCTCATAAGCGAGTTCAGATGGCAGAGAGGCTGGTGGACATCGAAGATACTGATGAAAGCCTTGAGCTTTCTAGAGAACGTGAGGCAGCCACTTACCAAACCCCACCTCACAGAGGCGGTGAAGGGAGTCTCCGAAGAGAGTGTGGGCTTCAGAAGGTCCGAGGAAGACTTCGACAACTATAAAAGACAGGCTATTGAGGCAGTCCGCTTCTCAAGGACTATACCAAACGAGTATGTTAAAGCCCTTGACCCAGTTGACCTGCTGAATCGACACAGAATAGTCATCATGGACCTCTCCTGGGGACCTAATGGATGGGCGAAGAAACACTTGGTGCTCACTCAGGTGTTGAGGCGAGTCTTCCATGAAGCTCTGGAGAACTCCAGCTTTGGCTGCGTCATAGTCCTCGAAGAGGCGATGTACTACGCTCCCCAGTGGACCCAGTTCTCAACAGGGAGCAAAGACAGCAGAGGCAGATTGCTGTCCATAGTGAAAGAGATAGCCACCAACGGGGGAAGAAATGGAGTAGGCTTATGGGTTGTGACCCAACGCCTAGCCACCGTAGACAAGACGGTTATTACCCAGTGCGCCAACAACACGATCTCCCATGCTCTGGAGGACATAGATAAGAAGAGACTCCAAGAAGTGGTGGGAGAGCACTTCGTCGAACTCCTAGGATCTCTGCCGCAGGGGGAAGCCATCATGAAAGGAACCGCACTGAAGTGCAAGTTTCCAATTTGGGTCAAGGTCAAACCTGAGATGAGACCAGCATCAGCTAAGTCCCCGCCTATACTGAGATTCCAAGCGATGGCCGCGAAAGAGAAAGAATTGGCGCAAGAAATCATCGTCAGATAGAAACTCTAGAATGCATTAGCTGCGCGCGAACGCTTGGAGAGGACACCGCCAACTCGTTGAGTAGATGTGTTGTCAATTGGGTTTTCCGACGAGGATAAAGGCTGCCACGGCAAGCACGCAGATGATGACAATTATCATAGTGAGGAACATCTCTTGAGGTACACCGAGTATGTAGTGTTCAACATCGTAGTTTAGAGTCACAGTTTTGGCCTCTGTTGGTTGAGTGTTGTGAAAGTGTAGTGTGTAAGTGCCTGCTTCTGTTGTCAAGAAAGAGAAGCTCACATGACCAGCGTTGTCGTATGAATTGACTACGTCTTCATCCGGATTGGTGATGAAGAAGTCTATTTGGTTGCTTGTCTTTCCGATTACTGAGAAGCCTATGAAAACGCGGTCGTTCTCTTTGAGAACCAGAGGCTTTGTGAGGTCAGTTTCAGGGGGGACTGAGAAAGTTTCAGTCTTAGCTTTTGTGCTGCTGATTGTTGAACTGACAATGAGTACAAAGCATGATATTAGAAGGATATGTTTTGGTCGCATCGCCTACCATGACGAGGTTTTATGTTCTGACTTGAAAACATTGTGAATCTCAAATCAAAACGAAAGATAACAAAGATGCACTGTGGCTTTTCACTAATTCAAGTCCCATCTAAAGAGAATAGTTGACCATGTGTAGGCTTCGTGTGTGAGAGTTTCTTAGTCGCCCTCACCACGCAACTTCACCAGAATTTCATCCTCAATCCAGCTTTCACCCTGCGCGGTCAGCTTCCACTCCGCCCTAGACGGATCAGGCTTAAAGACTAGCCCCCGCTTCGTCATCTCATTTAGGCGTGCTGGAACTTGAGACTTGATTCCACCCAGTCCGAGCAACCTGGTTATCTCGGCAGCTGTGCGGGTCTTGCCCTCAGAGGCGTATAGGGTCAGTCCAACAGCGCCGTAGTGTGTGAGCTTCTCTCTGCTCGTAATGATGGGGCCCTCAGTGGTCACTTCAATTATGCCTTCAAGCTGCGACCTAGTTGTTACACCCATTTTTTCTGACACTAGGCGGTCTATCTCACTCATGAATCTGGGAGACATGCCCCCTAGCAGATCGAGAACCTCCTCTGGGCTGTCACCTTCAACAACAACCTCGCCGAACTCGACATCAATCTTCACGTGTATCTTACCCATGTCTACTGTCTCCAATCAACTATAGCATGAATATCCTGTTCGGAGACACTTATGACAAACAGCCTTTTAGGATTTATCATTTCTGCGTCGACCCATAATCGCTGGATTGTGCACGAGTCTACAGTTTCTAGAATATTCCCAATTCGGGAATATGTGTAAAATCGTAGCTTCTGCTATATTTCTCCTTTCGTAAGTCTTAATTATGCATTCAATAGCTGTCCTCACAATCAACGGGAAACGGGAGAACGAGGAAGACCTGGTCAAGATCATTGAAGATGCGAGCAGCTATTTTCCAGCAGAGACGTGGGACCACATCAAATACATCGGGAGACTTGGCTTGGAGCATGACTTCAAAGTGGCGAAGAATAGAGAGGCTTATGGCGCCTTTCTCTTCCAAAGGTTGATTAGTAGAATCAAGGAAATAAGAAATCGCAATAGATTGATGAATCTACTGTTGGGGGTAACAGCGGATCCTATAGTGGCGGTATACCCTTTCTTTGATGGAACAGGTTTCAAGAATGCGCTTTATCTCGTTCATGACTATGTGGATGAACGGGCGGGTGTTGTCTCCTTCTTTCGGGTGGACGAAGAATTTTCAAATAAGCTGGTGGCTCACGGGTTAGGCCACAACAGGGGCCTGTGCCATCATCTAGAACCTATCGACCTCATGTACTCCGAGCTGTTGAGTACCTCGATATTAAGAGTGAACGGTTTTTGTGAAGTTTGCCTGCGGAAGCTGACCAAAGAAGAAACGGACGCGCCCACACATACGCACTGACGTCTGACTCCAACTATCCCGCAGCTCTAGACAAACATTTCTTCAGGACCTCACTGACAAGCTCAGCCCTAGCACGCCCTCTAACCTTCTCCATGACCAATCCCATAAAAACTCCAAAGGCACTCATCCCCCGCTTTTCCACAAGAGCCCTGTTCTCACTCATCAACCCGTCTATAATCGACAGAAGATCTTTCTCTGACAACATCTTCAACCCCAACTCTTCAATAGCCTCTCTCACGGTTGCGCCTTCATGCTTTGACAGCCAGGTCAAGATATCAGGTATCGCCTCCTTAGTTGTGTCCCCCGAGTTGATAGCCCCAAATAATCCTTTCAAGTGCTGATCTCCAACATTTTCGATCGGGACTCCATTCCGCCTCAAAGCCTTCAAAGTCTCAGTCAAGGCGACTGCCACAATGGTTGGAGAAACCCTTGTATTCCGGATAACATCCTCGAAAAGACGGGTATACTCTGAATTAAGAACCTGTTTGGCCAGCTTCCGATTGAGCTCATACTGCTTAACTAGACGCCCCATCTTCTCTTCAGGCATTTCAGGAAGGTTAGTCCGCAGCTTTTCAAGATACTCCTCCGAAAGCTGGATTGGAGGAACATCGGTCTCAGGATACATTCGAGCTGCTCCAGGTCTCGGTCGCATGTGTCTTGTTGTTCCGTCTGGATTTGCTGCGCGGGTCTCTTCTGGAACACCTTTCAGGGCTTCTCGCGCTCTTCTCGTAACAGCCTTCAAGGCGTCAGTCGCATTTTCCAACGTGTCTGCAACAAAAACAACTGCGTCTTGCTCTCCTGTTGAAGTAAGCTGCCTGAGTCGGTCAACTTCCTCAGCCACAATGCCATAAGCTGGCAGCTCATCTGTGTGGAAGATCCCTCCTACTCTGCCCCAGAATCTGGCGATATCGGCCATTTCGCTTCCAAGCCTCATCCCCGGTGCCAGTTCTCTCGTGAGCAAACCGGCAAATTCGGGTAATTTTACGGCTAGTACCTGTTTCTTCTGATTGATAGCTTCCTGAAGGACTTTGCACTTAGTGTGTTTGAAGATTGGGGTTACATCGATGAAGTTGTCCTTTATGCTTTCGGCTTTTGCTTTCCGCTTCTTCAAGTCAGCTCTTATCTTGAGAAGACTGAGTTGTCGTTGAACCTCATCTTCAATGATTTTTGAGACCAGTTCAAGTTCTTGGACTCCCTTTATCTCG
>CP070749.1:831807-837403 GCA_020348365.1 Candidatus Bathyarchaeota archaeon
CTGTAGTACTTAAGGTTTCGCATGCATGCACGTGCAGAAGAGGTAAAGCTATTTGCGTTCCTCCACGTAGCTGTATCCGCTGTCTACCTTCTTCTGCACTCCTTCAGCGTAGCTTTCAATCCCGTTTTCTCTGATGCATTGAAGAGCTGGTGCAAGTCCTTTGTAGCCCTTACGATAAGGAGCGAGGGGCTCACACCTCTCCGCTTCGTTACATTCGGCGCAGGTGCGGTATCCCTTTTGTTTTGCACATGATCGTACTTTGCAGTTTGGGTCTCCACCACCCTGCAGACAACCGGGGCAATCACCGAATAACGTGATTAAGCCGTTCATGACATCATCGAATTCGTTGTAGTGCTTGAAGCTTGGTTCCCACTTCACGAGTTCCGGCATCGCTTTGTCGAAGCCATAGTGCGCTACAATATTTCGTAGATTGTTGACCGCAGTCTTAATTCTTTCTTGTCGAATTCCACAAGCGTTGCAGTAGAGACCACAGTAGCTGACGAGGTTCGCTGGTTCTGCTGTGGCCACGTCTATCCCTTCTTCACGTGTTTCTCTTTCGGTGCTCCGCAATCTGAGCATGTTGCCTGGCGGCATCTACTCGCGTATTCGGTTTTGCATTCTGTACATACCCATGTTGGCAATCTATTTCCGCTCTCCCTTTTACTCCAAGAAATCAGAAGGATGTGAAATCAATCTAATAAAGAGTTATGCCTTCGAAACTGTTGGCTGCTGAAGTAGAAGAGCCGCAGCACTTGATATGTTTACGAATGCTTTAAACATGAGGGCTTGGTAGAAACTTTCTGAGTGGAACATTTGAATCAGGTTAGGACTGTACTCGTCATTCAGGTTATCCATTCTTTTGTCAGTGGAGTTCTTGCGATTGCTTTGCCATTGATGATGAAGGAGAGGAACATTGACATCGTGGTGATGGGGCTTGTGTTTGCAGCTTTGCCCTTGATCATGCAGTTTGGCAGGATGGTTTTCGCTACGTTTTCTGACTTCTGGGGTCGGAAACCCTTCTTTGTCTCCAACGGGATTCTAGGTGTTTTCTCAGCTCTGATTTACTACTTCGCACATGCACCTGCAGAGTTTCTATTGGGCAAAGTCGTGGAGGGGGTTAAGCAAGGCAGTTTATGGGCTGTGAATAGGCCTTTCCTCCTGGAGAAGAGCGGAGGACATTGGAGAATTCTAGTCTATTTGAGAGCGGTCCTCTACGTTTCTTTTGCTGTCGGAAGCTTGTTGGCTGGTTTCTTTGTCATCTGGTTCTTGTATGATGGAACAATGATGCTGTGTGCCGTGTTGGGAGTCTTCATATTTGCTCTGTCTCTTCTGCTGGTTGGTGAGAAGAGGAAAAGGTTCAGTATGAAAGAGGCTTTGCACTTTCTGGATTTCAGGAAGAAGAAGAGACTCTTCAAGATTTTTCTGATTCTGTTCTTCGTATTGGGTTTGTCCTATGGTTTTCGTGGAGGTTTCGTGATACCATTGTTCCTAGATAATTATGGGTTCACCACTGGGACAATCGGATTAGTTATTGGGGTGCAGACTCTGTTAGCTGGCGTTTTTTCCTATTTATTCTCGAGAAGCAGCAAGATGAGGTTGCTCATTCTCTTGAGTGGCATATTATACTTCGCCACTTTTTCTGTGCTTGGTCTCTTGGGTTCAGTTCTCGCAAGCATTCTAGTCATTGCCTATGGCCTTGTTGAAGGTATGACTAGTATTGGTCAGGAAGGAATCTTATCCAGAATCACGGATAAGAGTTCATATGGAACCGATATTGGTTTGTTGATGACTGGGCTTCATCTTGGAGAAACATTCAGTTTGGCATTATCCGGTCTTCTCATTTCAATGTGGGGTTTTGTGGTTCCATTCGTGCTGACAGCTCTGACCTACGGGGTCTTCTCTGTAGCATCATACATCATTCTAAGGGAATAACACGCATACATGCTGAGAAACCATATCCGAAGAGAACGAAGCCTATTGAAAAGAGGATTAGTGTTAATAAGCTCTGAAGGAGACAAGAAGGTAGCTGCCTGAGGATCAACAATGGATGTTGTATTGGCTTGACTGAAACGTTCACAGATGTTTGCGGATGCGTCTTTGAGGTTCAAAGCGACGTCTTTGTCTGCGTCAAACGCTGCCCAAAGCATAGTAAACCCAAGCCAAAAAGACCCTACCGACCGAAAGCTGAATGTGTGAGACCCTGAAAAGCTTGATCTTCCAAGTTTCTGATCTCGCTTCTACTTGGAATTATTAAGGCAGGGAACCTAGATTGCCCTTATGAAGATTCAGGAGACCGGGCAGGGAATAGTCATTGAAATCCTTGTGAAGCCGAAATCCAAGCAGTTCCAAGCGAAAATCGAAGATGATAGAATTGTTGTGTTCTGCCGAGAAGCTCCCATGAAGGGCAAGGTCAATAGAGAGTTGACAAAAGAGTTTTCAAGGCTTTTCAAGAGGAGAGTGCAGATCATCTCCGGATTCACTTCAAGGCAGAAGAAGCTTCTGATAGCTGACGTTAACGTAGAAGAGGTTCGTGAGATTCTATCCGCGATTAGCCAGAGTCGGCTGTGCGACTGAATGAAATCAGCATACCTCGCGCGCAGATCTTCGCTTCCGGAATAGTCGGTGCAGTTCGTCAACCTTTTTCTTGGTGATGTAGCCTTTGTGTGGGCGAAAACCTCCTGAGAAGGCTCTGGGAATATGTAGTAGTTCATGAATCAACGTTTTTTCTTTGTCTTCTTCACTCATCTTATCGTATCTCTCAGAGATGATTTCAATCAGGTAGGTTGGTGGCCGTCTCAGAGCTTCCTGCCATATCCTACCTAATCCATGAATTCGAGCAACAGTGCCTTTGGATTTTGAGCCACTACTTCGGTAGCAATGCACGAATTGAGGAATTATATGGAATAGATCTAGACAATCCATAATCTCATCCACCAAGGCTTCTACATCAGGAGCCTCTGCATACTTTATCGTCAACATTAACACCTGTTCTTACCCTGTTTCTCTGGCCTCTGAACCTGCACTATTCGAGGGCGAGGCCACATCGATTGTCAGGAAGAAGAAGACTAGGGTTGCGATGATTCCCATCACTCCAAGGGTGCTCGCCATAACCCCGTAGTCAAACAAGACAAGCATGAGCCCACCCAATGCTGATCCAACCGCATTGCCAAGGCTTATAGCTGCAGAGTTCAGGGACATCATCGTTCCACGGAATCTCGGAGTCTGCTCGAGAGACAGACTGTTAGCCGCTGAAGATGCCATGCCAAAAAACCAAGCAGCCAAGATGAACAATGCCAAGGAAAGCCATAGACTGAGCAAGTGCACAAAAAAGATTGTGATTACGCCCGCTAAGAAAGTCGTTACAACCGTTACAGTCTTCCGCCCAAGACTGTTTACAAGCCGACCTGCAGCCAAGCTGCCCAGAGTGTAGCACAAAGCCGCTCCTATCACTACTCCAGACGAAAAATCTACCGACACTGAGAATCCTTGCCTGAAGAAAGATACTCCATAAATCAGGACAGCCATAAACGCAGCCATGCGGAGAACATGACCGACCAAGCAAGCAAGAGCAGATCGGTCTGATAAGACCTCCTTGAAACTCTCCAGAATAAGCCCCCTGCCTATTTCCTGCTTATCGCCAGGTTTGGAACGTGGGAGACCGATTGAAGCCAGAAGGAGACTTCCAAGTGAAATCGGAATCACGAATCCCAAGAGCGTGAAGCGCCAGCCTCCAATGCCTGCGATGAAGCCGATTGTCGGAGCTCCAATGAGATACGATAGAGAACCAGCGGCTATTATCCATCCCACTGCATTCCCCCTCTTGTCTAAGGGAAAGTGTTCTCCAACCAGAGTGGTAGCCATTGGAAAAACCATGGCCGTTCCCACCCCAGTTAAAGAATAGAATATGAGCATCAACTCAAAATTCGAAGCAAAGAAGCATCCCAAGGCTGAAATAGTGATGAATAACAGCCCCGCAATCAGCAACAACTTGCGCCCAAACCGGACACTCAGAATCCCCATGAACAATCCGAAGATCACTGCAACAGCATATGAGACAGTGCTCATCTGCCCCATCAAACCCACCGACACTTCAAACGTCACTGCTATGTCAATCAAAAGCAGACTCACCAGAACTCCCAAGGGCCCCGTCGCGAAATTAGAGATAGCCAAAGAAGGGAGGAGCAATCTTCCATGAGAATCCTCCTCTTGAATACTATTTGAACCGTCTCCCGAATTCACGCGGACTCACCTATAAGATAGATGCAATCCCTTGCCGAAGCTGATGCTTCCGCACTCATCACTTCCAACATCTCTGAGCTATTCCAGAGTATGCACTTATGCCTATTTGTCTTTAGAACATTAATATGCATACCTCGAGATCGCGCGCGCAGGGTCAGTGTAGAGGATGAGCTCGAGGTATCGTGATGTTGGAGATAAACGCAACCGTCGAGGCGCTGGTGATCGTCTTCGCCATATGCTGCCTGCTGTTGTTGGCAAGTTGGAAGAGCCGCAGCAGTTAACCTCTTTTTTGGCTTGAGCCCGAGGGGCTCACCTGCGACCCTTGTTCAAGTCCGTCTACGAGGCGCGCGCGCGCTCCGCTAACAGTTTACTCTCCTCTGACAGTTTAACCTTTCTAATTTAGAAGCGGAGTTTCCAAGACTGATACATCAAACAACGCAATGCCTGCGCGTGCTTTAGCAATCTTTATATTTTCGGACTCTATGCAGGCATTGTCTAACTGAATAAGAATGAACAGGATGAGAATAGAGGAGAAGTATGATGGCATATTTGACACAAACTCGATCTGGACAGCCCGTACTGATTCTAAAAGAAGGGGCTTCACGAAGCCGAGGAAAGGAAGCGCGAAGAAACAACATAATGGCTGCGAGAGTGGTTGCTGAAGCAATAACCACTACGCTTGGACCACGTGGCATGGACAAGATGCTGGTGAGCAGCCTAGGCGACACAACCATAACCAACGATGGAGCAGCAATACTAGATGAAATTGACGTTGAACATCCGGCAGCAAAGATGATGGTTGAAGTAGCCAAAACCCAAGATGACATGGTGGGCGATGGCACCACAACAGCAGTTGTCCTATCAGGAGAACTGCTGAAGAAGGGCGAAGAGCTGCTGGAGCAGAATATTCATCCAACAGTGATTGTAAGCGGCTACAGGAAAGCAGCACAAAAAGGCGTTGAAGTCTTGAACAGGATAAGCGTGGATGTTGATTTGGATGACAAGAAGACCATGAAGAACGTCGCAATGACGTCGATGGGAAGCAAAGCTGTTGGTCCAGTAGGAGAACAGTTCGCGGACATTGTGGTCGAAGCTGTGAAGTTTATTTCTGAGAAGCGTGGAGACCGATGGATCGCTGACATCGACAACGTCCAGATAGTGAAGAAAGAAGGGAAAAGCCTTCAAGACACCAAGCTTGTGAAGGGCATAATACTGGACAAGGAAGTTGTGCATGCTGGCATGCCCAAGACCGTTAAGAACGCCAAGATAGCATTGGTGGACACAGCCTTAGAAGTTAAGAAGCCCGAATTCGACGCGACCGTAAGGATACATGACCCAGCCAAAATGCAGGCATTCC
>CP070749.1:837503-842041 GCA_020348365.1 Candidatus Bathyarchaeota archaeon
TAAGAGTAGCTACTCTTAAATGAGAAACGCCTGTAATACGTGACTCCGGGGCTGGTCAGAATGGACTCAAAAACCATCTCTTTCGTAGCGATGATGGGTGTGTTGGGAAGCATCCTGTTCTTAATCTCATATTATGTTGGACCGATATCTCCGGGGGTGGCCTTGGATTTCTCTCTGGTTGGCGCTATTATTGCAGGAGTCTTTGGAGGGCCATTTATAGGATTTGCCTCTGGTTTGTTCGTGGGAGTTCTTCCAGGTATCTTCTTCGGCCCTCTCGGAACAGGCTCATGGCTTGGGTTAATAGGGCTGCCTATTGGAAAAGCCTTGACTGGCCTCACATCGGGACTTATAGCAAAGAACCTCAGCATAGCCGAAAAGCGGCACTGCTCGTTAATGATTCCGGTCGTGCTCATCTCTTACATCCCAGAATGCCTATTCACAATCGCCTATTTCATATATCTAATGCCCCTTTTTCTGGGAGGCGGCCCCGGATTGGGCATTCTAGCTTTCATTCTGCCCAAAGCATGGGGAGAAGTTGTAATCATCAGCTTCCTGATGGCGGCGCTTGCAGGGAACATCGGCTTCAGAGACTTCGTTAGCAAATTCTTCAAGGCCGCAACCATGCCAGAATCGGGCAAGTAATCAGCACATGGAATGAATATCGAGAGTTGCGTGAGTGGCTGTCCTGTCCATGCATGCAAGGTGATTGGGACGAGAACGGTAACGGTGGAGGGGAGAGTTTTCAGCGGCGAAGGAACAGGAACTCTCTTTGTCAACCTGCCCTGGGCAAAGAAGCAATTCGAGAATAAGCTGAAGTTTAGCCCTTACCCCGGGACTTTAAACCTGAGGGTTTCATCTGAGACCGCCATTGAGGCGTTGAAGGACACGACGCGGGGTATAAGGATAGAGGCTTCTGAGGGTTTCTACAGTGGTCGATGCTTTGAAGCTGTCGTGTCGGATAGAGTGTGTGGAGCGGTGGTTGTGCCTGATGTACCCGGCTACCCCTCTGATGTATTGGAGATACTGGCTCCAGTCAATCTGCGGGAGGAACTGGGACTTGAGGATGGGATGGAAGTGGTACTTACAATATGGCTAGAGTAGAGAAATGATCCGTAAAGACGCAGCCCGTATCTTCTGTTTGGATTTTCCCTCGGATGTGATGTGCATGCCAAGAGATTTATAAAGACAGCACATGGTTGTAATCCAAACACCGGATTATTGATAGTGGGAGAGGATTCTTTTGGAAGGTGATTCTGAAGTTAAGTTCGGTTTTGAGAGCACGCCCCACCCTTGGAAATCCATAATGGAGCTTGCCACGTACGTTGAGGATGCGGGTTTCGACTCCTTCTGGATGCCAGACCACACTGTCGGATTCGGCATCAAGAGGTGGAATGCCTTGGAGGCTTGGACCACACTGTCAGCTGTTGCCACTAAGACCCAGCGGGTACGCTTGGGAACGTGTGTTGGAGACGTCTATAGGCATCACCCCGCCTCCCTAGCTCAGATGATAACCACTTGCGACACCATATCTGACGGCAGGGTAACAGTCGGGGTTGGAATAGGCGAAGCAATGAATCTGTTCCCCTTCGGAATACCCTTAGAAAAACCAATCGGAAAGACCCGTGAGACCATCAGCCTCATAAAGAAACTGTGGACAGAAGACTCCGTGGATTACGAGGGAAAATACTACAGGTTCAAGGAAGCATTTCTGCAGCCAAAACCAATTCAGAAGCCCCATCCACCCATCTGGATCGCCGCAAACTCTCCCATGACCATGAAGATGACAGCAGCACTCGGCGACGGCTGGATCCCAGCAAGCATGTTCCCAGATGAATACGCGCAAGGACTTGAAAACATCAGAGAAGGGGCGAGGAAGGCGGGTAGAGATCCAGCGAAGATCGAGCCGGCCCTCTTCACCTTCACTGTGGTGGCGGGAAGCCGTGAAGAAGCCAGGAAGGCGATTGGACTACCCGCGAAGATATACTTCTTGACTAGGCCCCGAATACCCAGAAAGCTGGGCTTTGACGTGACTGATGAGTATGATATGACCTTCAAGCTTGTCATGAAAGAGGAGACGACCATGAGTCTGCTGGAGAAAGCAAAGAAGTTGCCAGATGAGATCCTGGACAAAGCACCAGTCTTCTTCGGCGCCCCAGATGATATCGTTGAGGCCATCGAAGAATATGTGAAGGCGGGAGTGAGACATTTCGTCGTGAATTTCTACGTCAGATCAGACATGCTGAAAGACAATCTCAAACTCTTCGCGGAAAAGGTGATACCACATTTCAAGTAGAGAAGAACTCGCGCGAATGCACTGCTTCAACGTATGCAATGATCACGGGGACCGTGAAGAGTCAGAGTAACGTCTTCAAGGCGCCGTAAGATATTATTTCCGAGATCTCCTCCACAAACCGGATGTGCTCAGCATTATCAGATGCAAGGGAGCCCTTCAATATTATCGGTGTGAGATCCAAGTCTTGGGCGCCTCTGTATGTAGATAGAACGCAATACTCTGCGCAGAATCCCGTAAGGATTACGATGTCAACCTGGAGCTCTCTGAGTCTTTCTGCAAGTCCCGTCTTTGTGAAGGAGTTGCCGTAGGTCTTCGCGATGCGTATATCTTGAGGTTGAAGCTTGACACTCTTGGGCACATCAAAGCCTGATTTGCCTGGCACAAGATCCTCCTCCTCACTCTTTTGCTGCACGACGACGATGGGAAGTTCCTTCTCTCTGAATAGGTCTATTGCGGCGTTTATGTATTCAATAGCCGATGTCAGGGATTTTGAGCAGGCTTGGTTAAGGTTGAGGAACTTGTTTTGAATGTCTATTACGAGCAGGGCGGGTTTCATTCTGCATTCTCCTCCATGTATGGATGTAGCATTCTAGGCGCTTTCTGGTGGAGAGTTGAATACTTAACAGTTGTGTTCCATGCTGCATCCCGCGTCTCGCCCATACAATCGCCTCTGGATTCATACACAATTGAATGCTCATCTTCGCGCGCGCTATCAGGTGATTCTCCAATCGCATGCATTCGAGTCAGCTTCCATTTAAATGCGTCTCCTTCAAGAACCCCGTGGTTAATTACTTGAAACTCAAGAATTGGGGTTTAAAATGCATTTAACGAGAAAATATGAATTTAAATGCTAAAAGAAACAGCATTTGAAGTTTTTTGAGTGATAAAACTTATATGCGGGCTCGATGCTGTCCACCAGACGTGACTATTACGAGGTGGTCAAGAATGAATCGCGATTACAATCTTGCCAGCGGGAAGTTCCAGCATATAATCCTGGATGGCACAGCCTATGAAGTAGGCAGGATGCAGGGGGAGATCCTCAGAAACGATGAAGAGATGCACACTCGCATAACAATGGCAATCTCAACATTCCTGAGTCAATCAGGCGTTTCCAAGAATGGAAGACTTGACCTGAGGGCAATGGGATTCAATGATTTCGGAGAACTGCAGGGCTTCTTTGAAGAACACTGTCCCGGATTGAATGAGGAGGTGCAAGGATTCGCTGATGGCATTGGAGTAGAAGTTGACGAAGTGCCCTTCTACGGTGCGGCCTACCATTCCTCGAAGAGATGTAGCCAAGTGGCGGTGCTTTCATCTGTGACAGATGACAGACACGTGTATGTTGGGAGAAGTTATGAATGGACGCATACAGAAGAAGACCTTCGATTATGTACAACAAGGGTGAAGGGAAAGACGAAGCACATTGGCTTCTCAACATTCCTCTTCGGCCGCGCTGATGGCGTAAACGAACATGGCGTAAGCGTAACGTTCACTGGAGCAGGAATCTTTGGAGTCCCACAGAAACAAGAAGGCTTCCAAAACCATCTGGTGATTCGATCCATACTGGACAGCTGTGAATCCGTCGACGAAGCAATGGAGCTTGTCCAGAAGATGCCCGTGTCCGGCTTCTTCAACCTCCTCATCGCGGATAGGAGCAGTAATGCTGCACTGTTGGAATTCGCAGATGGAGCTCACGCCATAAAAAGGATAAGCAGCAGCTCAGAGGAGAGGTGCCTCTTCTCAACCAATCACTATACCCTGCCTGCGACGATGAGATTCAACGAACTCAACTGTGGAATAATAGGGCAATCACAGAAACGCTATCAACTCCTCGCCTCGAACTTGAACGGGGCATCAGCAGTCAGAAAGGAAGCAATGAAAGCCATCTTGTCCAACAAATTCCCCGAAGGCCTCTGTGACCACTACTATTCCCAGAGCTTTGGCACCGTCTGGTCCCTGATATTCGATCTAACCTCAGTGAAGGCTGACGTCTGCTTTGGAGCGCCCACGCACAACAAATGGCGCACGTTCACTCTTGATGACCCCGGTGGCGTGAAGGAATATCCTGCAGTCTTTCCAGACGCCACAGACAAGTGGCCTTATTGATATTCCATAAGCTACACAAGTTTTGAGCATGCATGTGTTAGACCATAGAATGAAGAAGTAGGGTGTGTTTCAGGATTCTTCTCTTGATCTTTCCTTGATTTCCCGCTCAATCTTCCTTTTGGTTCTGTAACGCCATATT
>CP070749.1:842141-845186 GCA_020348365.1 Candidatus Bathyarchaeota archaeon
TTCAATTATAACATCTTCGAGCTCGACCTCTTGGAACCTACTGAGCATTTCAAGGAGGTCGAAGGGGAGTTCGAGTGCTCGCTTTTCTTTCCCTTCTTCTCCCATTGCTTATTCCTTCTTGGGAGCGGGTTTGATGATGACCTTCTCTGCGTGTATCTTCGCGTTCTTCAGGATTATCCTGAATCCTCCAGCGGCTGGGATCACGGCTGTTGACGCTCTTAAGGTTGGAACTGCTGTTGGAGCTTCGGCAGCCTCTATAGGTTTTATTTCCTCTGCCTTCCACCCTTCAACGACAGGGTGTCCCTTCTCTTTCAGGAAGCTTCTCAGCTCATCGATGTTCGCTACGTCTTTCTCCGTTGCAATCTTCTCCACAAGCTCTGCTGGCATGAATTCTTTGACTCTCTCTTTGATCTCAGCTGGCAACCAGACCACTCTATTCCAGCCGCCGTCAGCCTGCAGGAATTTTGGGGATCTTATGTACTCAATCGAGATTCCGTGAAAGCCGTCGACCTGTCTGCCTCCTGCTGTGGAATCTGCTATGCCAACATAGGTCAGTCCGTTAACGGTCATGTCTTTGAATCCTCGGTGAACCAAGCCGAACCCGTCCACCTCTGGTATGTAGAAGGCTGAACCCTCAAAGCAGCCACAGGATGTATGTGGGTACCCAAATGCGGTGTACAGCCACACTCTCTCAACGTCTCCGAGCGATTTCTTCTTGACAGCCTCGTTGACTCCGGTGTATTCGCCTTTCGCTTCATCCAGAAGCTCTCCTTTCTCGATTTCGAAGACAGGCCCTTTTGGGTCGACTCGTGCCGCAGCCTTTGCGTCGAACCAGCTTATCGCACCGCAGTTTGAGAATCTTTGGGGAGTTATTACGCATACGTGGCTTGGGGCGAAGGACTGGCATAGTGCACATCCATAGAAAGTCTCCACCTTGTCATCTTTCATTCCTCTGGCTCTGGCGTCCCTGGCATCGTAAACTTCCAAAGCCTCCTTATACCTCTCGGCAATCTTGTTGGGGTCTGTGATGAAGGTGATTTGCAGCTTCTCTATGAATGGGAGCTCGCTTTTGAACAGTCTGTGGAGAACCTTCCCTATCTGCTCTAGTGAGTTTAGCCCGCTCTGGAAGGACTTCTTGCTCAGACGCAGCCAGATATCATAGCGTTGGTTCAAGTGCATGAATCCTTGGATGAAGTTGCAGAATTCGTGGGTTCTCCGTTCGATTACTCCCTCAAGTTCTTCCTCAACCTCTTTTCCGGCGACTTCAATGTAGATGCCCAACGTCTGGTATCTCGTGCCCTCTTTCATGTCTTTGATGTCAGGTCCTATTATGGTGATCTTTCCGTCTTCAACCTCATCCATGCTTTTGGCTCTGACCAGCTCGAACTTGTAGTCGCATTTGGGTCCGCCGAGTTCAACCTGCAGTTCCTCGCCTCTGATCCTCTCTCCTTCGTAGATTACGCCGACTTCTACTGGGATGTCTTCAAACATTGACATTTCATTTTCCTCCTAACTTGTTTATGATTGTCTCGAAACTTTCACTCCAATCTTTGACTGAAAGATTTGGAAATGACCATGTTGCGTGGGGATTGTAGAATCTGTCCAAGCTTATAGTCTTAAGGTTTGTGGAAAAATGTTTCAATCCGGCTAGGATTGTGAATTCCATATAGTAGGGGAGTCCCATGAACATCGCAAGGTCGTAGGGTCCCATCCCGTCTAGACCTTTCCATTCCAGGTCCACTAGCCTATTGCCGATGTCCATTGCGGGCATCGAACCAGCCGGTTTAAAGCCTCTCTTAATGAATTCAGTTGTCATGTGTGCTGTGGCAACTAGAGGGATTCCCGCCGCCTTGCTCATGTGGATTGCATAGTCGATCATTTTGACATCGTCTGAATAATCCTCTGCAGCGTGGTGTCCAACCACAAGAATGGGACGCTTCGCTCGCTTCACCATTGCCAATACCACCTCAGGTTTCAGAATGAGGAGAGCCTTTTTCGGGCCTGCGATCTCAGCTGTCTGCCACGGTTCTGCCTTCGCGCTCATCTTATTCACCTTTCCTCTTTCTGATGAGTCTAGGTAGGAGCGTTGGGTCTGGAATCCTCTTCTCCTTCCATCCCCTTTCCTCCAGAATCTTAAGAATCTCATCCTTCATGGTGATTGGGATGTCTACCTTATTCCGGACGAAGAGGTGTATGTCATCAGGCATGGCGCCGTAGAGGCGCTTGTGTAAGTCGATGTAATGGGTCAGTTTTATTGCTCGCCCTCTTGTGGTGTCGTTGGGTCTCATGCAGAGCTTTGCTATCAGCACTATGGCTTCTTCTTTGGTTTCGGCTGCAGTGAAGAGATGTTCTGGAGCTGGTCCGCCGTAGATTCTGTCGCCAGTTCTGGCGTCGTATACCTGCCAGTCTTCTTCCTTGTCTTTTCTCCCGAGGAGCATACGTCGATACTTGGTTCCATGGGGTCCAACAATCACGGGTATTCCTAGTCTCCAGACGCCTGCGGCTATTGAGGCAGCCTTCTGAGAATAGGCTCCCCAGGCAACTCCGACAGCCCCCACTCGGTTGTGGATGTAGTCGGCGATCTCCTCGTAGTTGGCGCGCAATCTCCTTTTCGCGAAGATGTTTGCGATCTTGATGGCTGCTCCTGCTATGTGTGAGTTAGCGACACATGAACCTACATTTAGGATGCCGCCAGCGTCAAATGAGCCAGGATATTTTTCGTAGAGTGTCTTTCCCTCGTCATCCTTTACCATGGCTATGGACATGGCTGCGCATCCTGACACTACGACTATAAACCTGCGTTTTGCAAACTCCTCGGCAATCTCCGCAAGTTCCTTTCCGCTGTGGGGATAGTTTGAACATCCCACAAGAGCGACCACTCCAGGAATCTCACCGAGAACTATTGGGCCTCCAACCTCCCTTATTTCCACGTCTTGAATCGCGCCGCGTCCAACCCGTATCTTAAACTTCTCTTTCGACAAGTCGTCTTCTCCCGCCTTCACCATGAAACTGTGCAAGGGGAAGTCATTGGGACAAGCGCTGTCA
>CP070749.1:845286-859950 GCA_020348365.1 Candidatus Bathyarchaeota archaeon
CGGGAAATACGTGGTAGGCGCATGCATACCAAAATCAAGAATTCTCTTCGAAACATTCTGCGCCCGAATCCCAGTCTCTCTAAACATCCTCTCCACACTAACAACGCACTCATGTTTCCTAGGTCGACCCTTGGCATAGGGAACGTCAATCCCACGAATCTCCTTCAGCCTCTGCAGGAGATAATTCGCATTCAAAACAGAGACCTCCGCTACCTCCTCCAATCCCTCAGCACCCATACTCGTAATATAACCGAACGCTCTCAACAGAACACCAACATTCCCATAGAAACATCTCATCTTCCCTACACTGTTAGGCTTGTCATAATCTAAGTAGTACTTCTCTCCGTCAAACTCTACCCTCGGAATTGGCAAGAACTGTGCAAGCTCCTCTGAAACCCCCATCGGACCAGCTCCAGGTCCACCCCCGCCATGAGGCGTCGCGAAGGTCTTGTGAATATTTATGTGCACGATGTCGAATCCCATGTCCCCAGGCCTAACCTTTCCAAGAATGGCATTCAGATTTGCACCGTCATAATAGAGAAGCCCGCCAGCTTCATGAATAATCTGGGCGATTTCCTCAATGTTCTTTTCAAAAATCCCCAGCGTGTTAGGATTCGTCAACATCAACCCAGCGGTGCGCTCTGAAACCGCCTCTTCTAAAGCCTCAAGATCGACGCACCCATTCTCATCTGAGGGAACAACGACAACCTTGAACCCGGCCATGCTGCCACTAGCAGGATTCGTCCCATGAGCCGCATCTGGAACTATGAGCTCCGTTCTCTCCTTAAGATTGTTGTTCAGTTTATGATGCGCTCGCATAATCAACGTGCCCAAGAACTCTCCATGTGCACCAGCAGCTGGCTGCAAAGAAACCTCATATGTCCCAGTGATCTCAGCCAACAATCCAGAGAGCTTATGCAGGATTTCCAGGATGCCCTGAACTGTCTCCTCATCCTGATATGGGTGGATCATAGCTATAGATGGTGATCTGGCGAAGGTATCATTGATTTTCGGATTATACTTCATGGTACAGCTTCCCAGCGGATAAAAGCCCAAGTCAACACAGTAGTTCATCTGAGAAAGGCGAGTGTAGTGTCTCACAACCTCTACCTCGGATAGCTCTGGCAGGCGAGGCGGCTTACTCCTCCTTAGGTTCCTTGGCAAAAGTTTCAACGGATCACCTATAATCCTCTTGATCTCGTCTTCAACACCTGACACAACATGACCCCTTGTCCCCTCATGACCCAACTCGAAGACGGCCGGCTCATCCCAACGTGCCTGCCTATACAACTATGACTCCCCTCTCACAATCCAGTTCAAAGCCAAAACGAGGCGGTCAATGTCCTCCTTAGAATGCATCTCAGTGACACAATAGAGGGCAGTCTCACCCAACCTTGGAAACTCCCTACCAACGTCCTTCCCGCCATGAACCTGACGCTTCAGAAGTCCTTTGTGCGCCTCCTTCACAGTCCTTCCAGCTTCATCGAAATTTACCGTGAATTCCTTGAAATGTGGAGTCTTGAACACAGGGGCCTTAACCCCGTCAATATTCGCCAAAGCCTGCATCGCATAATAAGCCCTGCTCATTATGACCTGCCCCAACTTCTTCAGCCCATTTGGTCCGAGCAGACTAAGATAGACTGCAGCAGCAATGGAGCAAAGCGTTTCATCTGAGCAGATGTTGGACGTCGCCCTCTCCCTCCTTATGTGTTGCTCTCTGGTCTGCAAAGCCATGCAGAACCCTCTCTCTCTCCCAGCAACAGTGGTGGTCATACCTACTACACGCCCAGGCATCTGCCTGATTAGTCTCATGTCATCTCTGCAAGCGAATATCCCCAACAAGGGCCCTCCATAACTCATCGGATTCCCGAGCGGTTGCCCCTCTCCAACAACTATATCCGCACCATACTCGCCAGGCGGTTCTAACACGCCGAGTGAAGTGGGGTCAACGCCAACAACAAAAAGTGCCTTCTGATCATGAACCTCCTCAGCGATTTCTCTCACCTGCGTTTCAATGAGACCAAGATATGTGGGATTCTCGACGTAAACCGCTGCGGTCTTGTTCGACATCTTCTCCTTCAAATCTTTAATGCTGAGCTGCCCAGTTTCTCGGTCGTAGTCGACGGGTTTGATGCGTATTCCTGCAGGTTCGCAATATGTTCGAAGCGTTTCTCTTCTTTCAGGATGGATTATTTCTGGAACAAGCACTACATCTCGACGCGTTAGGCGAGATGCCATGCGAGCTGCTTCACCGAGAGCTGAGGCCCAGTCATACATTGAGCTGTTGGCAACATCCATAGCTAAGATCTCACAGATCATGCTCTGATACTCAAAGAGAGCCTGCAGGAGACCCTGCGAGATCTCAGGCTGATACGGAGTGTACGAGGTAAGAAGCTCCGTCCGTTGAACAATTGTCTCAACTACCGCTGGTATATAGTGCGGCCAGCAACCAGCACCCAGAAACACGGGCGTATTCTGAAAGGATTCGTTTTTGGAGAGTCGTTCTTCGACAACCCTTCTAACATCTTGTTCTGATTTCCCATCAGGCAGGTTTAGTCCACGTCTCAACCTAAACTTACGGGGAACGTCTGCATAGAGCTCTTCTACGCTTTCGATTCCTATCTCTCTCATAATCTCTTCCTTTATCTTTCGAGTAGAGTTGGGAATGTACGGATGTGAGAAGGATTCAATCATATCCTCCACCGCTGTGAATCAAAGTAATTCAAGGAACCAGTCTTTAAGCTTTGGTGAAGCACAGAAAGATCGAATCTAGGAGGATTTATGTGCAGGTTTCGATAATCTATCAATTAGGAGTATCAGACGATGAAGATGGACTACGAGGAATTGCTGAGACGTGCACGCTCACAACTCCCTTCAAAAGCGTTGGAGCACAAACGATTCGAGATTCCCCTGGCCCGAAGCCAGGTCATAGGCATGCGTACAATCGTTCACAACTTCAAAGAGATATCCGACACACTCAATCGCGATTCCCAGAATGTACTGAAGTTTCTCTCAAAAGAGATGGCAACCGCTGGAACCATAGAGAGAGGAAGAGCAATCTTCAAAGGAAAGTTTGGGCGTAACACTTTTGACCGATTACTCAGCAGGTACACTGAGGAATTCGTTGCTTGTCCTGTTTGCAAACGACCTGATACGAAAATTGCGAAAGAGAGACGCTTATATTTCTTAAAATGTGAGGCTTGTGGAGCAAAATCATCAATAAGACCAGTATAAGAGTGCTGGACTTGGAAGCCTACGTGAATGTGCGAAGAAAGGGCCAACGCGTACTTCTAGCCGTCTGTGACGCTGAACTATTAGGAAAGGTTTTGAGAGAAGGAAAAGTAGTCTTCAAGGTTCGTAGGGACTTCTACGATGGGCTGAAGATGAGTGTGGATGAAGCTGTGGACCTGATGGATCAGTGCACCATCGTGAATATGGTTGGAGAAAACATAGTTGGGAAAGCCATAGAGCGGGGGCTGATTCACCCAGAAGCGATATTAGATATCTCTGGTGTGCCACACGCACAGATCGTCAAATTGTAGGTGTCATCTTCTTAATCTATTTAAGGTAGGGGACTCTCTCTTCTAGAGGAAGTCCTGAGGTGACTCTTTGGGAAAGAAGAAGGTGCTAAGCGAGGAAGAGATGCGCGAGCGCATGGTTCTCCCCGTCGCAAACGATGTGTTAGGCGTAGCCACAAAAATTCTGGGCTACGACAGGGTTATGACTAAGTGTCAAGATGGCAATGAGCGCCTCTGCCAATCCGAGGAAAGATGAAGAGACGAATGTGGATAAGACAGGGAGATATCGTCCTCGTTTCCCCTTGGAATTTCCAGTCTGACAAGCGAGGCGAAGTTATTTGGCGCTACACCAGGGCTCAGGCAGTGTGGCTTCAAGACAAAAGACACCTCACAATTTCATGAGAGAGACCCGCAGTGTCTTTTCGGAAGAAGGTAGATAAGAAGCTACGACAAAAAGAGAAAAAGTACGAAACCAAACAGTTGATGAAGGAGAAGAGAAGCGACGAGTATAAGGTTTTGGAGGAAGTATTTGACCGCTCCACACTCATGACCGTATACGAATTCCTAAACAAAGGCACAATTGATGAGATATCTGGGGTTGTGAAAGCAGGAAAAGAGGGAAGAATCTATTGGGGAAGAGACTCTGATGGAGGAGAACTCGCTATCAAAATCTACCTCACAGTTTCAGCCGAGTTCAAGAAGGGGATGCTTCCATACATAGAAGGCGATCAAAGATTTGTCCATGTCCGGCGAGACACACGGTCTCTCGTCTATGCTTGGGCCCAAAAGGAATTCAAGAACCTGAAAAGGGCACACCAAGTTGGCATTAGAGTTCCTAGGCCGATAGATGTTAAGAAAAACGTGTTGATCATGGAGTTCATTGGAGAGAACGGAGTCAGCGCACCGGTCCTCAAGGAAGCCTCACTTCAAAGTCCAGACAAAGTCTACCAGCAGCTGTTGGCCTGTATAAAGAAGCTTTATCAGAAAGCTGAACTTGTCCATGCCGACCTGAGCGAATACAATACCATGATTTGGGATGGTGAACTTGTGCTTTTTGATATCTCACAGGCAGTTCCACTCGAACACCCCATGGCCAGCAAATTCTTAAGACGAGACCTAGAGAATCTGCATCGATACTTCAAGAAACTCAACGTGGACGTGTTGCCCATAGAGGAAACCTACAGGAGTGTCACCCGTGGCAAACGTTAGCGCCTTTGTCAAGATTCCACGAGAGCGTATAGGAGCCCTCATAGGTTCTGACGGTCGCGTGAAGGAGAAGATAGAGGACGAGTTCTCCGTAGACTTGAGTATAAGCAGCACGACAGGTGACGTGAGCATATTGTTGAAGCCAACAGCACAAGACCCATCTGTTTTGTTCAGAGCCAAAGAGGTGATTATGGCCATCGGGAGGGGGTTTTCCCCAGACCATGCCTTTAGATTGTTGAATGAAGAAGATGCTGTTTTAGAAGTCATAGACCTAAGGGAGGTTGTTGGGAAATCCCAGTCCGATCAGAAGCGGCTGAAGGGACGAGTCATTGGAAAGGAAGGCAAGACCAGAAGGATAATAGAAGAGTTGACTGAAGCCAACGTATCCGTCTATGGACACACAATCTCCGTCATTGGAGACATGGACCAAGCAGAAGTGGCGAGAAATGCTATATGGAAGCTGATCAAAGGAGGTCAACACCGAACCGTCTACCGATTCCTTCATAAGAAGAGACAAGAACTCAAGAAAAAGAAGATGCAACTCTGGGAAACTCCTCCAGAAAGGTTAAGGGCAAAATACGATACTAATACGCAAGACACGAATTCGAGGGCAGATTAGTGGTAGAAACTTTCGAGCAGATAAGCCCCGCAGACTTCTTCTACCGCAATAGGGATATAGCTGGGTTCACGAATCCGACAAGGGCGATTTTCTCGTCTGTGAGGGAGCTGGTGGAGAACGCCCTCGACGCCTCAGACCTCCACGGTGTGCCTCCTGAGGTCTATCTTCGCATATCTCAAGAAGATAATGGAGGCGAAGAAGGCGAAGTTTATATTCTTAGGGTTGAAGACAACGGCTCTGGCATTCCAGCTCGCCACATACCCTCAGCGTTTGGCCAGGTCTTGTTTGGTTCGAAATACAAACTTAGGCAGGCTCGAGGCACGTTTGGACTCGGAGGGACCATGGCAATACTTTATGGGCAAATAACAACACACAAGCCTGTTTATGTTGCCTCTAGCACTGGTACGTCTAGGACTTATGAGTATAAGCTGATGATAGACATTCAGAGGAACCGCCCCATAATTCTGGATCGTAAGGCACATGTGAACAAGACTCGGTGGCATGGGACCGTTGTCGAGTTCAGATTGGAGGGCGACTATTTTCGGGCCATGCCCAAGATTCTTGAGTACTTGAAACAGACCGCTGTGGTAACCCCCTATGCTAACATCACATTTGTTGATCCAAAGGGGCGCCTCTACAGATTCAATCGTGTCACCACCGATATGCCACCGCCTCCTGAGGAAACCTTTCCGCACCCGTACGGGGTTGACGTTGAGACGATTCAGCGGCTCACAAAAATCACAGACTGCAGAAACATGCTTGATTTCATGCAGAAGCACTTCCAGAGAGTTAGTGAGAGAATAGCTCATGGATTCTTGGAGAATGCTGGGATAGGCAAGAAGAAGAATCCTAAGAAGTTGAAGCCTCAGGAGGTCGTGAGGCTTGTTCGGAAGATGAAAGAGTTCAAAGATTTCCTGCCTCCAAGGGCACGTTGTCTATCGCCTTTGGGCAAGGATCTGTTGAAAGCTGGGATTTTAAAAGAGCTCAAGCCAGATTTCATAGCGGTCTGCCGACGCAAGCCCTCTGCTTACTCAGGGCATCCCTTCATTGTGGAGACGGCGATAGCTTACGGTGGAGACATCCCTAAGGCTGGCGACATCGTCGTCCATCGATTTGCTAATAGAATACCACTGTTATATGACGAAGCCAGCGACGTCACCGTTAGAGTGATTAAATCGATCAATTGGCGGACATACAAAGTTTCACCTGACATGCCTATTGCCATCCTAGTGCATCTCTGCAGCACCAAAGTTCCCTACAAAACTGTGGGCAAGGAGTTTATTGCAGATAGACCTGAGGTAAGAAGGGAAATCTTGAATGGCATCCGTGAGGTGGCTCGTCGATTAAGACGTTTTCTAACTCGGAAGGAACATGTCGAAAGAGAGAGGAGGAGACTATCTGTCTTCTCGAAGTATCTACCCAAGATCGCAGAGTTCTCCACGGAATTGGCTGGAAAGAAACAACCACCAGACATCGAGAAGTTGTTGAAGAGTGTGAGGAGATTTGAATAAGAAACCTAAGAACTTAGCCGCGGAAAAGAGGAAAGAAGCTCTGAAAAGATTGAAAAAACTCGGCGTGAGACTTTACGGACAGATGGAGAAGAGCACTTTCCCTTGGATCAAAATGCCAAGCCGATCGACGCAGAACATCTTCTACAGTCCAGAAGTTCGGCAGTACGTTCTTGGAGATAAGATGGTGCGTAGAAGCTCTCGAAACATCCGGCACATTCGACCTCTCACCCAACTAATCTGGGCGGCTTACTTCGCCCGTGATCTCGCACAACAGCGAAAGACCTCAACCCTCCGAGACGTGTATTACTCGGCACAGGCTTACGAAGTCCCCTTTAAGGATCAGCCTGAGTCCAACAGCATTATAACCGACCTCGAGACAGTGATGGGACTTTCAAGGGAGGATTTCAAAGTATTTCCTGAGGAACGTTCGGCTATTTTCGGTGATCTAACAATAGAATACACCGTTCCTGGGTACGAGGGCAAAAGGCTTAATCTCATGTCCCATCCCGACGGTATGATGATAGGACCCGCGCTAACCTCGGCGGAGTTTGTCAAAACCAGTGCCGATATGGTCATAGCCATCGAAAAGGGTGGCTTGTTCACACGCTTCATCGAAGAGACAGTCCACAAGAAGTATAATGCTCTTCTCGTGCTGACGGCTGGTCAAGCTCCCCGCGCAACAAGGCACTTCATCCACAGACTCAACAGAGAACTAGATCTCCCTGTGCACATTTTCACCGATGGTGACCCATGGGGTATGCACATCGCAATGGTAATCATTTCTGGCTCGGCGAATGCTGCTCACCTCAGGGAGCTGACTACCCCAGACGCCACATGGAATGGTGTTTGGGCAACCGATATTGTCGATTATGACTTACCAAGTGATGCCCTGACCGAGGTGGACATTAAACGTCTTCACGACCTCAGGAAAGACCAACGTTATGAGGGAGACCTGTGGCGGCGAGAGATCAAGAAGTTTCTGGAGATCAAGAAAAAGGCCGAGCAAGAAGCCTTCAGCAGGTATGGATTAACCTACATAGTTGACGAGTATCTGCCCGCGAAGCTTGAGATGACTGATTGACTCTTAACCCATTAGCAAACTTAAATACGCTTTAGGCATGTAAGAGTAAACTCAGAACAGGAGTATATGAGATGAGCGAGACGCCAGCAGGACTGGGAATTGCAGAGAAGTTCTTCGGCTTAATAGTCCTCATAATAGGCGCCTTGACAGTCTACTACACATATCTCAGTCCGCCAGACCTCCCACCTGGAGTCCCCTCCGTTGGCGGGTTCATCAGCATCTTCATTATTGCTGGCTT
The DNA here is from genome assembly GCA_020348365.1 of Candidatus Bathyarchaeota archaeon. Classification (GTDB taxonomy): domain Archaea; phylum Thermoproteota; class Bathyarchaeia; order Bathyarchaeales; family Bathyarchaeaceae. The sequence goes on from CP070749.1 coordinate 853,460, forward strand.
TTTACTGATAGCTGTGGGCATTTTTTTGATGATTGCGAAGGCTGAGTAAGTCTTGGCGCCGCCGGACGGACTCGGACCGTCGACCAACTGGTTAACAGCCTCAACCTTGAAAGAGTTACTATTCAAGTCAGTTGCTCTACCTAACTGAGCTACGGCGGCATCCTTTAATCTCAGATTTCTCAGCCATATTTAAAGTTTGATTGATTTGCATGCATGCCATGTGTAACCAACAAAATAATCCACCAATCCAGGCCTTTGAAAAATCAGAGATTCCCGTGAGTTCGATCACAATCTTTTGTATCGCCTATGTTCTGGTGGTTCAGGCTCGAAATATAGGCAGCTTCTAACACCTTCTTTATGCTTCTTCAATTTGGTGCAGTATATAGTCACGGATTGGGAGATGGCGTGTCTGCAGAGACCGCATCTAACGCGGACTGTTAGGGGCATCATTTGGTGGGTTTTCTGTTGAAGAGAGACCAAGAAACGCCACTGCCATACGTCTTATGTCGCGATATTTAAGAAACATTTCTTAGAGCATACAATGCATATGTAGAGATTCGGTATAATTAAATAAGCGAGGTTCTGAAAGTTAGACTATGGGGCCCGTAGCTCAGCATGGTTAGAGCGCCAGGCTCATAATTCTTAGAAGGAGAAACCTGGTGGTCGCTGGTTCAAATCCGGCCGGGCCCATCAAATCTGTTGAGGTTTTTGGAATGAATCAGGAGCTTCATACCATTATGCATGAATCAGTTCAACCATCATTTTCCTTCTTGGGAAACCTCGATTGATTGCGTGTATTATCGAAGCGTTACCATTGGGTCTTATTCTAGGAGGTTACCTATGGCTGTTCTTTCCGCTATCAGAAGCCCTCGAGTTTCTTCCGATTTGGGCAGCGACAATAGCAAGCATTACAATCAGCAGCTTGATCGCTATTTGTGGGATAGCTACAGCTTGCCAACTGTCTTAAGTAGACCAAGCGTCACTAAACCTCTAAAATCCCGTGGATTACGCGTAATCACGGAAGACACATGGTCAATGTCAGATTTCCTGCAGAAACCTTAAGAAACACCTCTGAGTGTGCCACTGATTAGGACATTAAGGAATTATTGGTTTGGAATAGGAGGGGGCTAAGAGCAATGCAGCTTTTCGGAATACACACCAGACTAATCAAGCCCAAAGACGACTTGGTTGGCATACTTCTGGATGTCATAAGTAAGCAGAAGTTGACAATTGATGATGGAGACTTACTAATGCTCGCCAGCAAAGCTATTTCTATAGTTCAAGGACGCCTTATGAAGCTTGACACGATAATTCCTTCAGAGGAAGCCAAGGCCCTGGCTGAGAAATATGACTTAGACCCTAGGTTCGTTGACGTTGTTTTAATGGAAGCGAGGAAAGTGTATGGGGGCGTTTCTGGGGCGCTACTCACCGTGAAAAGTGGCGCTTTAATACCCAATGCAGGCGTGGATCAAAAGAACGCTCCGAAAGGATTTGTTGTTCTGTGGCCTGATGCTCCTCACGAAGCTGCCGAGAATATCAGAGGTGAGATTTTTGAGAGGGTAGGCAAGAACGTTGGGGTTCTGATCGTTGACAGCCACATTTCTCCTCTCCGCATGGGAACAACGGGGTTAGCCGTCGGAATCGCAGGATTCAATCCCATTAGGGATTGTAGGGCTGAAAGGGACCTTTATGGCAATAAGCTGTTCTTGACAAGACACGCTTTGGCTGATGATCTTGCGGGTGCAACTCATCTACTGATGGGAGAAGCTAACGGAAGTGTGCCGGCGGTTCTTGTCAAGGGTGCTCCTATTTCTTTGTCTGAAGAACTTGATCCTTACTCAGTGTTGATTGCAGAAAAGAACTGTCTCTTTATGAATTGCTTCGTATAAATCTCAAAATTCCTTTCGTGGGTTATTTTGGCTTCACGATTTTCGGCACATAAATTGTGGGGCTGCCGCATGTTGGGCAATATCTTGGCTCCACCTCTCCCTCTTCAACCCATTTTTTTCCACACTTCAAACAAATCCACTCTGGCAATGTTTCTCACCTACAGTCTTTCTAAGCAATCTCTGCTATTATATTTCAAAGCACTTAAACTTTACTCGCTGCATGCATACATGATTATCGTATTATTAGGTGATGACTGAGGCGTTGCTCATTCCTTTTTGCTCTTCGGTTTTTCCACCTACTTCACCATAGATTTGAGTTTGTCCTCAGCTTCAGTCTGGGTTTCATGAAGTCTTCACATGTACCATGACCTTTCCGAGGCGTAGTGTACACTGAAGGCAATTCCAAAGATTAGGAGAATATATCCCCGAATCGTGAAAATAAGCCCTATGAGTCAGTAAGGATGAGATCTGAGTTTATAGGGAATGAACAGGAACCAGTCTGAATCTGGAACCGTAGAGACAGTTACGAGGGTTCCTCCAACCAGGAATATTACTCCCGTAATTGTCACCAATTGCCCCGCTATCTCGTTATGTCTGGACTCCTCCGCTTTTTCATGCAGATACTCCATGAGAGCCAATTCGTTCTATCTCCAAGTTTACGAAACTCAAGAAGACCTATACCTGAAATATGATGCTTTAGCAAAATCTGTTTGCATAATCATTACTTAAGCATTATTTTATCTGAAAAAGGATTAGAATTGAGTAGGATCGCTTCGATGCACTACTAAGAATAATGGGCATGCATGCTACTGTTTTCGATGGTCCAGAAGCAGAATCCAACGAGCACCGATCGATGAGTAATACTTGCACGCAAGAGCAAAAAAATAACGTCTTACATGAAGCGTTCAAGCTTTGTCAGTCCTATGATTTCGTCGAAGCTCAATCCCATTGCGTCTAGAACTTGGTCAAATGTTGACTGCAGGTAGGCCACATACTTCTCTACATCTATCTCGCTGTTAGAAGCTAGCTGAACAGGTTTTACATAGGGTTCCTTTTCGACTTTAACGAAGCTTATGAGATCTCCCGCCCTAATTTCATAGCCTTCATTCTGGAGGACAAGTGCTGCTTTCACGTGTTGTGGCGTGGTCTTCACATAATGATTTAGAGCCTTTCCCAGCACAACATGAAAAGCCAGCTTGTCAGGATGCTCTCCCCATTCGCGTTGCTTCAATTTCAAGTATCGATCTCGGACAATTCCTCGAATCTCTCTTTTCGCCTCGTCGAATTCGATTGGGGACTTCACCTCGCCTAATCGCTCTTCCATTTGGTCGAAAGCCCTTTTGATAAAGACAGGAATATGTCTCTTCTTTCCGGTCAGCCCCTTGACATCGATGGCTCCGTCGGGCAACACTCCAAGATAGTTCTTTTTTCTGGAGCTAAAGATAGAATATCTATAAATCTTGTCTACTTCCAGTTCCATTTCCAGCTCTTTCTCTGTCCATCCTGCCAAGGTTCTAATCTGATCTTCAGAAGGTGCTTTCAGGAAGATGCTGTCTGTGTCTCCATAGAGAACTTCGATTCCTAACTCTCGAGTCTTGCTTATTGTCTGCGTGATGACGTGTCTTCCAAGAGAGGCGGTCGCTTCAGCCATTGGTGGGCAGTAGAGGTCGAATGCTTCAGCGCCAAATACCCCATAACTTGCGTTGAGTATGACCTTTAGTGCGCTCTGTATTACATTGTACCAGCTTCGCAACTCATTGGGCAGCGTTTCATCTTTTGATTTTGGCTTGTACCATCTGACTCGGAGGTCCCTCAGTGCACCTATCAGTAAGCTTTCAAGTGCTCTCTGCTTCTTGCATATCCAGTGAGGAGTGCCCGGCACCTTGTTATCCCTGCATTCAGTGTGAGTGCAGCGGATGGACGGGTAACCCAAGTTGTGGACCTTGATTATTGAAGGATATAGGCTTGCGAAGTCCATGACTTTGACGTTGAAGTGGACTCCCGGCACGGGCTCGACCACAATAGCTCCCTTGTATTTCTTGCCCTTTATAATGGCCTTCGTAGCGGTTGCGCCTTTGACAGCTAGGATGTCTTCTTTGTTGGGGATCAAAGTGTTTCTTATGCGATGTTCGTAGTGGAGAAAGTTTCGGATCCATCTTGAAACCCCCTGTCGGCTGACATCCTCAATGGGCATGCGGCTTATCCTTGTTAGCGCCAGAATCAGCTTCATGACCAAATCGTCGTCAAACATGGTGAGTTTGAGAGTTATCTCAGCGTCTCTGAAGCAGTATTCCGCGAGTTCCATGTAAGATAGCTTGGACATGGTTTTCTCCAATTCAATCTTTTCTAGGCCCAAAATGGCCCTTCCGACAGTATCCAGCGTCACATCCCGATACTTCTGATTGAACGCATAGATTTGGATAGACCTGTTGTAGAAGAATTTGTAGAGGTCTATGTGGATGCTGTTTTTCAGGAGGCAAACTCTTCTTCCGACCTCTATGGGATTCTGCCGTATACTTAAGCCCAGTTTAAGCGCTCTGCGCCACAGGTATTTAAGGTCAAAGTCGTCTCCATTGAATGTTAGCGTGAAGGGATAATCTTGGAGTGCCTTGAAGATTTCGAGGATGAGTTTCCCTTCCGAATCGTAATATTCAATGCTTATTTCAGAGGGAAGCTTTCCAATGCCCTCCTTCACACCCCCTCTTCTCAGAAGCAGCACCCTCTTTTTCCCATCATTTCCCAGAAGGGTTGCGCAGATGACTGGGTGCGCTGCTTCCTGAGGATCAGGGATACGAGTCGGTATGGGTGAGAAGACTTCTATGTCGAGAGCGACTCGTCGGAACCTTGGAGCTGGATACTCTAGGAGCCTAGCCCACATCTCCACATTCTGCAGGAACTCTTTAGGTTCTTCTTGAAATAATCCACATATTTCGTGTACAACCCTCTCTGATGGCTCGTGGTTGACCTGAATTAGTTTGCCATCTTCGATCTTGTAGATCATGCCTGGGTTCAGCTGCCTATCGTAAATGTAGCATTGATAGTATTTTATGGCTGCCTCCCAGACCTTTGCCTCCTTCTCTGTATCACCTTTCTTCGGATACTCCTCTGGTATGATATCTCTTATGCAGCCTCTTGGGCGACCACCGATTGCCAACGGATCCTTTCCCACGACCTTTGTTAAGGTGACTTGTCGATCTTGCAGGGGATCGTACTTCTGGATCGTCTCGAAATGGTCGAGCCTCGGGTGTGAGATAAGGCGATCTATCTTCTTTAGTTCACTGATTGACAGGTTTGTCAGGCAGTAGGGCATGTGGCCTGTTATGTCGTACCAAAGGAAGATTCTCTCAGACTTCGGCTCATACAATTTTATGCAGGCAAGACCTTTATCGCCATCATAAGTGGCGGACACGAAATGTGAAGTGGGCAGATTTTTGGGTGCTAAAAGCTTAGGAACCTTGGGCTTGTCTTCTCCAGATGAGCCTTCCAGAAGGGCGGGCAACTCCTTCCCTATTTCTACAGTATTAGTGGCAGGAAAAAACTCGTCTAGTCGTCTTTTCATCGTTGCTCGTATCCCGCTTCATATGCACTCAGCACGCTAAAAAGCTATCCGATTGGAGTAATTCTGCCTGATTCTGGCGAATTGTAGGAAAATAGAAAAAGTTAAGGCGAATCGGAGGGATGCACGTGCATACCTTCGTTAGAGAAACTAATTTATTGCCTAACATAATATTAACCATGCATGCCTGCTTGGAAGGGGGTTAGAAAATGTCTCTGAAATCAAAGCTTGGTCTTAAAAGCTCAGCTATGCTCGTGTTCTCGATTTTCTATGTAATTGCAGGAGGGGTCATGTTTTTTCTACTAGTGGCATCAAGTTTCACAGCACCACCCCATGTCGGAGTGTTGGCGTTTCTGAGCCTTATCACAGCATACAGTTTGATACAGATGAAAAAGTGGGCGGTTCTGCTCACGACTATTCTCTTCTTTCTGGTGGCGGCCTTCAGCATACCGGTGCTCTTTGCAGAAGTAAACCGCCAGATATTCTCTTCCAGCTTAGGAGCCCTGCTATTCAACCTAGCATTAATCATTTATGTGACTTTTTCACTATTCGCGTTTGTATATGTTGCAGCTAAGCGGGACGATTTCGAGTGAAAAACCAGGAATTCCAATTTGCTTCTGGATTGAATAAACACACGGAGGTTTCATCCCCCGCGTCAATAAACTGTTGATTCTCGCTTATCTCAACAAATCCATCAGCTTTCGCCAAGGTAGTTATGGCACCGGATAATCCCAAAGTGGCAGGCGAAGCAATCAACCTACCTGTTTTGTCACCAACCAGTTTAACCATGACGAATGTACGTCGCCCCTTCTCCGCGAACATCCTCTTCTCGGCAACCGCCTTTACTATAAGAGGCGCTTTCTCCTGTGTCCCTGTCATGCAGTATATTTGGGGACGTACGAGCTGATAGAACATTAAGAGAGCAGAAGTAGGATTGCCCGGAAGAGAGAAGACAGGCTTTCCATCAATCACAGCTACGGTCGTTGGTTTCCCAGGTTTCACCGCAATCCCAGAGATGATCACACCAGGCTTGCCTAATGCGTCTA
>CP070749.1:860050-863442 GCA_020348365.1 Candidatus Bathyarchaeota archaeon
TGGCCGCCAAATTCAAGGCTCATTCTAGGCGTTTGCTTACGCTATACTATGCCTGTCCAAAAATTGTAAAAGAATCTACTGCTTTTGAAAGATGGACAAGTGTCGCTGATATGAGTTTTGACAAGTCTGAGGGATGAGAAGAATGTTTAAAGATGTAGAGCCTGTGGTCAACTTTCCGAAGCTTGAACTTCGCATCTTGAAGTTCTGGAAGGATACCGATGCATTCAAAAAGCGTGTAGCGATGAACCGAGGTAATAAGCACTGGTCATTCATAGATGGACCCATAACAGCGAATAATCCGATGGGCGTTCACCATGCTTGGGGGCGCACATACAAAGATCTGTTTCAACGCTACAGGGCCATGAGAGGTTTTGATCTTCGCTACCAAAACGGCTTCGACTGCCAAGGACTCTGGGTTGAAGTTGAGCTCGAGCGGGAACTCGGCTTCAAGTCAAAACGTGACATCGAAGCCTACGGAATCAGCAATTTTGTCAAGAGGTGCAAGGAGAGAGCCCTTCGCTACGCCGCCATGCAGGTCGAGCAGTCCATTCGCTTGGGGTACTGGATGAACTGGGATGACCCACAGCTCCTACGTCGGTTAGCAGATCGCTTAGAGAATGAAGGAGAAGTTTTGACAGTTCAGGGGCCACAGGGTCCAGTATCCGAATCAGTGGAGAGCCTCATCAGCGTGCTCGGAACGCCACGGTTGGGCGGCTCATACTTCACATTCTCCGACGAGAATAACTACACAATCTGGTCCGTCCTCAAGAAGTGTCACAAGCGCGGGTGGATATACAAGGGCAGAGACGTGATGCCTTGGTGTCCCCGCTGCTCCACTGCCCTCTCCCAACACGAGATAGTCACGGAGGGCTACCGAGAGATGACGCATCCAGCCCTTACACTCAGGTTTCCCCTCCGCGAACGAACCGGAGAGGCCCTTCTGGTCTGGACGACGACTCCCTGGACTCTCACCTCAAACGTGGCAGCAGCGGTTCATCCTGACATGTCCTACGTGAAAGTCCGCAATAAAGGTGAAATCCTGTATCTGGCTAAGGCCGCCCTGAATCGGGTCTTTCCAAAAGGAAGCTACGAGGTGATTGGAGAGATGGTTGGAACAGATATTGTTGGCTGGACATACGATGGTCCATTCGATGAGCTCCCGGCTGAACAGAAGCTAGGAGCCGTTGATGCACACCAAGTCATACCTTGGGAGGAGGTAAGTGAGGTTGAGGGCACAGGAATTGTTCACATGGCACCAGGCTGCGGTAAAGAAGACTTTGAACTAGGTGAGCAACATGAATTGCCAGTTGTCGCCCCATTAAATGAATTTGGCGTCTTCATTGAGGGATTCAGCTGGCTTGTGGGCACTCATGTCTATGACTCGGCTGAGCCAATCATCGAGAACCTTAGAGAGAAGGGCTTGCTCTTCAAGGTAGAGGATTACACTCACCGCTACCCAGTCTGCTGGCGCTGCGACAACGAACTCGTGTTCCGCCTTGTGGACGAGTGGTTCATCTTCATGGGAGAGAAGCTTGACAAGCCACTTGAACAGGTTAATGAACAAGAGAAAGAGAAGAACCTCCGCTATCAAATCATGGAGATCACCAAGCAGATTCGCTGGATTCCAGATTATGGCCTGCAGCATGAGCTGGACTGGCTGCGGAACATGCAAGATTGGATGATCTCTAAGAAGAGATACTGGGGCCTAGCACTGCCGATTTGGGAGTGCAGGGAATGCGGAAACTTCGATGTAATAGGCAGCAGAGAAGAGCTTGAGTCGCGTGCAGTCGAGGGCTGGGAGAGCTTCGAGGGACACACTCCACATCGACCATGGATAGACGCGGTCAATATCAAATGCTCCAACTGTGGAGCAGTCATCTCCCGCATCGAGGATGTGGGTAACCCATGGCTGGACGCGGGCATAGTTGCTTACTCCACGCTTAACTATCGCCACGACAGAGACTACTGGGAGAAATGGTTCCCAGCCAGTCTAATCTGCGAGTCATTACCCGGGCAGTTTCGAAACTGGTTTTACTCCATGCTCGCTATGAGCACCATCTTGGAGCGCCGCCCACCATTCCGCGCAGGCCTCGGCCACGGCTCCGTGCTGGACGAAAACGGACAGGAAATGCACAGGCATCTGGGCAACGTGATCTGGTTTGACGAAGCAGTCGAAGCCATGGGCGCAGATGTAATGCGGTGGATGTACTGCACAAGCAAACCTGAAAGCAACATACTCTTCGGCTACTCCTTAGCAGATGAAGTTGAGCGGCGATTTCTAATTCCCTTATGGAATGTCTATAGCTTCTTCGTAACATACGCCAATCTGGATGAGTGGACCCCAAAAGACGCCACGACCAAATACTCAGTATTAGACCGCTGGATACTTTCGAAGCTTCAAATCCTCATCCAAGACATCACCGAGAACTTGGAAAGATACGACCCCTATAACGCCACCGAAGGCCTAGAACAGTTCGTGGATGAACTCTCCAGATGGTACGTCCGTCGTTCACGACGGAGATTCTGGAAAAGCGAAGCAGACGTGGACAAGAAAGCTGGCTATACAACCCTCTACACCTGCCTCACAACACTTGTCAAACTCTTGGCACCCTTCCTTCCCTTCCTCACCGAAGAGATATATCAGAACCTAATCCGAAGTGTGAAGCCCAATGCTATGGAGAGTGTACACCACAGCGACTGGCCAATGGCAGATACAGCTCTAATCGACAAGGAACTGATGAAAGACATGAAATTGGCAGTTGAAGCCTGTGGTCTAGGGCGCTCGGCGCGCAACAAGGCGGGAATAAGGTTGCGACAGCCATTACGCATGGCTACGGTTGTGGCAGAAGAGGAAGCGTTGAAGAGCCTAAGCAGGCTTGCAGACTTGATTAAAGATGAGCTCAATGTAAAAGAGTTAGTCTTGACCACGCAGAAGGGGAAGGTGTTGAAGCAGGAGATACAATTATTGCCGGAAGTACTCGGAAAGAAATATGGAACGCTCTTCCCAAAACTACGCACGGCAGTAGCCAACATGGATCCTGATGTTCTCCTTCGAACCCTTAGGGAAAATCAGAGAGCTGAGGTGAAAGTGGACAATCAAACTGTTAGTTTGCTTCCAGAAGAAGCGAAAGTGGTCGCCTTGCCAAGAGAAGACTACACCATAGCAGAAAATCAAGATATCGTCGTGGGAGTATACACAGTGATCACTGAAGAACTGAAGAAGGAAGGGCTAGCCCGTGACATCGTCCGACGCGTACAAAACCAACGCAAAGATGCAGGCTTCGACATAGCTGACCAGATTGAAACCTACTTTGAAGCAGGAGAAGAGCTTGCAGAAGTCTTCGCCACCCATGGGGAGTACATAGCGTCAGAAACACTGTCAAAATTCATAC
>CP070749.1:863542-874814 GCA_020348365.1 Candidatus Bathyarchaeota archaeon
CTAATTTGGAATCCTCGGGCTTTCAGCGTGTCTATTTCGCGTTTATAAACAACTGTTGGCTCCTTCGTAACGTCAATGCTTCGAGCTTTCACCACTAACATCATCCAAGCGTTGTCTCTGAGGTACAAATCGGCATTATCAGCCAAGACCTTAGCCTGTTGAGGTGTGGCAATGTCGCAGTAGATGTCGTCTACTTTCTCGACAAGTGTTGAGTAGCGTTCAGGAAGTCGGGCATCCGCCAGTATCGGTGACATGTTGGCACGAAAAGCACAAACATTGTTCACTAGCTCTCGCATTGGACGAGGAGCAAACTCTATACAATAAACATATCCTTCATCCTCGACCAAATCAGAAATGTGACTTGCAGTTGTTCCCGACGCTGCTCCCAGATATAGAACTTTATGGCCGGGCTGGATTGGAACGGTTTCTAAACCATTAAGAATCGCGGCGGCGAACTTGCTTCGAAAGGGATTCCAAAGCCTGTACTCTACGCCCTTGTACTTAATCAGCCGTTCATCATAGACGCTTCTTCCCGAGGTAAGATTTCGAGTAGCCAATCTTTCGGAGCCATCTCTGGGATAGATCTTATAAATCCCTGGGAAACGTGGGTGTGGCTTAACCTCTCCGGCCACGCTTCTTTCTCCTATATGGCTTTCTTGGAGGTGGTTTTCCATACTTTTCTTTAATCTCCTTGAGTCTCTTCTCGAGATCAGCTTTGAGCTCGTCTCCTCTATAATTGCCGCCGAATGTGTCAACCCGCGCGGCTATAGTAATCTTCCCAGCTAACCCTCTAGCAACCTTCCCTCTCTGCCAGGGTTTTGCCTCGTGGATGAGGTTATGCTGAAAGATTAGACCATGCTTTGGAGGGCGAGTTCCTGTTCTCAATGCTCTGAAGAGAGCCTTTTCAGCTCCTAAAACCTGAATGGTGCTTGCTGGCATCTTAGCTAGATTTCGCAGTCCGCCTGCAACTGCTATGAGCTTAGCGCCGATGAGAGATCCAGCTATTGTGCTGATATTTGGGGCTACCTCTTCCATAACTGATTCAACATACTTCTCCATTGACTGCCTTACATCATAGAGCTCAAGCACACTTTTGCATAATGCCTGTATTTGGTCTAGGTCTTCTTCTCCGAGTTCCGCGCCCATCGACGTCTTGGCGGCTTCAGTTATCCTTTCTACTTTGGCTTTTGACAAGCCTTTTTCTTCTAGGTTTTCAATGGTTAGGTCTTCTCTTCTTCCTAGGCTGGCTATGAGGCGTGCGTATGTTTCATGTTTGTCTACTATTCGGTCCAGTTCTGGGAAGTGGATGCCGTACCATTCACGAATTCTGCCCATGAAGAGGTTAAGTGTCTTGTCCAGGTCGTCGATTGTCTGGATAGCCTGTACCACTACCAAGTCTCGCTTTTCAATCGCTTTTTTGACTCGCGTCTTGGTGAGCTCTATGGACACTTTATGTGTCCAGTCACGAAGCTCCGCCGCGTCTTCTGCGAATCCAATATCCACTGCGAATTTTCCAAGGTTTCCACGCATCAATTCGCCTGCTTCCGAAAGGCTTTCCACGTCAACATCAACGTTCATTTTTTCGCGGGCATTTCGAGCAATCTCGGAGGACTCGAACCTAAAGCTGGCATAGCCTTTTCTCTGCAGCTTCTTAATCAAGGCAGCTATCTCATCTACCAACTCTCCCCTTTCGATTCTTCCAAGCTTTTCAGCAGTCTTTTCCGGGCTTTTTGGGAAGAGAACCCTGTCAACAAGCTCGTTTTTTTCTCCGAAGCCGAAAACTCCCATAATACACTCTATGATAGTCGCCTTCACGCCCCTTCCCTCCATCATCAAATAGCCCGGTTTTCCACTAACATTTATCTTGGCTGCATGATAAACCTTTACTGCAATGAAGGAGTGCTTCTAATGGCAAGTCGACTCGCAACTGAAATCTCTGGGTTAAAGCTTGCCAACCCCACTATGCTGGCTTCGGGGATTCTTGGATTGTCCGTCTCATCGTTGAGGAGCGTCGTTGATGCAGGTGCAGGAGCCGTTGTCACAAAATCGGTGGGGTCTAGACCTCGCGAGGGCTACTTGAACCCAACAGTGGCTCAAGTTGAGTGTGGGCTTCTCAACGCTGTTGGTCTTCCTAACCCGGGTGTTCATCATTTCAGCGAGGAAATACGAGAGGCTAAGCTGCAGGCGCCAGTAATCATGAGCGTCTATGGTTTTTCATCCGAGGATTTCGCGGAGGTTGCCCGCGTGGCGGTGCAGGGTGGTGTGGCCGCTCTGGAACTGAACTTGTCTTGTCCTCACGTCGAAAGAACGGGGGCTGAGATCGGGCACGATTCTGGGCTCGTGTCTGATGTTGTAGAGGCGGTGAAGGCTCGGGTGGATAAGCCTGTATTTGTGAAGTTGACCCCTAACGTGCCTGATGTAGTTGATGTGGCGAAGGCTGCGGCTGAGTCGGGAGCAGACGCTATCACTGCGATCAACACTGTTAGAGCCATGACAGTTGATATCGAAACAGCTCAGCCAATTCTCGCCAACAAAATAGGTGGTCTCTCTGGTGCTGCCATAAAGCCCGTGGCCGTCAGGTGTGTGTACGAGATCTATCAGGAAGTTGATGTTCCCGTAATTGGATGTGGGGGAGTATGCACTTGGCAGGACGCCATAGAATTCATGTTGGTTGGAGCCTCAGCAGTCCAGATAGGAACAGCCGTCGCCTTCGAAGGACTCGAGGTGTTCCAGTCTGTTGCGAAAGGAATTGAAGCCTATCTGCGAGAGAAAGGATTTGAGAGCGTGAAGAAGATTGTCGGCCTCACTCACAGAGATTAACCGCTTAAGAATCACGAGAATTCATGAGATCAAAAGAGAGAGTCCCACCGTCAAGACATTCACCTTCCACGACAAACTCTGTTCCAAGGCTAGGCCTGGACAGTTCATTATGGTGTGGATTCCACGAGTTGATGAAATCCCAATGAGCCTATCAGCTATTGGTTCAGACTGGCAGTCTTCAATGACCGTGGCCAACGTCGGCGAGGCCACAGACGCGCTTCACCAGAAAAAAGCAGGCGACCTCATAGGAGTAAGAGGGCCTTATGGCAACTGCTTCACACTGGCAAAAGGCAACACTATAATCGTTGGCGGCGGAACCGGATTGGCTCCTCTAGCGCCCTTAGCTGAAGAACTCGCAGAATCCCCGGCGAGAGTAACCTTTGTAGCCGGCGCCAAAACACGCAATGAACTCTTACTCTTGGACCGATTGACGGCTATTCTATCGAGGATTGATGGAACGGTCATTACTGCTACTGAGGATGGAAGCCATGGAATAAGAGGACTTGCCACAGATGCTTCGCAACAACTGTTAGAGAAGAAACAGTTTGATATGATATACACATGTGGTCCAGAGGCGATGATGTACAAGATGTTCTTTCAGGCAGAAAGATACGAAGTCCCCCTTCAGGCTAGCTTGGAGCGGCTGATGCGATGCGCCATCGGCATCTGCGGAAGCTGTTTAATAGGCAGATTCAGAGTGTGCAGAGAGGGGCCTGTCTTCTCCAGCAAACAGCTGAGAGAAGTCAAAGAGGAGTTCGGGCGTTATAGAAGAGACGGCACCGGAAAAAAGTGTTCTCTTTGACCTTGGATCGAAATGAAGCAGAACCTGCCTTTGGCACGCATAGGCTTCTGATGTTGGGCAAAACCGAGCGCGCCCACAATGCATGCATAATGAAGGAAGCTATAAATTGCGTCGCAGAGCACGGGTGTCTCAAAAAGGTCTGGAACCAAAATGAAGCTTGAGAAGTTAACAAGAGCTGTCGCATCTGCTATGGAGTATCTAGAGCGCTCTATAAGAGTGGCTTCGAAAGGCGATGATGCTGTGCGCGACCTCGTCTGGAACGCTGCTGCCAACCTAGAATACGCGCTTTTTCTCTTCTCCATCATGCCTCAAGACGTTCCCAGAAGTCCTTCGTGGAGGCTTGACTCACATTCTAAAGAAGTCAAAGTGGAATCCATCCTATCCTCTACGAGAAATCTGCTCGAGAAGGCAGAGAACGAAATCAAGGCTGGAGCGCTTCACGAAGCTCACAAAGAGACCTGGATGGCACGCGGCCACCTACTGAGACTTCAAGAATTCTTTGAAAAGAAGAGGAAGCTTGAAAGAGCTGAAGAGAAATCATCTAAATGACTCGTCAGCTCTTTAATATTTACGCATATTAGCTGCCCGTCGTATATTCAGGCGACGTCAGAAACATCTGGCATAGAAGATTGCACAGGTTTGAGATGAATTAGTCGGTTCGTGTGTTACCTTGGTGAATCTCGGATGTCCACCATCTCTAGTGCGCCTGGACCTGTTCCTATCAATGTAACGGGAATTTCTATTCTCTTTTCGATCTCTTGGATGAAGGCTATCGCCTCTTTTGAGAGTTCATCATAGGAGTCAACTCCCTTGCACTCTGGGAAGAGTATGTCAACCTTGGTCACGGCGGCTTGTGTTGCTCCGTTCAGCATAACCGCCCTCTTCGCGAGCTTGTAGTTGAAGGGAGCTGACCTCCGTCTTCTCCCAGTTACTGTGGCAACCTCTGCCCAGCCCTTCTTCTCTGCTTCTTTCCATGAGAGCTCGTTTGGAAGCGGACCAGCTCCGACACGCGTGGTGAAGGCCTTCAACACAAGGATAACCTCATCAACTTTCGTGGGTCCAACTCCAACGTCTGAGCAGGCCGCGGAGGCTGTGACGTCCTTTGATGTGCAGTAGGGGTAGGTTCCATGGAAAAGAGAAAGGTAGGTTCCCTGAGTTCCCTCAATCAACACGTTCCTTCCTTCCTTGATTGCCTCATCCACCTCGAACGGAACATCTGTTAAGAACTCCTTTAGTTCAGGTATGTCACGTGCCAGCTTTGCAGTTCTTAATGCCCTGTCAGCATTACATGGGCCAGTGCCTGTTCCGGTTGTCTTTATTTTCTCTGCGAGATTGCCTTTCTTATCCGCTTCGATGTGCTTAGACTCGATGACTGCGCACTGTCGATCCACGCCTACTCGATCTTTGGATTCTGTAATTTGAATCTCTTGAAGAAGAATCTCTGGATTGACCAGGACTCCCGGGCCCATCAGCAGGCGACACTCATCATAGACGAAGGCGCTCGGCAGCATTCTCAGCTTATAATTCTTGTCCTTGTAGATTACCGTGTGTCCAGCGTTCGGGCCTACGCCTGCCCTAGCCGTTACGGCAATCTCATCCTTCAAAGAAAGATGGGAGATGACCTTCCCCTTCCCAGTATCCCCAAAGAAACCACAAACCACTACCGTACATGTCAAATTCTACACTTCCTTCCCCTTGCATTATTACACTTTTTCTTTTAAAATTTTCGCTTGTGACACACTGATTTTTCAATCTTTTTGTTAAAGAAAGCGTGTCGAATCTTCCGTCGAAACTCTCATATCACAGTCGCAATATCTGTTGACTCTCTTCCTTCTCAGCCAAACCCGCGCATTACAACACTAACTTGACGCTCTCCGCTGCAGACTCTACTTGCTTGCTCACGTGCGCACTTCAGTGATCGCCCATTCCATGCAATAACAGTAATATTGCAGGAAGCAAAAGTCACAGAATCAACTCAATAATGAAATGGCGAGGAATGATCTCTTGGACGTATTCGAGGCAATAGAAAACAGAAGAAGCGTTAGGTCCTACACAAGCGATGCAGTCTCAGCCAAAGAGATTAAGGCGCTGATAGATGCCGCAAGACAAGCTCCTTCAGCCGGAAACATCCAACCTTGGGAATTCATCATAGTGACAGACCCCGAAACAAAAGAGAAACTATCTGCGGCCGCATTAGATCAAAAATTCATTGAAGCAGCTCCTGTTGTGATAGTAGTCTGTGCCGATGAGAATCGATCCAGTCAAAGATATGGCAGTCGGGGAGCAAATCTCTACTGCCTACAAGACACAGCAGCAGCCGTGCAGAACATGCTGTTAGCCGCCTGCGGTATGGGACTCGGAGCATGTTGGATAGGCGCTTTCAATGAAGAGATGGCTAGGAGAATAATGAAAACCCCCAATGATGTGAGACCAGTGGCCATAGTCCCAGTGGGCCATCCCGCTGGAACACCGAGGGCTCCACCGAAGAGACCAATAGGCAAAATAGTCCATTATGAATCCTTCTGAAAGGAAAGATGCACACATCAGGTTATGGACGCGATTGTCTATTCCACACGTTCTCGAGCACGTGCACATTCATCTTTAATATTTCCTTGTGCCCTATTTACGTGGAAGAATTCTACTTTGAGATACTCCGCCATCGCAGAATCATACGAAGAAATCGAAGCCACAACAAAACGGTTGAAGATGACAGATCACCTGGTTAAGTTACTCTCAGAAACTCCCTACGAGGTAATCGACAAAGTAGTTTATCTGACTCAGGGAAAACTATATCCCGATTTTGTTGGAATCGACATAGGAGTTGCGGAGAAACTAGCGATACGAGCGACCGCCAAAGCAACTGGTTACGCAGAAAGAGTGATTGAAGGAGACCTCAAACAAACCGGAGATTTAGGCAATACAACTCAGAGATTCTTAGAAAAGAAGGCCCAAGTCATTCTCTTCCGAGAGCCACTGACCGTCCAGAAAGTATACGAACAACTGGACAAGATGGCAAAGGCATCCGGCTCCGGATCCCTGGATCAGAAGATAAATCTCCTAGCTGGACTCTTGGCCAACGCTTCACCCCAAGAAGCAAAGTATATTATCCGAACGGTCACCGGCAATCTGAGACTGGGAATAGCCGACATGACAGTTCTCGATGCACTAGCCATTGCATATGGTGGTGGAAAAGAGGCTCGGGACGGTCTAGAACGAGCCTACAACATCTCCTCAGACCTAGGTGAGGTGGCAAAAACTGTTGTGGAGAAGGGGATGACGGGCATCGAAAAGTTAGAAGTTTCGATTGGGAGACCAATCAAACCCATGTTAGCCGAGCGCTTAAGCTCACCAGAAGAGATTCTAGAGAAACTTGGAGGCGAGTGCATAGCTGAGTTCAAGTATGATGGTGAAAGAGTACAAGCTCACAAGCAAGCTGATAACCTCATCCTATTTTCCCGTCGACTTGAAAACATAACAGAGCAATATCCAGACGCAGTTGAACTACTCCGCAAAAATGCCAAGGTGAAAGACGCAATCGTCGAAGCGGAAATCGTAGCCATCGACCCAGACACTGAGGAGATGAAGCCTTTCCAGGAGCTGATGCATAGAAGAAGAAAATATGGTGTAAAAGAGGCTATGGAGAAGTATCCAATATCGCTCTTCATGTTCGACGTTCTCTACCTTAATGAAAGAGACCTAACCCTGAAACCATACTCCATCCGACATAAACACCTTGAGAGGATAATCGAACAGGGTGACCGCGTCAAGATAGCGGATTATCTCGTCACTGACGACCCCAGTGAGCTAGAGGAGTTCTTTGAAAAGGCTGTGGAAAATGGCTGTGAAGGTCTGATCTGCAAATCATTAAGCAAAGACGCTGTCTATCAGGCAGGAGCAAGAGGATGGCTCTGGATAAAGTACAAGCGGGACTACAAGAGTGAGATGACCGACACGGTTGACCTAGTAATCGTAGGAGCATTCTATGGAAGAGGTAAGCGAGCAGGAACATACGGCGCCCTCCTATTGGCAGCATATGATCCTGATGAAGACATGTTCAAGACAGTAACCAGATGCGGAACGGGCTTCACCGACGAGGACCTTGAAAAAATCTTGGAAATGATGGAAAAACATCGAATATCCCATCGCCACCCGAGAGTCCAATCAACCATCGAGGCAGATGTTTGGTTTGAACCAAAAGCAATAATCGAGATAATAGGCGCCGAAATGACGCTCAGCCCAATCCATGTATGTGCTATGGACGCTATTAGAAAAGGGAGCGGACTGGCTATACGGTTCCCTCGTTTCACAGGAAACTATCGCTTAGACAAGTTGGCTGAAGACGCCACATCTGTCAAGGAAATCATTGAGATGTACAAAGGTCAGCTGAGAAAGGTAAATGGGTAGCCCGGTGATTAAGGGCATAATGATTCAGAGCAGAGTTGAGAGCTATCAGCTCATTAACAGAAATAAATACGTTGACTATTCTAACTTTACGTGGTGGCTTACAAGGTGAAGACTCAATGGGTTGGGAAGAGCGTTGATTTGAGTATATTGACTGAACGCATAAAACAATTTTTTCCCGAGCCAGATTTTGAGACCACAATTGAAAAGGGCAGAAGAGGACATATGATTCAGGCGACCAGCAAGATTCCAAATCTGAAACTGAAAATCAACGTGGAAATCAATGGTCGACCAAACGATTTTACCGTGGATTTCTTGGCTGGCAGAAAAGGAGGATATTTCTCACTCTCGATGATAATAGGCTACCTAACAGCGATGTTCGGAGGGGGATATCTCGTGCATAAAGGAGTCAGAGAGCAAGGCGCCTTAGAGCGACTTGAAAACGACTTCTGGAAACACACAGATATGCAAGTGGCAAATCTAGTGAATTCTGCAATTCACTTGGACAACATGAGCAAAACTTCAGATCCATGAATCCCTCAGCTATTCTACGATCTTCTTAATTGTGCTATCTTGTCATATCTTTTGGTATTGCAGAAGCGCGCATGATTGCTGCAGATTATATCCAAAGATTTTGGTAGCAGATCAAGCAATAATACTCGGTGTATGAAGCGCGTTTCCTGGGGCACATGTGGGCCCAAGCCGCTTTTCCAGCATTTAACATCTGTCCACAGCACTTGCACCTTGGTGGACCATCTAAGCGACTGACAAGATTATCCATTACGGTTATCTTCTTCCAAGCCGCCATAGGACGGGCACTCCACTCCTATGCTTTGTCCTTTCTCTATCTATCTAATTTAGCAAGAGGTCTTTATATTTTGTCATAGATTCATCAGGTTGAGCAACACCCATACCATATGGTCTGTGCTGGTGCTCAGTCAGGTTCTTATGCGTTATAGGCGTTGCAGGAGAGCGAATCAGACTTGTGACGAGGTTCACAAGTAACTCGTGGTTAGAAGAATGGATTCTGCGTAGAGTGGTTATGGTTGAAACAAAAGAGCTAATTAGGGTGAAATGGGAAAATGGAGACAGCAATAATTAGCTGCGGAGTAGCCTGGGGTGAAGATGTGAGGTTCAGGAGTAAGAGGTTTTTCTACGTTTTCGTACTTCCGATTTTGATTTTTGCAGTTGCTTTCGGCGTTACTATTCTCCAAGGCGTAATATTGTATATGTGGTTGGGGTTCTTTGTGTCTTGGGGTGCACATTTCTACGCTAAGTTCTATTACTCTCGGAAGATCGAGGAGGAATGAATGCCCTCTCACTAGATCTTACTTGAGAAAGACCACTTTTGCTCAGCGCCAAAACAAGCGTATGAACGGGTAAGCAATGTATAAGTATAAATCTGAGGATTGGAAGTATCCAATCAAGCTCGATGAGGGAAAATAGAGTGGTCAAACGGACTATTGTTATCGCTTCAGGTCTCATTGTCTTCCTCGCTGGCATAATCTTGATAGGACTCTCCAATGTCACAAAGAGCGGGCTTATTGAACGCAGGGAAGCCTTTGGGCAGCCACTTGAAGGAAGTGGAATAATCGATGTGGCGATGAATCTGCCTTATGCTGGGAAGTATGGCATCAACTTCACTGGATCCTTTCAGGGGCATGAAGGCGAACCAATCTTCTATGTCAGGGATTATCAGAATAATCTAATCTTTGCAGGTCCAGGATTTGGTCCGGGTACGACGTTCCCCATCGTCATAGACTTCCAGATCGCTGAACCAGGATTATACAGCATAGATTTCCACGTCGTTGCCAGCAATGATTCTCGGGTTGAACTGTATCGATATGGATACGAGGTGGGAGATGTCCGCCCTTATGTATATCTGTTTTATGTAGGCGCCTCACTGGCAATCGCGGGCATAATTGCCAACGTGGTTGGTCTTTTTGTGCTCTCTGAGCCACGGGAGTGAGCCACGGAAGCTTGCAGATCTCTTCTTCTTTGGCGGTGCTTTGCTCAGTCGTGCTCACTATGAGTGAACGAAGCTTTTCTTCTCCTTATCATGTATGCTACAATTACTACTATTCCTATTAGGCCACCTATTATCAATACACTATCGTTCATGTCTTCGGCGCTTTCAACTGTAACTGTAATTGAGTCGGTGGCGCTGTTTCCTGCTGCGTCTTTCAATGTTAATTTGACAGTGTAAGTTCCTGTTTCCGTATATGTATGATTCGCAGTAATGCCGGTTCCGTCAGAACCGTCTCCGAAGTCCCATTCATAACTAGTAATTCCCACGTTGTCGCTGGAGCCGCCCGCGTTGAAGACTGCCTCGGTGTTGGCTCTGATCGTTCTGTCTGAACCTGCATTGGCAACTGGATTCGTCACGTCGAGAACAGTGATTTCAACTATATCCGTTGCGTGGTGTCCGGCTCCATCCGACACGTTTAGGCGGATTATGTAGATGCTTGGGTTGGTAAAGGTGTAAGTCGGGTTTACACCCTGCAATACTTGCTGTGTTTCATCCGTGAACATCCAAGTATAGCTTGAGATGCCGATGTTGTCGTGTGAGCCTGAGCCGTCGAGTGTCACTGACGTGTCTTCGTCAACAGTCCGGTCGGCTCCTGCGTCTGCTACTGGCGGGCTCGTGTCTGATACTTCAGAGCCTATGATTCTCACCCTGTGTGTGCTGAAGTCATAACTGAGGTAGAAGAACGTGTGGGTGTCGGTTTCAGTTATTGTGGTGTTCGAGGTTGAATCAGCCTCGTCCACTAGAACAAGCCACGCGCCCCTCAGAAGGCTTTTTGGAACCGTGACATTGCAGAATCCCACAGTACCAGATGGCCCTGTGACGTTGAAGCTTATTTGCTTGGCTGATGAGTTGAAGTTGAAGCCTGTTATGGTCGAGTTGCTGAGTGTAGTGACGCGATATTCTTCTTCATCTATACTGACGCTGAAGACCCTTAATTTGCTCCAGGCTTCCATAAGCGGGTGCCAATCCAAGCCCTGATGAGGAAGATCGGTGTCTCCCACTCCGTCTCCGTCCAGGTCTTCACCATTATAGTTGCTCCAGTGATTTCCTTCGTGACCGTTGTCCCAGAAGTCAACGTATGACTCGTTGAAGGATACCTGTTTTATGATATTACTGATGAAGTTGTTGTGATAGATGATGTTACCCCCAGAGTGTAAAGAATAAATCCCGAAGAGATTGTTTTTCACGGTATTTTCGTGAATGCTGTTGAGCGCGGATGA
>CP070749.1:874914-886789 GCA_020348365.1 Candidatus Bathyarchaeota archaeon
AATAGATGGGTATAAATACTCTTCGTTGAAAAAGCTTCTCCTGATGTGTTTTCAACCGAGTCAACAGCGTCAAGGGAAAGAAGGCTTAAGCCTTTCAACTGGAGACATATGCGGTATGCACTAGTACATGCTAGGATGAGATGAAGGCGCTCAGAGATAGAATCCGAATACAGAAGATATCTCTATAAGGCGTAAACCTTTTGGGGCGCGCCGTTGAACCTTCAAAGCGTTATGCATGTACACAATGCATAGAATCGAAAAAAAGTGAGGGAAAAAAACAAAATGAAAATTTCACGAAGTAGATTATTGGCAACGGCAATAGTTCTGATGACATTCATTTCTTTGCTTTCGATGATTTCACCGGCAGAGCAGGCTTTCGTGGACCCTGACGCGTACGCCCTTCTTGAGGGCGTGCTTCACGACGACACGTACGAGCTGTACCCATACGAAAAGAAGAGCCTTCGTATAGGCTTCTCGAAGTATGGTGAGATGATAGCTAGAGACGCCTGTCCTGTATGTGACAATATAGGCATAAACTACGACATGGGTCCAGATCCCTTCGCCAACGAGAACGTCAGCATCAACGAATGGAATGAAGGCTGGCTGATGAACATAACCTATGATTATGAGGGTGCTTCGGAGAGCGTCTGGGCCTACGCAGTGTTCAGCGATTTCAGAGGGACCGAAGGCGAGTGGATTACCAACGCCACAAGTCCCACGGATGATCGACCAGGATACAGGGGTGGCAGGAAGACCAATGGCTACGCAGAAACTGACGAGATGGAAATCTTATATGACGGTCCGAGGCGCGCTATCGTTCTCTTGACCACGAGAATCTACGATCCTGATATTCCTAATCCAACCGACCCTGATGATCCGAAGGGGCTCCCCCTTGTCGTTCTATATATTCAAGTGGTCTTCAACAAGGTCAAGAAGTATGTCGTATTGATAAAGGACATCAAGCTTACCACTGAGAGCAAGCTGCTTGAGAAGGTGCAGGTGAAGTTCGGCCAGAGGGGTGAGTGGGACTTGGGCTGGGAGCCTGAGCCCTTCATGCCCAGAAGCTACGCCCATTACTACCACGCCCTTCCAACCAAATACTTCAAACACCCCTGGTACTACACTAGTGGATTGAGCACCGGCTACGACCTAGTTCAAATCATAGATCAAGAACAGAACTTCGCGGCTTTCGCTGCTCACTGGCCCGAGCCCATGGGCTGGAGAGTAGAGAGCATCGCAGAGCTGACAAGACGGGACAAGCTTACTGACTTGGCTGACTGGGAGCACCGCTGGGATGGTGAAGAAGGCACTTATGATGGCCACTATTACCTTTACTATACTTCTATGCCAGGATACTACCAAAGTAGCCGTCACATGGGACCCAATTCCATTAACGATGGCGACTATGGCTTGAGCTACCCAGACTGCGACTTTCCGCCATCATGGTCAAATGCGGAACCAGAAGTGTACGTTGACGGCGTAAAGCAGACATACGAGGTAGACTACTACTGGATTTGGGACCCTGGAACTCCTGGAGGCGAAGATAGAATGTCTCCAGGTGCAACCGCGGAGGAGATAGCAGGTGACTTCACTCTGCAACTCATCGGCTATCCAGGAGACGGGGCTGATATCTATGTTCACTGGAAGCTGCATGCTGAGCAGGACGACATGACCGACGAGCCCAGGACACCCTACACCTTCGCAGAATGGGTCTTCGACCTAAGCTACGACGATGAGGAACTACCCACACAACAGTTCAGACTTGCAACCGTATACGGCGTTACTGATCTAAATGATGGCGACGATGCGGACATCGGCGAGGATCACGATAACGTCATCGACAGTGAAATCATGTACCAGCTGAACGAGGTCTTCAACCCATGGGATCTCCGTCAAGCAGTTGGAGCATGGAGCTGGGCTGACTATGGCGACGTCTTTGACGCCAAGAACTATCATGAGCGCGATATGTGGCCTGGAAAATGGACGGAACGCTGGGTTGAATTCTACACCGGCGACGGAGTAGAAGATGAATTCTGGCTTCCTGAGCAGATAGTTGTTCCAGACGAATGGGCCTTCCCCGATTGGGACGAATACTGCACTGCTAGAGAGAAAGTCCTCGTTGACGGCGTGCTTCAGGAACCAGGCGACGACTACGAGCTCACTTGGACACGGAACATTACAGAGACCTTGGCAGAGGGCCCAATGGACATCGAAAGCGGCGACTCCTTCCAGCTGATGTACCCAAGAATCGTCTCTGGCTCAGATACTGTAAACACGACGATAGACGATGTTACAACCACTCTAAGGCCGGGCATTGATTATGATCTGGATACCAGCAATGGCAAGCTCTACATCTGGAAGGACGATCCTCCTATAGAGCTTCAGGAGGACGACGAGTTGGTGATTGACTACGCGTTGTTCTTCCCCGCAACATACCTAGACTTCTATGAAGAGTCAGTGCCAGATGAGGATGCTCACATAAAAGTGCTGTATTCAACCTTCCGTATAGTCTACAAGGTTGACAAGTTCATCTGGGGCATCGACGGATGGTGGACAGAAGACAGTGACATAATTGACTTCAGCTACCCCGAAGAAAACCGCCGTCTCTATTTGAGATTCGGACCTGTACTCTGGTTCGACTTCGTCGATTTCACATACGAAAACTGGATAACCGTGCTTGTCAACGGCAAGCCCGCCCCGATGGGCTGGGAATGGAATCCCATGAGTCAGATGAGATATGGTATAGACGCAATATGGATTGAAGAAATGGAGCTTGGAATGGACGACGTGATTGAGGTGATCTACCCAATCTTCGCCGGAAGATACGAATGGACCATACTTGGCACCGACACGGGACCTGCTGACCCAGCAGGCGCGTCAATGGTGTCTGAAGGACTCCGTCAATGGAAGAACTTTGACACAAAGATTTCCGGCCTAGACTACATGCGCCATCAAACGCCTGAACTACCATACCTCTTCCGCAACATAAGCGGACCCGGTGACGACCGTGACAACTACTATGATGATGTACTGCCTCAGGTTAATGTGGCAGGAAACGGCAGACCACACTTCCGAGACGATTGGTGTACAACCCTACCAGTCGCCAGCAGCAACGTCATAGTCATCGGCGGACCCACCGTCAACATAGCAGCAGAATACTTCAACGATTTCACAGACGTCTATGTCAACCGCATAGGTGCGAGCATCACAAAGTTCACCAGCCACGGATGCTGGAACAGAAACTCCTACGTGAACACCGGAGACCTTGGATATGCACTAATATCCACATACAAAGACCTCAACGGAACCATCGGATTCATCGTCTGGGGATACTCAGGCAGCGACACCTACTACGCAAGCTACGCACTACAACACGGACTACTGGAGATAATGCAATGGCTCCAGCCAGGTGTAACATCACTGTTGCTCGAATTCGACTACTCAAAACATCCATCTGACGACTGCTTCTTCCACGTCGTGGAGAGCCTAGGCACAATCACAGAATGCTCAGGCTTCGAATACGAGTCGATGTGGGAAATCGACATGATGGATGGCCACGACGGCGAGATGATATACAAATTGGTCATGAATAGCTACTCCTCAGAGTACTGGGTCTTCCACACATACGTGGACTACGACACCGTGAAGCCATGGCACCTGCCATACACAACTGCCATCTCAGTAATCTATCCACAATACATCTACTTCCACTGGGAACCCAAGATACATCCAGACCCCTAAGAACAGGGATAAAACCAACACACCCCTCTTCTTTTTTTATTCATTTTCTTATCATTTCAATCTCCTCTTGATGAAGGTAGAGCCTATGCAATGAAGAAGCACTGCATTACGCTGGACGAGAAACTGGCTTTGAGGAGCAAGTTTCTAGGCTTGGAGTCATCAGGAACCAAGAAATGGTTTCGCAGCCTTCACTAATGTGTGTGGCGAATGTCAATCGATTCGTCTTCTTCAAAGCTCTGGAGTGATTTGCGGAGATAATATTAGACAAATCGGTTCATCAATTCGACTAGAAGCGCTCCTAGGATTCCCTGATTTAATCAAGCTGTCTGAAGCTTCTTTCCCTGAAATAGCAAATGGGCTCCTTTGTGGGAAGAGAGCCAGCGACGCCGGCTTCCGCAAACAACTGCATCTGTGACTGTGGAACCGCCAAGGTATGCGTTGCCTCCAAAGTGCCGTCCACAAAGAATCTAACATGATTCGATGTCCATTCAATCTTGAATGTCGTCTCAACAGTCCAATCTTGACCTGTCAGATTGGTCTGTTCCATAACGCCGTCTTCTCTACAAGTTCTAAACTTGTAGATGCCACCAGTGTTGTACGGGTGGATTGTACCTTCCAAAGCCCATCCATGGTGTCTCTCAAAGCCTCCAGGTATGATTACTCGGTTGGCTCCTGGATTCTCTATTTTTCCCTTCCATTCGTAAACTCCAAACCCATATAGTCTTCCCCATCCAAGCCAAGAAGCATAAACATTGGTTGAAGTGTTCATTACTCTACAGATGATGTATGGATCATCATAATAGATGAGCCCAGTCCTCTCCAGTCTGAATGCCAATGGAATCCACTCGTCTGCACAAGGGCTTATCCAATAATCAATCCGTCGGTCTCCATCATAATATGTTAACACCAAGTAAGATATCGAGACAGTCAGCAGAATTGCTGAGGCCAGCAAGATGCAGACAGTTCTTATGCTCAAGTTTCTACTTGTCATCTTCATCCAACCTTATGGATTTGCATCACAACTTAAAACTTTCAGCTTGGCGCCGGAGATTGCATGCAGTAGCGATGGCGCGCGCAGACTGTAATTGAAACGGTCAAGTGTCGATTTCGTCAAATGCCATCTTTTCTCAAGGTTAGGCCCCTCTAGGAGCTGAAGGGAGACCACCCCAAACTCACCATTACCCAAATGCTAGGAGAACCCTGTTTCCCTGTACAAGAAAGGAGGATCTGACGAAAATGACGGAGTTGACGGAGTTGACGGCACTGACCAAGACACCTGGTCAATAAGAAGCCTGAAAACTCACCACCAACGTATCTACATATATTCTTAAAGGACATTCAATAGTCAGCTGTTGACCGTGAATTCTCTTGAGTGAGGAGGGACGGGCTACGTACACGCGCATCGCCAACGAGTCTGCCAAGCAAGGTGTATAGTTTGCCGGGAAACGTGCCAAATGGAAATATTGAACCATCTTTCCTAGGCATAGACTATAACGATGATAAATCACTGTTCGATCTTCAGAAGAGGAAGATAGGATGAATGGAAACTGGAAAAGACTACTCTATGTTGATATGGCAAGAGGCTTTGCGGTCATCTGGATGATCAGCCTGCAGTTGCTGCAGATGTTCAGCAAAGATTTTCGTTATGGTTCAGTCTATTGGCTTGTGAAAATCAATTGGCTGCCAATCTTCTTCATAATCGTCGGGTTCAGCCTTAAACTTATGTTAGACAAATACGGAGCTCTCACGTTTGCCAAGCGCAGTATGTTCAGAGCTGTTCTTCTTATTGGCCTTGGCGGATTTCTGGTCCTTTGGGTGAGTTTTGAGCCGGATATAATCAATAATGAGGTTGTTAGCTCGATTGGCATAAACATAATCTTCCTCACAGTAGCTCTTTTGTTGTTCAAAGCATTGTCACAAACTGCCAAGGTCTTATGCTTTCTAGGCTTAGCGTTCGTCATGGTTCTTTTACAGAATTACATGCAGATTCCGGGCCACTTCAATCCAGTATGGTGTCTCAGTTTCATGTTCTTCGGCGTTGCCCTAGCACTCTGCAGGAATAGCAGAAGAGTCCAGAGTCTCATCGGATTAATCTTCCTCGTGATTGGATCAATCTTTTGGGACACCATCAATATTTATCAGAGAACATGGTCCTTCTGGATCTTCAATTGCGGCTTCGTCGTTGTACTTCTGATTCTAATGTCAATGTTAGAAAGGACAGTAGCCGCGAAGTTTCTGAGCTATATGGGAAGACATAGTCTATTCTTCTACTTCTTCCACTTTGCGATTTTCAGAAAGATCCTGTTACTCACTGATTCCCTCTCCACCTTTGATTGGATTCCAAGCATCCTCTTCACTTTGTTCAGCATTATCAGCTTGATTCTGCTTGAAAAGATCGTTAGCCGTACGCACGTAGTCCCGCGCTTGATGGGCAAGATATTCAAGTCCAAGGTATAAGGTTCTAGAACTTAGTTACCGTTTCAGATATATGTCGCGGTCAAAAAATAGATTAATAGAGTAGCCTACAAAAGGAATCCACAAGGAGAGAATAGAAAAAGAAAGGGGAATTGAAAATGAAGAGATACGTTAGAGTATTCACTGCTATCTTCCTAATCACAACCTCAATGCTGATACCTCAGCTCTTCACCACCTTCGCAGAAGATTCAGACCCATACGTGAGCGTAGACAAAACCGCGACTGCCTACGAGATCATATGCGGACAAGAGATCCTTGTGAATCTCACTGTCACTGGCGTAGCCCTAGGGGGACCCTTCGACATCATATTGGTCATTGACCGCTCCGGCTCGATGGCAATCGATGATGCACTGGAGGATGCAAAAGCGGCAGCAATAGCCTTCGTCGACAACCGTACCTTCACACCTGACCCTGCAACAAGCGACTGGGTAGGAGTAGTCTCCTACTCCTCTGCATCACGCGGTCACCCAGCCGCAACCCTCGATCAAGGATTAACGAACGACCCAGACCTGCTCACATGGGCAATTGGCAACTTGACAACCAATGGAAGAACAAACATCATGGCAGGCGTCCACCTGGCCCAAGGAGAATTAGCAGACCACGGCCGTGCCCAAGCCCAGGACGTCATAATATTGCTGAGTGACGGCGTGGCAAATCAATGGACAAACTTCGACACTGGCACATCATATGACCAGCCAGACGCGAACTCCAGCCACACTACAAGCACATTGAAAGCCATACAGGAGGCGAATTGGGCAAAAGGCAATGGAACCATAGTCTTCACAATCGGCCTGCGACTTGCTGATTTGGGTCCTGGAGTCACAGAGATTGCAATAGACACGCTGCAACAGATGGCCACATCCCTCGACTACTTCTTCGACGCAGCCGAACCAGGATACCTGGAAGAGATATATGGAATAATCACAACCTACATAGGACCTGCAGCCACCGACCTCACTATCACGGACACGGTGGAAGATGAGTTCACCATTGTCATGGGCTCCTTCAACCCACCATACACATCGCTTGTAGGAAACACGATCACCTGGGAGTTTGATGTACTGGGCAGCGAAAACAGATCATTCACTTACAAGATACGACCAATACGCGGGCTAAATGGATGGTACCCAACCAACGTCGAGGCAAACCTCACCTACACCGACCACGAAGACAATCCCGCATTCCTAGAGTTCCCAATCCCGGAGGTCTACCTGTACCGAGTCTGCGAATCAGCTATTACACTGATAAAGACAGCAGATCCAACACTAATCAGTCCGCCTCAAATGGTGACTTACACCTACAACGTGACCAACCCTGGACCATACCCGTTACACGGCGTCAACCTGACAGACGACATATACGGCAAAATCGCTGGACCCTTCGACCTAGCCGTGGGTGAGACAAGAATCTTCACGCATGAAGCCTATCCCACGCAGGACGTGACCAACTGGGGAAATGCTACTGGCTGGGACCCATGGAACTACCCAGTCACCGACCTCGACGACGCCACGGTAGAGGTGATCACCGAGTGCACTGTTTACTTCTACACTGTTCCTTCTGATGTTGGGAACATCACTATTGTTGGTGGGGAGACCTATCTTAATGGTGGGTCTGACACTTGGGATTACTGCACGACTTTGACGGCTGTTGCTAATGCTCCTGAAGGTTATGTCTTTGATCATTGGCTGGTTGAGGGTAACCTGGATGTCTTGGAGGAGATTGGGAACACGATAAGGTTCCACATTGCCTGTGGAGGCAACATCACTGCCTACTTCAGACCAGTAATCACCCCGGAGCCTAGGACCATCGGATTCTGGAAGCACCAAGTATACGTGTACCTCTACGACAAGGCAACCGCGCAAGTCACAGAACAAGAATTGCTGAGCTATCTCCAACAGGTCAGCATGTTGTCAAACTACCAAAAGTTCAAAGACATATACGTGGGAGACAACGACGATACCCTTCGAAACGCATTCAGCATCCTCTGGATCCACCGCAGACATTTCGCCACGTCAACGGATTGGATGAAGGCATGCGCAGAAAGACAGCTGCTGGCAACTTGGCTGAACACAGTGAGCGGCAAGCTGTCAATGGGTACGCGCTTGGACAGCTCGATATACGGCGGTTTAGGAACCGTCGGCGAAGCCATTGCATACTGCGAGAATATACTGATGGACGGCAACAGCACTTTCCACGACTATGAAGAAGCAAAAACAATCTGCGACAATATAAACAACAGCAAAGGAATAATAGGATAGTCCCCTCCCTCTTTTTTTTGTGTTGGCCATCCACCTTTTTTGCGTCTCATGTCTGCACACAAGCACACACTGATCTTCCAGCATACATGATTTCTTATTTCACCAACTGTATGCACTCTCTCTTAATTCTCTCTGGAGACTCTCCTTTTTCTCTCCATATCTCTTCTTTCAGACTTCATCTGTGTCTCGTGAAGTCCTTCTAGAAGCTAAAGGGAGAACTCCATTAGATATGGGCGATTAATGCATCCTGCTCACATTATCGAAAAAATGGCTGCTGAGAGAATCGAGAGAATTTAGAGGGAAAGAGGAGAGAATTCGGAGAGAAGAGAGACAGAAAGGCACGGAGAATATTTCCCCACAACCCTGAATCTGTGTTCTGGCGCAAAAATGGCGTGCATGCATTGAAAAGCAATACTACGACTAAAACAATATTCTCACTTCATTAAGAAGCCATTTTAGTGATTGAGTGTGATAAAGAATCGGGGAAAACAACGAATGGGCATGAGGGACGCCAGCGACGCCAAGATGGCTAAATGGACGAAGCTACAACCCATACTCTTTGGTGTACCCTTCATTCTAGCATATATCGCGTGGCGATGGTTCCCCATTCTGGCAGAGCAGGCTATTATTCATGGTTTGGGCCACACGCCAACCCTCCAACCAACCCATTGGCTGTGGTATGCAACAGTGTGGTTCTTCTACTCTTGGTACGCCTTCCTCTCAATAGCGATTGGTGGAAGCCTGCTGGTCGCCGCATGGGTGTGGAAATGGAGACAGGTCAAAGAAGAGACAAGAAACTATCCTTCTATCTCATTCATCATCCCGGCTTACAACGAGGAGAAAACAATATCAAAATGTATCGCAAGCCTTTTTAGATGCGTAATTCGCTATCCGAACAAAGCTGAAATCATCGTAGTAGACGATGGAAGTACTGATCGGACCTACGAAGTGGCACAGACAACCATAAGAATTAACCGAAAGATTCTGCCTTACATCCAAGGAGAAGTAATCAAACACGGATCAAATCTGGGCAAGGCATCGGCTATAGAAGCAGGCGTCAGCAAAGCTGCTGGAGAAGTAACCGCAATCGTTGACGCGGACTCGTGGTGGGAGCCCAGCGCCATCAATCACCTGGCCAACTTCATGGACACAGACAACGAGGCCGCTGTTACCGGCTACATACACCCCTCAGACGGAGATGACGAAAGAAATCTCTATATCATTCTTCAACAACTCGAATACAGCCAAGGATTAGGTGTATTTCGCTGTGCCCAAGCCCTTGGAAACGCTGTCCTCGTGGTTCCAGGACCGATAGGCATGTACAGGACAGAGGTGTTGCAAGAGGTCTTCAGCGACAGGAAGATGCAGTCTATCACTGAGGATTTTGAAATAACATTAGAGCTGCAAAAGAGAGGATTCCGTGTCGGCTATCTCGACAAAGCCAGAAGCGTAACCATAGCTCCCACATCGTTCAAGATGTTCTGGAATCAGAGAATACGATGGTTCACGGGAGGACTCCACAATATACTTTGCATACACAAGAACTTGCTTTTCAGCAAACGATGGCTGAGCCTGCTCCTATGGTACTGCCTAATAACAGGGTACGGTGGCGCTGCAATAGAACTCGCAGCAGTGCTTGGCACACCTTTACTCTACTGGTTCGCCCCAGACAGGATTTTCTTCCTCTATAACCTCTTGATGTTTCTGCCACTAATGCTTGCAGTTGGAATCATACAACAGGCTATCGCCTTGAAATTCGCCTACAACCATTACAACCACAGACGACTTCTCCTCTACACGCCCCTCTACAGTATTCTGAGATTCATAAATGTCTCTGCCCGCTTTGACTCTATGATCAAGTACATTCTAGGAAAGAAAGGGATCTGGGAGAAGACTAAACACGCATCGCCACGACAATAAGACAAGTGCGCGCGCGGCATAGATGAGGGCTTCTTGACAGGAAGAATGCCGTTATGTGAAGAAGTGATAGAGCAATTCGAGAATCGCAATAGTCACAAAGGGAAACAGTAGCGCAAAGATCGCTGGTCTTTCTGGGTTCTGACTTGTTCTAATCGGAAGCGGCAGTTCAGCAGGGGCGCAGATATAGTAAAGGATTTCACAATGGATACAATTAGAGCGTATGAAATCATCTTCTCCGAATTTTTGAAGAGTCTCGCCGCAGATTCCACACTCGTCTGACATGTTATACATAGCACCGCCTTGAAGATTTAGAATAGCATAGGCTGCAATAAATCATACGCATCTACAAGAACTATTCAGAATCCTCGCCTACAAACAATAAAAACATTAGACTTATAATCTGCCAAGTTGTTCACGAATATCGAAAGATATGTCTTCAAACGATTTCATTGCCCCGGAACCAGGTGAGAGCGTTCCCTTTGAACAGATACGCAGTATCGTTGAGTCAGAATTCACCGTGGAGGAGAGTTTCGTTGAGTACGGTTCACCGACCTTTTACATAAGACAGCAAGAAGACTCCAAAGAAGCTTTCCTGAGACTTATGGGCCGTCTTCAGCCCATAGGATTTGTTCCAGTTCTAAGGAGAAGGGAAGAGAAGGTCGTTCTGCAGGCTGTGCCGAAGCCTCCTACAAAGACCAGCCGAAAACTGATAAACGTAGCGTTGTTCTTTGCTACGGTCGCAACTGTGCTATTCGCTGGATACTTGCAGTCCATAGTATTCTATTTCGATCTGGGCATAACCAATCAGCTGCAATATCTGGTTGGGGCAGTGATGTTCGCGGGTGCAATTTTGGCCATACTTGGGTCCCATGAGATGGGACATAAGATTGCGGCTGACAGACAGGGTGTAGATGCCACGTATCCATACTTCATACCTGGTCCTCCCCCGATAGGTACCTTTGGCGCACTCATCCAGCAGAAATCTCTTCCCCCTAACCGGGACGCCTTATTCGACGTTGGTTCCGCCGGTCCAATCGTCGGCTTCATCGTGGCGATTGCTGTCACACTCATAGGTATCCCTCTTTCAAGTTACACATGGATTTCTGAAGGGGCCCCAACACTCCCTATCTCACCATTATTTCTGTTAATCTTACAGAATATCCAGCCATTTGGGGCTCAACCCGTGGAACCAAGTAACGGTACATATGTACTCGCCATATCTCCACATCCAGTTGCTTTTGCGGGTTGGATTGGAATGATCGTTACTATGCTGAATCTTATTCCGGTGGGAATGTTCGATGGCGGTCACATCGCAGAGACTTTTCTCGGGAAGAAGATGCGTGCTATCATATCATACGCTGCGATTATAGTGTTTTTCATTATGGGTTTCTTTGTCTGGGATTCGTTTCTCATGTGGGCGATTATCGCGATTTTCTTCTCGTTTATGCGGCACCCTGGTCCCTTGGACAGTGTTTCAAAGG
>CP070749.1:886889-897162 GCA_020348365.1 Candidatus Bathyarchaeota archaeon
CCTTCTTCTGTGAAGCCCGTTTAGTTTCTAGTGGGGGTTCACCGGCATGCATGCATTGATGATGCCTTCATATCCGATGAAGAACTTGCCAACATCACCGAAGCAATGAGAGGTATTCCTATCTCTCTCACTTTCGAAGAAGCTGGAAGCGAACAAAAATACCTTGAAAGAAGCAGGAGACGCGTCAGGAGAGAAAGGAAATAGAGGGTTGCTGAAGAATTGGAGAACAGACAACTTGAGTTGATTGTCTTTCACGCTGACCTAGTAGGTTCAGCAGAAAACCTTGAGAGTCTGAACCCAAAACAACTCAAACGGCTTTACCGTACTCTTTTGAATGAGATGACCCACGTTACGCGCGATTTTGGTGGAACGGCTCTAAAATACGTAGAAGATTGCGTGGTAGGATTCTTTGTCTTGCCAACGACAGGGTGGACACAACAAATAGACAGAGCATTACTCTGCACAGAAATGATGCAAAAGGTAATGAAACATTCAGTAGGCCCAATCGTTCAACTAGAAGGTCTACCGGTTATGGACTGTAGAAGTGGGATAGATTGTGGTGGCGTGCAGGTCACCAGTATCAGAGCTGAAGGAATCTATACAGAAGTTGACGCTTTCGGTGACATCGTGAATGTTGCCAAGAAGATATGCGACGAAGCAGAATCTGGAGAAATTCTCATTGGGAAGAGCCTGTGGCAGTTGCTCTATGCTTCGCATAAGATGAGATGCAAGAAGAGAAAAAGTCTTGTGAGGGATGGAGAGACGTATGACCTATATTCCTTAAGATACTAGTCAGCTATCATGCATGCAGAACCTATCAAAGTCACAAATGTAATCATCACAACTCCTCAGACAATGCAGCAAACATCTTCCTCATCCTCCTGAACACTTCAAGATACTCTATACCACGCTTGGTTATTCTGTATCTAGGTGACCCATCCACGGTTTCTTCCCTGGCAAATCCGCGGAAAGCAAGAAACTTCAGAAACTTCTTGGCTCTGTCAATTGGCAGGTTAGCTCCATAAGACGCTCTTGTAACGCCGCATGAGCCTCGCTTCATAACGGTTTTCAAAAGGTCTGCGTAGATGTCGTACTTGGTTCTTCTATCTCCCCTCTTCATCTTGTGGTGATCTCCGCGGTGAACTGCCCGTCAAGACTTTGGCTCCAACCCATTGAATCGCCACAAAGCCTATGATAAGCCTGAGCCCTACTGTCAGGAGTCTTATCAAGAAAGTTGCAGCAGCGCTGAGAGCGCCAGCATTCGCCACGCCATAAGTTCCCCTAAGAAAAGCTGTGTACAGGCTGATCATGGCAACCTCGGTGAGCCCAACTTCAGCAGGGACGCCCAAGGGAATCGATTGAATTGCACAGCTTAGAGAATGCACAATCATCACTACACCAAAATGTAATGGATATCCCAGCAGAGAAACAAAGACCAGCCACGACACCAGTAGACTGAAGAGCCATGACATCAAAGAGAACACCACCGGCCAAACCAAGTTAGATGGACGTCCAGCTAAGACTTTGACTGCATAATGAAAGGCATCTCGCGCCGTTTGCACTCTGGATTTTAATACATCAAGTTGCCAGCGTCCTCTGGAGATGAAAGAAACCACCTTGAGCAATGAATCTACCATTCTCCGCGTCATCTCTTCCTTCAGAGCCAAAGCGAACAAGAAAAGAAGTATGATGGCTGTGCCAAGCGTCACTAAGAGTATCCAGGATAAAATACTAATGCCCAACACGGGCACCTCAGGAATTTCGTATCTCAAGATGAAGAAGGAGAGACAGCTGCCAAGCAAACTCCCCAGCACCACCACCGTGACAAGTATCCTTTGGCCCACAAGTGAAGCCGCAATCTTACCCGCGTTTCGTTCTGCTTCTCCAGTTTCTCTGGTCATCATATACGCCCTTGAGACATCTCCTGTAATCGATTCAGCTGGAACTAAGATGTCCACGAAAGTTGCGGCCCACACGAAGAGGAACGTCTTTTTGAAGGAGACCTTCACTGAGAGAGGACCTAAGAAATAGTGCCAAGTCAGAGAGAAGAAGAACGTGTCCAGTGCCAGAGCAGCTACGGCAAGTGAATAATAGAGGGGATCTATGCGCCCAAGAAGGACCATCATTTCCTGCAAGTCAACGCGCGCGAAATATAGATAACAGACAAGAGCCACTAGTCCGACCAGTAGGAATGGAAGGAATCTCCTGATCAGTTTTCGTTCTTCAGGAATCATTTAGGACTGCATCCAAGTGCGATGGAAGCAAATGGTGGCGGACATATATTATAGCTTTACCCAGCTTCATTATTAACTAAAGCCTGTGGATGTCCATTTGAGATTCCATAGTTTTCTGCACACAAAGAGAGCCGCAGAAAAAAGCGTCCACTCAGAATTTTGGCTTTGTTTTTCCAAGCTTTCTACTAAGACACGCCTTGACGAAGCCGTAATACTCGGGGTCTGGCTTTCTTGGGCGGCTTTTGAATTCACTGTGGAACTGTGAGGCTAGAAAAAAGAATCTGTCTGGTAGCTCTAGGATTTCCATTCTTCGGCCATCTGGGCTCTTGCCTGAGAAGACGAGCCCGTGCTTTTCAAGGATCTCCCAGTAGTTCTGGTTGACCTCCCATCGGTGACGGTGGCGCTGGTAGATTTCCTCAGTCTTGTACAGTCTGTATGACAATGTTGCGCTCTTGATCATGATTTTATGTGCACCCAGCCGCATCGTTGCTCCTTTGCGCTGGATGTCCTTTTGTTCCGGCATCAGGTCGATGACTGGGTGTGGAGTGTGCTGGTTGATCTCTGTGCTGTTAGCCTCTTTTAGCCCACACGCGTTGCGGGCAAACTCCACGACCGCTAGTTGAAATCCGTAGCATATTCCCAGAAAGGGAATGTCGCTTTCCCGTGCAAACTGGATCGCCCTAATCTTCCCCTCGGTTCCCCTAGGACCGAAACCATATGGAACAAAGATTCCGTCATAGTTTTTGAGGAGTTCCAATTCAGTCAGGTCTTCTTCGAACTTCTCCGCCGCGATATAATCTATCGAGACTCCTGCTTCGCAGGCTGCTCCGGCATGTCGAAGGGCCTCTCTCATGCTTATGTAGCTGTCAGCCAAGCCTGCGTACTTACCTATTAAGGCTATCTTAACGTGATGGCGTGGGTTCTCAAACGAATCTACGAATTCTCTCCAATTCTTCCAATCAGGTTTTCTCTTCTGCACTCCTAGTCTTCCAGAGATGTATTCACCCATGCCTTGTTCATCCAGAATCAGAGGAACCTGATATATGGATGGAACAGTGTATGAGCAGAATACAGCCTCGCGGGGGATAGTGCCGAATAAAGCGATCTTTCGAAGAGATTCCGCGTCAATCATCTCATCGCACCGAGCGACCATCGTGTCTAGCTGGATGCCTATGCGCCGCAGCTCATTTACGCTGTGTTGGAGGGGCTTTGTCTTCATTTCTCCCGTCACTTCTAATATTGGAACGAGGGCAACATGAATGTAAACGGTGTTCTCGAAACCCTCTTCAAGGCGCATCTGACGGAACGCTTCAAGGAAAGGTTGCCCTTCTATGTCGCCAACCGTACCTCCACACTCGGTGAGGACTACATCAAAATCTGAGCGCTCCGCAACCAAGCGAATTCGGCGTTTGATTTCGTCTGTGACGTGAGGAACGATTTGGACGCATCGTCCCAGAAAGTCGCCTCTGCGCTCTTTGTTGATAACGGCTTGATATATCTGCCCGGTTGTTATGTTGTTCTCTTTCGGCAAGTTTATGTCAAGAAACCTTTCGTATCCACCAAGGTCAAGGTCTGTTTCTCCACCATCTTCCGTTACGAAGACTTCTCCATGGATGTAAGGGTTCATCGTGCCAGCGTCCACATTCACGTATGGGTCGATCTTTATGACGGTCACCTTGAACCCCCGAACCTGAAGCATCTTTCCGATGGATGAGGTTACCACGCCCTTTCCCACAGATGACAACACTCCACCGGTCACAAAAACATACTTGACCATCCAGATCCTTCCGCGGTCACAGACCATAGACTACGCTTCTGACTAAAATCCTTTTCACTGCCTTCTGCGTCCGTCCACACTTCAGCACGCGCGCGGGAGTGAATAGGCATAGGAGGGGGCGAGGAAAGGTTATGGAGTGCCATAATGCTCTCTCCAATGCTTGCATGCGCCATAGAAGACAGCCTTAATCTAGAACGCAATATACTATCTAAGGATGAAAAGTACTTGCAATAGGAGTTGCTCCAACCAATGATAGTAGGAGTAGTCGGTAAGCCTAACACTGGCAAGTCCACCTTCTTCTCAGCTGCAACGCTGATTCCAGTAGAGGTTGCGAATTTTCCCTTCACAACGATTAGGGCTAACCGCGGGGTAGGTTACATTAGGACTCCCTGTGTTTGCACAGAGCTTAATGTTAAGGACAACCCCATGAACTCAGTCTGCTTAGACGGAATACGACTTATTCCAGTAGAGCTCATCGACTGTGCTGGACTCGTGCCTGGTGCTTGGCAGGGAAGGGGGCTCGGAAACCAGTTTCTGGACGAGATTAGGAAGGCAGACGCCCTCATACACATAATCGATGCGGCTGGAGCAACAGACAATGAGGGAAGGATGTGCAGACGAGGAACTCACGATCCCATCGAAGATGTGGAGTTTCTGGAGAAGGAGATAACTATGTGGCTCCACCAGATTTTGAAGAAGGATTGGCCGAGAATCGCCAGAACAACCGAGGCAGGAAAGGGTGATCTGCCTAGTATTCTTGAAAGCCGGCTAAGTGGCTTGTCAATAAGAAGAAGGCACATACTCAAGGCTCTACGAGAGACAGACCTGAACTCGGACAAACCAACTGCATGGAACGAAGACGAAATCATTGGGTTCATAGATAAGTTACGGTCGACCTCTAAGCCCATGCTGATTGCGGCAAACAAAGTAGATCTCCAAACGGCAGAAGAAAATGTCGAGCGATTGAGAGAACTGAACTACACGGTGATTCCATGCTGCGCGGAAGCAGAACTCGCGCTGAGAAGGGCGGGCGAGAAGAAGCTGATCGATTACAAGCCTGGAGACTCCGACTTCACAGTCATGGAGCCAGAGATATTGACGATGAATCAGAACAAGGCATTGCAGGCAATCAGAGAGAAGATATTGGGGAAGTATGGGTCAACTGGCGTCCAAGAAGCCATAAACATAGCTTTCTTCCAACTGTTAAACATGATAGTCGTCTATCCAGTCGAGGATCTCGAGCACCTCGCTAACCACAAAGGTAAGGTGCTCCCCGATGCTTACATAGTGCCTCATCAAACAACGGCACGTCAGCTGGCATACATAATCCACACGGAACTGGGAGAGAGTTTCATTCATGCTGTTGAAGCCCGTGAAAGACAGAGGATTGGAGAAAATCATGTGCTGAAGGACAGAGATGTAATATCGATAGTGAGCGCAAAGAAAAGAGGTTAGATCTTCTTCTGTGTATGTGCGCGCTCTGTTTCGGGCTCTGGTATCAGTATAAGTCTAATGGCCGAAACGCCTCTTCCTCATCTGAAAAGTCCTTATGGCCCTTAAAAGGTCGATCCTACGGAAGGCGGGCCAGTATACATCTAGAAAATACAGCTCACTGTAGGCAGATTGCCACAACAAAAAGCCACTCAATCTCTCTTCACCGGAAGTCCGAATTATGAGATCGGAGTCCTGTTGGGGCATGTGGGCAGTATAAAGGTGCTTCTCAAAAAGCGCCTCGTCAATTTCATCTGCGGCCAAATCCCCTGTTCTAACCCTCTCGGCAATCTCCTTGGCTGCGTCTACAATCTCGGCTCTCCCACCATATGCCAAGGCCAGATTCAAGAAATGCTCGTCATAGTCCTTTGTGGCCTTCTCGACTCGCTCAGTAATTTCCTGTAGGTTCTCAGGTAGAAGATTTGGTCTCCCAATGACTTTGACTCTTACCTTGTTTTTATGAATGCGCTCATCCTTCAGGAGCTCACCCAGTTTCTCTTCAACAATTCGCATAATCTCATCGACTTCTTTGGAAGAGCGTTGGAAATTCTCTGTGGAGAAAGCGTAAAGCGTAATTGATTTTACGCCAAGATCCAAGCACCAATCAAGCAGGTCCTCGGTCTTCTCAGCGCCGCGATGGTGACCCGCCCAAGGGTTTAACGAAAGCCCAGTAGCCCACCTACGATTTCCATCTAAGATAATGGCGATGTGCTCGGGTTTCCTCCCATTCTTAATCTGATACCAGAGCCATTTCTCATACAGCTTGTAAATGCCAAGTGTCGATAACAGAGTCTTAAGCAATAGAGTGCCCTCTAATCGCTGGGTTTCTATTTTTTCCTCCAGAAGCGCTCTATTGTCAGTGGCGAAGTGAGGTGACTGTTACGTTTGAGGTGAAAGAGTAGGAATGTGTTTCCAAGAAGAGAATTTGCCATGTGTCTCAAGGGGAAATGTGATCTCTGGCTCTTAAGACTTATGACGGAACTGGATGCATGTTTTATGGTGGTTCAGAAGGTAGAAGACCTGGCGTCATTCAATCTACGTAACCTCGCATCCTCCAAAGCGCACGAACAAGGACAATCGCGATTCTCCGGCAATTTCTTGATTGCCGTCCTCAAGATTCGCTGAATGATTGGCAGTCTCGCGCCCGCCACACTAGTCACCTCACGGGCAGTCAATCGTTTCTGCATGCCAGCCGCCATGTTCGAAACAAGACATAATGTCGCATAACACATCTCAAGTTCACGAGCGAGCACAGCCTCGGGTGCGCCTGTCATGCCCACAACATCACAGCCCAACCGCCTAAACATTTCAATCTCAGCTGGCGTCTCATAGCGGGGACCTTCCGTACAAACGAGAACAGCCCGATTCCAAGCCCTTATGCCCGCCCCTTTCGCGGTCTCAACCAGAATCCTGCGGATCTCTGGACAGTAAGGCTGAGACACGTCAATATGGGTCACAGGAGCGTCATCATAGAAGGTGAATCGCCGAGATTTGGTGAAATCTACCATATCATGTGGCACCGCTAAGTCACCAGGCCCGAATTTTGTATTTATGGCACCCACTGCGTTAGTTGCGATGATTCGCTTCACACCCATCTGATGCAGAGCATAAATGTTAGCTTGATAGTTCACGCTGTGGGGCGGAATGGAATGGCGAACGCCGTGGCGGCGCAAGAAAGCAAGAGGGTTTCCATCGATTTCACCGATGGAAATGGAGGGAGGAAGTCCGTAGGGAGTTTCAATTAGAATCTGCTCAGCTTCCCCCAGCAGGTCTTCTAGACCGGTTCCACCGATTATCGCCACTTCACTCTTCTTCTCTGGTTTCCTCAACCTCTTCTTCCTTCTCCTTGAAAAAAGCGGCGTATCTTCTACGCAACAGAAAGGCGATCAAGACTATTCCCACGGCTAGGGGTATACCAGTTATTATGGTGAAAACAAGCCCAGTCGTAAATACCGGCTTTTCTGGATGTATAAGAACCTGCGCTGCTTGAGAGAAAATCGTCCACGACCACGCAACCACGGCCACAACAACTATGGTGCGCCATAGCCGAGAGTCACGTTCGAAAAACGATCGGATCGCCCTTCCAGAAAGAAGGACACAGACGCCTATCACGATTGAAAGTATTGACTCCGAAACAAAATGCCCAGCAAGTGTGGGAAGATACGAAAGCCATTGCCCCAGCTCCGCCGGCGGAGGGACAAGTTCAGCCGCAGCAGTTATGGCAGATACTCCGCCCAAATAACAGCCGACCAGAACCAGTAACACCCCAGCAACTGCAGAGAAGCCCGCTATTTGAACTGGAAGCGGAGGTGGGGAATACTCTCGTATCCAATGATAGAGGCCGCGCGCCGCCCTGTCGATTCCGAACCCCTTTATCAGCAGAACCGCTCCGAAGACTATAACAAAAGCTATCCCCGTGTAAACTAGTAAGTTGAACACATAGAGAATACCGAGGAGGATCAGGAGAATTCCTGGGAGACCCAGTATGATCCGGGAATAGCGCGGGTTATCTATCATTATTTTCAGGTAACGAGAGAATAAGGCGGCAGTCTCCTCTATTGACTTGCTATGTTTCATCACAACTCTTCGAACGGAAGTTATTGGCACCCTAGACTCGACTAATGGCAAGATTGCCTCGTCCGAATATCCATCAGTGACTAGAATGACATCGCTGGCGGGAAACATCTCCAACACGTCTGTCAGCTGGGATACAAGTTTCCTATCCGCCCCCACATCTCCAAGCTCGGATCCCGCGATGGTTGCGATTTGGTAATTCCCAGGAGCTTCAGCTTCCCCGCTTAAACGGTCATATATTCTAACGGCTTCGAAAATGGCGTTTGCGTCAGGTTCCTCGGGGTCCCGGAGAGCGAGACCTACCGCAGCTTCTAGGTTTTCTTCTCTACCTAAGAGTGGAGTCTTTATCTCCGCCTTTGCGCCCAAGTCGTCGTCTCTGTCAACGCAGAGAATTAGGATATGCTCTTCTCTTCCAGTCTTCTGCATCGCTGCTTCTCCAGATATTAATCACTCATTTTAATTTGTTTTCGTCTTTATTTCTTTTCGGTTTTCAAGAGACAGCTGGGCAGCATAGCTTATATGATGCCTTTTTCGGTGAGAATCTTGAATTCCTCTAAGGTTAGTTTCTCCCCTTGCTTCAGCTTCTCTAGAGCTCTTTTCTCCAGTCCCTTACGGAGTTCAGTTTCATGTCTGGCTTTGTTTTCCTCTTCCATACGATGGAGTTCTTCTCTGATGAGCTCAGCTTGTTGGTAGAGATCTTGAGCTCTCTGTTCCGTTCCCAAGGAATTTTGGTGTAGAGCATCTGCCTCGCTTTGAAGGGTGTCGGCTTCATTCAAGGCTTCCAGCATTTCTTTGTGGAGTCCTTGGCTCTGCTCTGCCAGTTCCAAGAGGTCTGTGTGATAGGTTTCAGCTTTGGATTCGATCTCTTTCTCTTCGGTTCGTAATTCGTGTAGACTCTCTCTTAGG
Source organism: Candidatus Bathyarchaeota archaeon (assembly GCA_020348365.1). Classification (GTDB taxonomy): domain Archaea; phylum Thermoproteota; class Bathyarchaeia; order Bathyarchaeales; family Bathyarchaeaceae. Next base: position 895,872 of record CP070749.1, read on the forward strand.
GTCTGAAGTTTTTTGTGTATGAGTAGCTGGTGTTCGAGGGGTCTGATCTTGTTGATTAGTATTTCTTCCTCTTTGAGCGCTAGAGGTGTGGTTTGGATTCTCCACTCGAGTTTCTTGATTTCTGTTTGGAGATATTCCATGTCTTTGGAGGGTTTTCTTTGAGTGCCTCTGAGTTCTTCTTCTAGTTTTAGGATTTGAGCGTGTTTTTCTCGGCGGTTCTTATTGGCTTCGTCACGCTTGGTCTTCAGCTGTTGGACTCTGATGTTTAGGGCGTCGCGTTTCTGTTTGAGTTTCTTTGCTTTTGTATGCAGCTTTCTGATTTGAGCGTGGAGGGAGTTTCTCTTTCTTGCCCATTCTTTTGCTTCGGAGTCTAGCTTGTCGAGCTCTTCTCTGAGGGTAGCAAGCTGTTGATATAGTTCTGCAAATCTGGCTTTGCTGGGGCCTTCATTCGAGGATGATTCTTGCATCGACAGTTCTTGCTCCTTTCTCGTAGACCATTATGGGGTTGAGGTCCAGTTCTCTAATTTCTGGGTAATCCATGACTAGCTTTGAGGTGTTGATCAAAATGCTCACGATGCTGCTAATATCCACTGGAAGTTGGCCGCGATAGCCTTTGAGGAGGGGGTAGGCCTTCACTTCGGTGATCATCTCTAAGGCCTCTCTTTTGGTGATTGGTGCGATTCTGAAAGTCACGTCTTCAAGGAGCTCCACAAAGACTCCTCCGAGCCCGAACATGAGAGTTGGGCCGAACTGTGGATCTTTTGTGGCGCCTACAATGACTTCGATTGATTTTGGAGCCATTTCCTGAATGAGAATGCCAATGATCTTTGCGTCGGATTTGTGTTTTCTGACATTTGTCAGGATTTTCCTGTAGGCGCTTCTCACTTCCTCAGGAGTTTTGAGGTTTATGGTGACGCCGCCAACATCGGATTTGTGAATGATGTCGGGAGAGACTACTTTCAGAACCACTGGATACCTCACATCATCAGCAAACCTCAAAGCCTCTGATTCGCTTCTGGCCACCTTAAAAGCAGTAACGGGTATTCCATATCTCATACATACTGTTTTGGCCTCAGACTCAAGCATGAAGTCTCGTCCCTTCTTGCGAACCTCATCGAATATACTCGAAGCCTTGCCCATAGATCATCACCTTCTTGGCGGGGAATTAGATAGGACCACCCTCTTCTAATGTTTTCGTAGATCTTATCAAAATTCCTAATCTGAACAAATCTGAAAAAGCATTTCGTCGGTAGAAAAACCTTAACAGACTCAATGCGCAGAATCAGAGAAA
>CP070749.1:897262-902014 GCA_020348365.1 Candidatus Bathyarchaeota archaeon
ACTGAAACCGCCAGAGAATATGAGAAAGAACACCCCGCAGCATTCTTGATGGCTGCTGCTGGACGAGGCTTAGGCTTCGAGAGAATTTTCATCACCTTTCATAGGAACTACTCATCCTTCGTTGAGACTATTGAGAGAGTGGGACATCTTCCCTTCAGAGCTGTGGCGAATATAGATAGCTTCATAGTGGCTTTAGGCGAATCTCACTACAAACCTTTCGCTTTCTCAGAAATAGCCAAGTATCTGCTAATGCGAGACAAGAAATGACTACAAGACAACAGAGCATGCATTCACAATGTCCACGCTTGGACAGTGGCACACTCATGAGTACATTCTAAGATAGTGTCTACGAGTAGACACTCTCAGCACTCATAGGAGAAGCTGAAGTCTCCCTGTTCATATTTCAGGAGAATATCGCATAATCTCCCCTCTATATGCGTTATTCAAGCGTAAACACGAAAAACTGTGTAATGAATCGTGTCTTACGCATATTCAATATAAGGCATACTCGCTATAAGGCTCATTTTGGGCTTAGATGCACGCGCGCGCGCGTGTGTAGGAGTGTCCTTTTGTTGTGTAAATCACTTTTGTCTATCCCTGGAGCCCGCATGCATGCATGGCTTGAGGGAAAGTAAGTGTCTTCCTACTTAATTATGATAGTTTTCTGATGCTCTTGGAACGCTTTGAACCGAGGGCATGAGCTGAATTTCTCACCATTTCCGCAGAACTTCTTTGTCTCACTCTCTGTGGGGATATACCAGAAGATTTCTTCATGTGGTCTATGTGGTTGTGCATGGCAAAGGGTGATGATATTCCCCTTCACTTTTCCCACACTGAAATATATACAGTTCATACGATCACTAATCACACAATTACTTTCTTTTAGATATAAGATTTGCATGCGAGAAGACCCTACGTGCGCTCTTTTTGATATATCGGATTCTTACATATTCCGAAGGTGAAATAAGCAGTATATTACGATACACGATATGGTTTTGTGGTGGTTGTTGAGATGAAGAAGAAGCTTGAGCTCGGTACTATGATGGCGAGGTTGCTTCTTGAACGCAGTATGCGCCTCCTGTTGAGGTAGCATCAATAACGATCCGCTGGGTTCTTAGATTCTCTCTATGATGCGTTACGTAAGTTATCCCAAACGCAATTAACATACTTGGAATGCTAAACATACTCCAGTAGCACCATGGTTTCTTCCGGTAGTGTAGCCGCTAGTAGCGCTGATATTGCATGTGCATTACACGAAGACATTATAAGTGAAAACATACGAGAAATAATGCTCTGAGAGAAATATATGCCAAGCTCTACTGAAAAGGAGATGCTGGAAGAACTTAGGAAGATTAGAGAGGCTCTTGAACCAAAGCCGGCTCCACCGCCTCCGAAAGGGCTATGGAATGAGTTCAAGGACTTCATCTCAAAATACAGGGTCATGGGATTGGCAGTAGCTTTCATCATGGGTATATACCTCGGTGCATTGATTCAAGCGCTAGTCAGTGACCTCATTATGCCCGTTATACAATTGATTCCAGGAATGGGTCAATGGGACCAGATAGCAGCAGGTCCATTCATGATTGGACACTTCATAGGAGCACTCATCACCTTCCTGATAGTAGCGCTAGTAATATTCCTACTAGTGAAGATCACCAAGAGATGGGGCATCGAATAGCAGAATCTGGCCCCTCGTCTTTCTTCCATTACACACCCAGTCAGTTGCCAGTGTGATCTCGTCTGCAGAGTGCAGCTGCCAGTGAAGTGGACGCCTGAACATGTGCATGTGCTCTAGTCTTCACTCTGAGACCGTTTAATATGCTCTAGGAATGGCTTCTGATAGAGCCGGCCAAACATAGTGAGTAATGCCGATATAAGCACTGATATCAATGCAAGATAAATCAGGTTTCGATAGAGAAATAGCAACGCTACTCCAAATTGCGACATTATGTTAACGAGAGATACCAGCGGAACTAGTAGACTCATGGGGCGTATCTTTTGGTATATTCTTGCACAGGATACTTATTGACAGATTAAGAAGAGCTGTCACGCTTACAGTCAGTTGGAACATGATCCCAAAAGATAGGAGTATTAACTGTCCGGAGAGACTAACTGGTTCCGAAACATCCGCGATAAGTATGGTCATGGCAGTGAGGGTGAACCCTGCAAGGAACAGCAGCCCACTATACCAGTTTGATATTAATTCAACGTATGATGAGTAGTCTTTCTCTTCCTTACTCATTCCTTAATCACCAGTAATCAGTTAGGTTTTCTGCTTCAGTTTTATGGCTTGTGGAAGATGCTCTGACGGTAATTGTTCTGCTCAAACTCAGCGTTGCGAATCTACTCATACCTCTGAAGGGGTCAAACTCTCAGTTGAATGAGATCTCTGAACTGTCTTACCACGCCCTGTCCCATCATATGTCTGTAAAGTCTACTCTTCAGCCTGTTACTTGAAAACAGTCCTCCTAATCTTCTTCTCCATGAACCGTAGAAGCTACGGTAACAGTTGTAGAGTTCCTCTTGCACCTCGATCCTTGACATTGCCTCAGTTGGCATGATTGAGTGAGCCATGTCATAGTGTGACAGATTGAAATCTTCTATCCAACCATTACGTTTGGCCTCTTCGTGGATTTCTGTTCCTGGAAAGGGTGTGAGAGCGGTAAAGATTGCAAAATCTGGATCCAATTCATTTGCAAAATCTCTCAGCTCTTCAATGGACTCTTTTGTGTCCTTTCTGTCACCGATGACAAACATGGCATGTGAGAAAACATCGTTCTCTTTCAACAGCCTCACAGCTCTGGTTGCCTGTTCTGCCTCTATGCCTTTCCTGAAACTCTTCAGAGTAGATTCTTTAGGACTCTCCACTCCCATCATGACCCAGTGGAGGCCTGCCCGTCTCAACTTAGGCAGCACCTTCTCGTTTCTGATGACGTCATCGCACCTCCATTGAAAAAAGAGCATCAAGTCATCGCCTAAATCATGTTTGAGAAGCTCATTGGCAAGGTTGTCTGCTCTATTGCCTTTGCCAAAATCATCATCTGTCAACCAGATGAATCTGCTATCATAGTTGTTATAGCAGAACTCTATTTCATCTGCGATTCTCTCTGGTTTCTTGAGTCTCCAAACTCCGCCCCAGTGTCTCCATTGTGTACAGAATGTGCACTTGTGTGAGCAGCCTCTTGAACCTTCAATGAGGGTGTATGGAGCGTTGCGGCCTGCCATAGCTGAGAAATGATATTTGTGAATAAGGTCTTTGACGAAGTGGTATCCTGGATAAGGGAGATCATTCAAATCTTTGATCAATGGTCGTGGTTCGTTATGTATGATCTTCGCATCGTGCCTGAAGGATAAGCCCCTTATCTCTGGAAGTTGAGCTTTCTTGGCTGAGTTCTTCACTAGTTCTGTTAAGGTTGCTTCTCCTTCTCCTCTGACGATAGCATCTATTTCAGGGTATTTTTCCAGGTTCTCTTGAGCTGTTGCGGTGAAATGCTGACCACCAGTTACCGTGAGGATCTCAGGGTTAACATTCTTTGCGATTTCAAGGGTTCTCAAGACCAGGTAAACATTACAAGCAGCAAATGCACTAGCAGCCACAATATCTGGGTTGAAAGATTCAATCTTCCTGATGATTTCACTCCAACCCAGCTGCTGAGCTGTGCAGTCTAGCACCTCTATTTCTACATCTTCAATCTCTCTTTCAAGATAAGCTGCAAGCTGTATGATCCCGAATGGGGGAGGAAGATACTCTCCCATAACAAACCAGAATTCTCTTGGCGGCTCTATGAACAATACTTTCATCTGAAATTTCCTTGAGCTGAGTTGAATCACCGAGTATACTCTAAGCCCTTCTTATGGCTTATGGAAGACCCCACTCATCACTGCGTATATGGGGTTGTGTGTTGGTCGATTTGTTCTTCCCGGTAGTAAGGGCGATTGCAGCAGTTGCCCCCTTTGAATGCAAGTATGCATTTTCCTAACAGGAATCAACTAATTTGGCCTAGCTGTAGCCTCATAGACATTCGTTCATTATAGAAATATAATCTAGTAATGTCTTTCACAACGCTCTTATCAGAGTATTTGTGTTTAATTAGCGAAGAGAGAAGGAAGGCTTAGATACGCTCAGCAGGGGGCTGCTTCAACTCATTATTCTGAAGCTCCCTTTTCCTCTCTTTTCACTGCTTATGCGCACATGCAAAGTCAAGCCTTATTTGAAGGAAGTTTTCGAGTAGTGCGTCTTCAGAAATTTGTTGATTTTTGAGACAATTATGATAGCTAGAAATGCCGAGCCAAAAAGGATGACTATCTTGTATTCTGATGGAAGGGTGAAGAATATGATGGTGAATCCAACAATTGCTATCACACTGGAAGTAATCAACAACTTCTTTATGTCAAACTTCCCTAGTCTTTGAATTGTGTTTCTTATGTTTGTGTTTTTGTCAGCGTTGAAATCTTTCAGTTCATAGAGGATTTCAACCATTAAGGAAAAGGGTGAAATTATCATTAAGAAGGGGATAATGAAAAGGTCAAAAGAGCGGAATGTCAAATACGTTATGAAGAATTGAAGACCACCCAAGCAAATCACGTGTGAAATCAAATCTATGAGGGGTATGGATTTGAGTCTTACAGGTTTCCATGAATAGAAGAATCCTACCAAGGCTAGGACTAAACCAGAGAAAAAAACTGAGGGTCTTGTAATTGCCACTAAAGACAGACCAATTAGTAGAAGTACGAGACTAATTGCGTATCCTT
>CP070749.1:902114-904805 GCA_020348365.1 Candidatus Bathyarchaeota archaeon
TCGGACCCATGATCCGAATTTGAACATACCTTCAAACAGTAGTGTTAGCATGACAAAATCCGGATTTACACATGACACACATCTGCAAGCCCACACAACAATCGAATTTTCTGATAGTTATGAAGAGGATACAGCTGAGTTGGATGGGGAGGTTTTGATTGGGAGGAATATGACTAGAATCGTCAGAGTTGTTGATGCGCTAAGAAGGCATGCGAACGTAGACTCCAACTTCAAGATGATCAGCATCAACGACTTTCCAACCCAAGCGGGCTTGGCTTCCTCGTCCTCAGGATTCGCAGCACTGGCAATTGCCACAGCAAACGCGTTGGGTCTTGATTTCACAAAGGGAGAAATCTCGAAGTATGCAAGGCTGGGCTCTGGTTCAGCAGCAAGATCGATTCACGGCGGATTTGTATATTGGAATAGAGGAGATTCCCATGAAACCTCTTATGCCGAACAAATTTGTGGTCCAAACGAATTTGATATGAATGCTGGAATCGCAATTGTCCATGAAGGACGAAAAGAAGTCACCTCAGATGTGGGTCACGAATCCGCATACACAAGCCCTTTTGATAAAGTTAGGATAGAGAAATCGGAAGAACAGGCTAAGGAGATCAAGAAGGCAATCCTGGATGATGACTTCACCAAAGTTGGAGGGATAGTGGAGGAGAACTGTAAGTACATGCACGCGGTTATGATGACTTCTACTCCGCCCTTGTTTTACTGGAATCCAGATACGTTACGATTGATCAAGTCAGTTCAGAAGATGAGGAGAGAGGGGTTAGAATGCTACTTCACAATTGACGCAGGCCCGAATGTTCATTATCTTTGCAGGCCAGAGGATATTTATGAACTCCAGAAAACATTGGAAGGAATCGAAGGCGTGAGGAATACAATCCTTGTGAAACCAGCAGATGATTCTCAAGTCACAGAAAAACATTTGTTCTGAATCAGCTGGATGCATTGATGAGGTGAACAACATCCCCAAGAAGATTCTGTTTGTGTGCACTGGCAATATGGATAGGAGCCCGACAGCAGAGAATCTCCTCAGTGGAAGAGAAGACTTCGAGGTTATGTCTGCAGGAACATGGATACACGCTCGCAGAAGAATTTCAGAGAGCATCCTGGAATGGGCTGACCAAATCTTTGTTATGGAAAGAGAGCACAAAGACGTCATACTACGGTTGAAGCCAGAGGTTGAAGACAAGATAACAGTGCTGGACATACCGGATAACTATCGAAGAGACGGCCTTGACCTCATCGAGATGCTGAAAACAAAACTGTCAAAGCACCTAGACATAAGATGGTAGACGTACGCTGCAAAGACTTTATCTGTCTGGGAAACATTCTCTATATGGGGGATGATGTAGCCGTCCCAGACCGACACTAAAATGGATGAGGATCTCATGACGAACAGACCCCAACAACTAAATCTGCTTTCCTTCTAGAGACTAGTCGTGCATGCACTAGGCAAACAGTTTTTATGCGATAACCAAGAGAGCATCTGCTGCTGAAAAATGAGAGGGCTCACAAGAAGAGTAGCGATTGCCACAATTTTCGGCGCTTTGATATTTGTTACTAAGGCTTTTGTGCCGTCTCCGGTGAATAAGATGATCGTTGTCTTTCAGGCTCTTCTGCTTGCTCTGGGCTCATTGCTTTTGGAGAAGATGGGTGCCACATATGTAGCTTTGATTGGAGGGTTTTTGACAGCCTTGTGGAACTTCGCTCTTGCCCCCTTCACTCTTATTTTTGCACTCTTGTTTGGCATGCTCATTGACGGTTCCTTCCTCCTGCTCAGGGTTAGCACCGTCGAAGGAAGAGTGAATCCAAGTAGGCTGGTAGTTGCATTGACTCTAAGCACTGCGCTAGTTGGCGCTTCAAGCTACTATACAACGGTTCATCTGATGGATCTGATACCGCGGAATCCTGTGATGGAGATGGTCATATTGATTGTGGGAACGATTAGTGGCGCCGTAGCTGGTTACATAACCTCGCTTGTGTGGAATAGACACTTGAGAAATGCTCAATTCTGATGCATGCAAGTTTCACAGATCGTGTTGCGGATTCAGTTATCGCGTGGGCGCTAGGATTTCAGTTTCGCTTCACAAGGGAAATGGATTCAGTCGAGCAAGTGCTCACGCAGACGCCGCATCCGAAGCATCTGTCCTTGTTATACACTAATTCACCGTTCTCTAGGCGACGAGCTCTGAACTGGCATCTTCCAACACATGTACCGCAGTTTGTGCAGGTTTCTTGATCGCTAGCAGCCACGTAACTAGATGTCACAACTGCTTCAGGTATACCAAATCTCACTAGTGCGCTCATTGAGTGGCAGCAGCAGGAACAACAGCTACAGATCACACCTGGCTTCTCATTTCCTTCGAAAGTGTAAGCGATGTGTACGAGTCCAGCCGCGTGTGAACGTGTTAATGCTTCAAGCACTTCTTCCAGCTTTGCTTTCTTTGCCGATGCCTTTGCTATCATGTCCTCTGCTTCTTTGTCTAAGCTTATGCAAACGTTGAGAGGAGCGTCGCATCGTTTCATATCTTTTCTGCAGCCGCATTCTCCTAGGGAAATCGATTTCGCTTCTGCGAGGATCTTCTTCATTTCAGAGAGGTCTAGGATTCGTTGTTGACCTTCTAGGTGTATGTTGACTGGGATGGTGACTGCGGTCATCTTACTTACGTATTC
>CP070749.1:904905-909515 GCA_020348365.1 Candidatus Bathyarchaeota archaeon
CCCTCAAACCCTTTGCGATCCCCAACCATGATCTGAACCGTGTCACCAGTCCGTACGGGAACTGAGTTGGTGTTATAGGACGCCTTTAGAGTTGGAGAGAGAGGTGCAGAAAACCTCTTGTACCTTTTGTGAAAGACTGCTTGGTGTAGCCTCTTCCGCTGTTTTCCAGGCTTGGTTACTTTCACCAGTTTTTCCTCCTACAAGATTATGCTTGAGGCACTCGCTACTCTGGGCCATCGTTCAGCCGCTTCTTTCGCCACGGGCCCCCGAATCTCGGAGCCACGCATCTCTCCTTCAGGGGTCATTATGACAGCTGCATTGTCTTCAAACTGAACCCAGACTCCTTCGGCGCGTCTGTAGGGTTTCCTCTGTCGAACAACCACCGCGCGGAAGAGTTTCTTTCTCATGTCGGGAGTTCCCTTTCTCACCGATACAACAACCATATCTCCTACCGCAGCAGCTGGAAGCCGCCTTAGTCGACCTTTATATCCTATCACCTGAATTACCCTCAGCGCCCTAGCGCCAGTGTTATCTGCGCACTTGACAACACAGCCAACTGGCAGACCCCTTGATACCTTGGGTCTTTGCCCGATCATTCCTTTGGTCATCAGTGCGCGGGCTTTGGCTCTTGCTGCCACCTTATCCTTCCCCCACCTTTTCAACAACCACGAAAGAGACGGTTTTGCTTAGGGGCCGACATTCAGCAATCCTCACACGATTCCCCTCCTTGAGGCTTATACAAGGCGGGCTGTGGGCGGATATGTGGCTGCGCCTCCGTTCGTAGCGTCTGAATTTTGGAACATATTCAAGGTAATCCCGTCGCACCACGACAGTTTTGTCCATCTTATCGCTTATGACAAATCCTTCCATCACACGGCCTCTAATTGAAAGAGTTCCGTGAAATGGACAGTCATGATCCTCACAGGTTTTCCTAGGCTTCTTGAGGGCGAAAGCCATTATCTACCAGAGCCTCCTGACCCGCTTCTTGATCCGGTCTTCTGGCCGTCCAACAATGATCTTTCCATCAATCTCCACGACTGTCCCATCCAACATGGTGAAATGAAAGACCGCTACATTCTTGATGATAACCTTCTTCTCATTCTGATGCATTATGACGAGAACATTACGAGTTTCATCAACCACCCTTCCAGAGATGCCAATGCAAGTAGGATTTGAACTCTCAACAACCTCAGCGTTCAGACCGATGAACCCTCTTTGAACGATGTGGGAGGTGACCTTCATTCTTTCTTCCACGCCCCACGTTTTTCTTCGTTCTCGACCGTGAGGATGCAGGCGATCGTTCTCCGAATCTCCCGTATCTGAGAAGGATTCTCGGGAGCTCCACCAGCCCTCACCATCGTTCTCAGTCTCATAAGTTCGGTCCGTAGCTCGGCAACTCTCTTTGTGCGATCTTCAGGAGACATCCCTCTAATGTCTTTCATCCGCATGATCGGCATCTTTATTCCTCAACCGCCGCCATCTCTGTCTCAGCTTCCTTCGCTGTCTCCTCAGCAATCTCCTCGAGTATCCGAACCTTGTCGGGAAACTCGACCCCAGGAGGCATTATCCTCACTTGCACTCCAAGCATGCCGGGTTTCAGCTGGACGTGTGACACTGCCACTCTCATGTGTTTCGTGACAGGATCTCCGCTTTTCGGTAGGTAGCCAGCTCTGAACTTTTCATATCGGGCTCTGTCAGTTCGTAGTTTTCCACTTATGACGATTTCAGCCCCGAGTGCTCCCGCTTCCATGATTCTATTTAACGCCCAGAAACCTGATCTGCGGTAGTGTATGCCCCGCTTCAGACCTGCTGCGATGCGAGATGCCATAACATGTGGATTCAGCTCGGGGATTTCGATTTCGGCTACGGAGATTTGAGGGTTGGGAAGCCCAAAATTCTCTTCAAGCGTTACCGCAAGCTCTCTTATGGTCTCTCCGCCTCTTCCTATGACCAAGCCGGGGCGCATGGTGTAAATCACCATTTGGGTGCCCAACGGAGTCTTCGTTACTTCGACGCCGCCATATCCTGCTCTTTCAAACTCGTTTCTCAAGTACTCGTCGATCTCCGTCTTCTTGACAGACTCTTCTATGAAGTGCTTGACAGCAGACATCTATGTAATCTCCATCTGCTCTAGGATGAGCTCTATGTTACAGAGCGTTTCGAAGTAGGGTGTCATGCGTCCGAAGGCTCTTGGCTTATATTTCCTGATCTTCATACCGGGGTAGGCTGAAGCATGGATTATCTTGAGTCTTTCTGTGTCTAACCCCTTGAATTCCGCGTTTGCTTCTGCACTATCTAGGATGTGGAGAATATTCTGTGCGGCTTTGACTGGGTATCTGCCTGTTGGGGGTTTGTGGAGTCCGTGGCGGTGTCCCACTTTCTTCTTGTGTCTGCCGAATGGAACTGGCTTCTTCTTTTTGATGACTTGTCCTAGGTAGTCTTTGGCTTGGTCTAATCTCATGTTCTTTATTGTCTTGCATACCTCTCTTGCGTGTTTTGGGGACACTCTCAGCTCGCGTCCGCTAGCTTTCGCTGTTGTTTCTGGATCTACATCTGTTCTTGAGTATCCCCACTCTGGCATCTTTGTTTTTCCCTATTGGGTGGTTTCAAATTGAGAGGAGTTCCGTCGTTTATATGTCTTTTGTGGTTATGTTAGCAGTATGCGAATCGTTTCTGAGAAACACTGTTTTCCGCCGTTATTAGAATCGTATGCATGTTTGGTTGTGGTCTCTTGCCTCACTGTTCTCAGTGTGTCAAAAGCATAATATAGAGTCACTCATGTAGTTTAGATCGTATGCATGCATCAATGGTCGGCTACTATGTTAGATCCAATAGAGGCGCTCATCATTGCCTTTGTTGTAGGCTTGTTCGGGTATTTAGCTCTGGACATACTCTTTGGAGTAACGAGAGAATACGGCGAGGAATAGGCACGAATGGTTAACAGATTCAAGCATCAGCGAGTGCATGATACCTAGAAAGACTGAGAAGACAGAACTCGTAGAATGAGCGCGCATGGTTTCAACATAGTTTTGTTGTTAGGCTCCGGATATGCGTTGATCGGTGCCGAAGCAGATAAATGAACAGGGAGATAGGCGGTTCTAGAGGATGTTTAGGCTGGTGGCGGCCACGGCCTCTCTCCTAGGGTCAGGTCCACGTTTTGTTCTTCGCCGCTTCTGATTATGGTCAGAGTTATGTCGTCTCCAGGACGCTTGTTTCTTTCAGTGTAGATTGCGAGATCGTTGAGTTTTCTCACGGTTTGTCCGTCAATCTCAACTATCACGTCGCCGCCAATCAAGATTTGCTGTCCACCTAGTAAGACAATCTCTGTTCCACCCTTCAGTCCGGCTATATCGGCTGGGCTGCCGGGGAGTACTTCGACTAGGAGGAATCCTTGGGGCTTTTCTAGTTCAAGATACTGGGCGATGGCTAGGTTGACGTCTATTCCTGCTACGCCTAACCAAGAATGTTCGTAGCGACCAGTTGCCATCAGGTCTGGGAGTTCTCTGTTTATAGTGTCGGAGGGTATGGCGAATCCAACGCCGAGGAAAGTCCTTTCCTCCTCCTCCGTGATTATGGCCGTGTTCATCCCGATTACCTGGCCTAATAGATTGACAAGGGGACCACCAGAGTTTCCCGGGTTTATGGCAGCGTCTATCTGAATTACGTCTATAATTAAGTAGCCGCCAGGGGCGTCTAAGTCTCTCTCTAGAGCAGAGACTATGCCCGAAGTAATGGTGTCGCTGAGCCCGAAGGGGTTTCCGATTGCTGCCACGGGTTCACCTACTATGAGATCAGAGGAATTTCCGAGCACAACTGGATGCAACGTTGTGACTCCTGAATCAACTTTTATGACGGCTAAGTCGCTGTATGGGTCCTCGCCGACTTTGCTGGCTTCAGCTATGTTTCCATCTAGGAACGTTACTTGTATTGTTGCGCTGTTCTCTACTACATGGTAATTTGTTATTATGTGGCCCTCATAATCGTATATGAAGCCTGAGCCCAAGCCGTCATCGGTTTGGATGAGTACCACTGAATCTTTTGTTTGGTTGTAGATCAGTGGCCAGGGCATGAGGCTTGTTCGGTTTATGTAGTCTTTGATTGCAATCTGTTGTTGTAGGTCTTTGAGTTGTTGCGTTTGGTTGGCTAAGGTAGTCTTGAGAGTGGAAAATTCCTGTTGGATGTTTGAGAATTCGTCTCGGATGTTGTAGTAGGTTATGGTGAAAATAGCTGTGTTGATTGTGAGGATTGTGAGCGTGATAGCGAGGGTGATTGCCCATTTTTTGGAAGAGGTTGATGGTTGTTCGAGCATCGGTTATGTGCTCCTGTGTGAGGGTGGATAGAATAGGAAAGTGCTGAGGTTAAGAAGGTTTCGTCGAGTGTAGGAGAGGATGCAAGCTATTGCTTTCCCTTCGCATTGTCTAGTCTGGGCACTTACGGTGCACTTGGCGGAGGTCGCATTCTCAACTCAACTGTGGGAGTCATTGTTTGGTGTCGCTCACTATGCATGCAGCCTTGGGCTTCCACTGAAGATAACCGGAAACTGCATATATAGGTCAGATTCAACGGGTCAAGATTTCCGATGGCTGTGCGGGAAAGCTTAAAATGATAAG
>CP070749.1:909615-914809 GCA_020348365.1 Candidatus Bathyarchaeota archaeon
AAAACTCGATTGGGTCTAACCCGTCTCGGTAACTAGAATACACGAAGCCTCTAGCCTTGGGAGAAGGGTCTCCTAACGTAAAATAAGGCAAAGCTCGATCAACATAGCCGCGCATGATCCGTTTACCTCTTACGGATTGCTGTCCAACACAAGCTGTCATCTGACCAATATTGAGGTTAGAGCCTCTTGCTCCTGTTCGAGTCATTACGATGCCGGCGTTTTGGGCATCGAAATCTTTGTCTGCCATTCTTCCAGCCTTATCTCTGGCCTCGGCCAGCTCATTCATTACGTAGATTTCAAAAGAGTCGACCAGCGTTTGTCCTGGGAGTCTTTCCAACGTACCATCTTGAAGAGCCCTGGTTAGTTCTTGTATCCGTTGTTCAGACTTCTGTATTGTTTGATGGATTTTCCGATGCACTAGATCTGATAACTCAAGCTCATCGAAAGAGTATGTGAATCCTCTCATGGTAATGAAAAGCTTGAGAAGTTGACAGATATTGTTTAGAAATCGACGTCCAGCGGAGGCGCCATAGTCTTTTATTATCCGATGAAGAAGGCTCTCCGACTGTTCGGCACCTATTGAGCTCCTGTCAATCACTCCTGACTTCAGCACACCGTCTTTAATTACGACGTAAGCGTCGTATTGGCATTCTCCTCGAGTACAAGTAGCACAGTTGAGGCAAGTAGTCGATTTAAAAGCGTAGTTCATGCCTTCAGGGATGAACAGGCTGAATATTTGTTTGCCCGTCCAAAGGGGGTCGGGCTTTTTGATCTTCGCTTCTGGAAGGGGGCCCTCGTACCCTGCTGCTAGCAAAAGTCGACAAACCTGCTCTTTTGTGAGGAAAGTGGATTTCCGAGTAAAGAGATACGAAGCTGTGATGAAGTCCCGAATCGCTCCGATGATTGGACCTCCAAACCTCGGAGAGAGAATTTGGTCTTGAACCTGCATGAGGAGACGTGCCTCAGTTTGCGCTTCTTCACTTTGTGGTACATGAAGGTTCATTTCGTCCCCGTCAAAGTCTGCGTTGTACGGGGGACAGGTACACAGATGCAGACGAAAAGTTTTGTGAGGAAGCACACGGACGTAGTGCGCCATTATCGACATTCGGTGAAGAGATGGTTGCCTATTGAAGATGGCGGTGTCGCCGTTCTTGAGGTGGCGTTCAACAATGAAACCTGGTTCTATGGCCTCTGCAACTTTCTCGCGGTCAACCACAAACTCCAGGCGGATACGCTTGCCGTCAGGCCTCATAACATAGAGTGCTCCCGGATACTTTTCGGGACCGTTAGTTACCAGCTCTCGCATCTCGTCAAGATTCCACTCAGTGACTTTTTCGGGCATTGAAAGTCTCATGGCAACGTGTAGGGGGACTCCGACCTCACTGATGTCAAGATTTGGGTCGGGAGATATTACTGTGCGCGCTGAAAAATCCACTCTTTTGCCGGAGAGATTGCTTCTGAATCTCCCTTCCTTTCCTTTGAGACGCTGCGATAGAGTTTTGAGCGCCCTACCTGACCGATGTCTTGCGGGCGGAATTCCCGAGGCTTCGTTGTTGAAGTACGTGGTTACGTGATATTGCAGAAGCTCAGATAAATCTTGGATGATCAGAGTGGGAGCACCCGCCTCCATGTTCTCCTTTAGTCTCTGATTGATGCGGATTATGTCTACGAGTTTGTGGGTCAGATCGTCCTCAGATCGAATGCCTGACTCTAGCGTTATCGAGGGCCGTACGTAAACCGGTGGAACCGGAAGAACTTGAAGAACCATCCATTCCGGTCGAGCATTCTCTGGATTAAAACCAAATAGTTCAAGGTCTTCGTCCGGTATTCGTTCGAGTCTTTCCCGAACCATACTTGGCGTTAGTCGTTGCGCGCCCCCTTCTGGAATCTCTTCGCTGAATTTTGTGGGCTTCTCAAACACCACTTTATATTGAGGACTTCCACAGTGGAGACACTCTTTTCCCTTCGCCTCCTTCAAAACTTTCTTATAAAGATTATCGGGAACTGTTCCCAACAATTCGCGTGAGTGTTTGATCTTAGCCTTTATTTTGGCAATTCTCTCCGGAGGCAAAAGTGCACGCCCACAGTTTCTGCAGGTTACTCCAAGAAGACTGTAGACTTTCTTAGTGAACTCAACGTGAATTATGGGCACGGCAAGTTCGATGTGGCCGAAATGTCCTGGACATCGGATGGCTGTGTTTCCGCAGGTCTTGCACCGTTGTCTTGGTTCAAGGGTTCCCAACCGACCATCCATAAGCCCCGAGGTTATAGGAGCCCCATCTTCATCATAGGTATCGGCGGTTTGAATCTCTGCAACTGAGAACCTACGTACGTCTTGTGGAGAAAGTACTCCAAAGTAAAGCTGGTCTACGACCTTGTGAACCCCTTCCTCTATTGACACTTCAGGCCCTCTCCTTCAATTTGAGACGAGGCGTCACGCAGAGGCTCAGCAGCTCCTGCAGAAGAAGTTTGAAGGCGTAGGACACAATCACCGCTGATATCCGCGCTTTCTCATCGCAGAGCCTGCATACATGCCTACGCTGTTTGATATCGTAAAATGCGATGTAGCCGCAGTTTTCGCATACGTAGAGAAGGTATCTATCAGATTCCTCGAGCAATCGGTCTCGCAATAACATGGCAGCGCCGTGCCCAATGAGACAGTCTCGCTCCATCTCGCCGAATCGCAATCCACCACCCCTTGCCCGTCCCTCGGTTGGTTGTCTCGTTAACATCTGAACTTGACCTCTCGCCCTAGAGTGAATCTTGTCCGAAACCATATGGTGAAGTTTTTGATAGTACACGAGTCCCATGAAAACGTCGACAAGGAATCTCTCACCGGTAACACCATTGTAAAGAACCTCTCGGCCAGTGTGACTGAAACCTAGATCTATCAACGCTTGTTTCAATTTCTCGGGCTTTTCATTGATAAAGGGCGTTCCATCCACTGGCCTTCCCCTTGCCGCGGCGACCTTTCCAGCCATAGATTCAAGGAACTGTCCAATGGTCATTCGTGAAGGAATAGCGTGAGGATTAATTATTATGTCAGGAACTGTCCCTTCAGTCGAAAAAGGCATATCTTCTTGCGGGATGATAATTCCCATAACGCCCTTCTGCCCGTGACGGGAGGCAAATTTGTCGCCCAACTCAGGGATGCGTTGATCGCGCACCCGAACCTTCACAAGTTTGCTTCCTTCGCCACTCTCAGTTATGAAAACATCGTCCACAACGCCGGTTTCAGCGGTTCTCATGTCTACGGAGGTGTCTCTCAGTGTTGGCCCTTTGACTTCAAACTCCTTGTATTCTTCCAAGAATCTTGGTGGGCTTGTTCTTCCTATGAGAACGTCGTTGCCAGCGATTTCCGATTCTAAACCGATGACGCCGTCCATTTCTAGGAGCCGATAGTACTGTTCGCCTCGATAACCCCGAATTCCCGGTTCAGGCGTGAGAAACCGGTCTCTCAGTCCACCGAGGTATTGACGGCACTCTGCCTCATAAATTCGGTAGAATGTCGATCGCCCCAAACCTCGCTCAATAGATGCCTTGTTGAAGATTAGGGCGTCTTCCATGTTGTATCCCTCAAAGGATACAATGGCAACTACGCAGTTTTGACCTGAGGGTCGAAGGTCATAACCGATTATGCCCATAGGTTTCGTGTCAACTAGGGGTTTTTGCGGGTAATGTAGAATATGGGAACGTGAGTCCACTCGGAAGGTGAAGTTGGTTGTTCGTATCCCAAGCGCTTGCTTTGCCATTGCAGCTTCGTAAGAGTTGCGTGGTGACTGATTGTGCTCGGCGTACGGTATAAGCGAAGCGCATATTCCAAGAATGGTGTAAGCTGCGATCTCCACATGAGTATGTTCAGGTAGTAGATCTTCAAAACTCATGGCCGCAAAAACGTTTTCCTCTTCTTCGGCATCAATGTATTCGATGATGCCTCGGCTCACAAGATCTTCCCATGTCCACTCTCCCGAACGAATTTTCTCAAGGTCTTCGAGTTGCAGTTTGGATACGCCTTTTTCAGCAATTATTAGAGGTCTACGCACGCGTCCCTGATCGCAGTTAACATAAATCTCTTCTTTTCCGCTCGTGCTCTTAGAGAAATGGACGAAATTGACTTCAGTGGATATTTCCCCGTTTCTGCGCTTTGCTCTCAGTTCAGCGACTAGCTCTACCGGTGACGCGGAGTAGCCGATGGGTTTTCCATCGACAAACACCTTGGTACCGATTGTCCGGAGGTTTTCATTCGCTTCCTCAATAGGAATCACATGCATTCGATAAAGGGTTTGTTTCACATTTTCACCGTTGGTGCCCACAGAGATACAAGCAGCCAAGGCAAGGTTCTTCACTAAACCACAGTTTGATCCTTCCGGTGTTTCGTTTGGACACAACCTTCCCCAATGGGTTGGATGCAAGTCTCTTGCCTCGAAATTGGGTTGGCTTCGACTGAGCGGTGACTGCAGTCTCCGCAAGTGGCTCAAGGTAGAAATATGATTGGTTCGATCAAGAAGCTGTGTGATGCCCACCCTTCCCCGTCCCCAGTTGCCCGTTGCAAGTGCATGTTGAAGGCGTTCAGCTATAATTCCAGGGCGAACCGCGGTGGAAACCGTGATCATTTGTCGCTTGAAACCCATCCGCTCGAGCTGGTACTTTATGTCGCGACACAGGTTCCTGAAGGCGACTCTGAAAAGGTCACCGAGCAGGGGCCCAGCCAGCTTCAAGCGTTTGTTCTTGAAATGATCTTTGTCGTCGCTTTTCCTTTTTCCGAGTTTTAATTCAATAACTCTACAGGCCATCTCCCCCAGGAAGAACGCCTTGTCCCTGCGGTTTTCCGAAATGCGGCCAACATGAGGCAAAAAGTTTCGGTCAAGAATGCTTTCGGCTTTTTGGCGTCGATACTCTTCCACCTGTCCATGGGCTACGCGGCTTCCGATGTACATTATAGCCTCTTGGACGGTGTCCATCCCCACAGCCTTTTCAAAAGATGACTCGAGCTCGTTTTGCACAGCTTTCCTAAGAGAAACAATTTCAGCCACTTCCTTGTCAGATTCTAATCCAAGAGCTCGCATGAGAATTACGAGAGGGATTTCTGTAGGGACTCCGGGCAAGGAAACGTAGATGGCACCATCCGATTTCATTCGCAACTCGATTCTTGCTCTGAAGCCAACGGTGGTGGAGAAGATTTTGGCTTGATAGA
>CP070749.1:914909-943792 GCA_020348365.1 Candidatus Bathyarchaeota archaeon
GAAGTCCCTGCATGCACGCATTCTTCTCCCCTTTGTTGATTCTGAAGAATGTACATAAATACATTATGAATGATGAATACGAATGTCTCCTAGCATACGCATGCATAATAGCAACACCATGAGCAGCTTCACTCCACATAACCTTCAGTATGATACGCTAATTGCAGTTTGTGGAAATCAAATCAATAAATAGGAGTTAGAACATTTCTCTTACTCTCTACAAACAATGAAGGAGACACAGCGTCTTAATGCGAAAAGAGTTACCTCAACAATTATTGCGAGAGTTACTGAAGAATTCGAAAAGGAGTGACAGGGAGCTTGCTAAGATCTTAGGGGTTTCTCAACCTACGATAACAAGAGCTAGGACCAGATTGGTGAATGAAGGCGTGATAAAAGAATTCACTGTGGTACCAGACTTTGTGAAGATGGGATATGAGCTTCTGGCAATCATTTCTTTCAAATCGAAACTCAGCGGGAGAATTCAGGAGAAAGCAGTCAAGGAGACTATGTCCAGACCAAACATCATATTTGCAGGAAACGTTTCAGGCGGAGGCAAAAATGGGGTGGTTCTCTCTCTGCATAGAAGCTACTCAGACTACTCTAACTTCCTCACGGAGTTGAGACGTGAGGGTGGAGAAGACATAGGAGAAGGGAATACAATGCTCGTCACTTTGGAAGGGTTCATCCCTAAACCATTATCGCTGTCATATCTAGCGGAAGAAATGTAGAAGGCCGATGCATGCACGTATGCATAATGGCAATGGATTGACCACTTTTTTCCACAACTATGAAATAAAGTGACCACAGAAGAGCAGACTAAATTCCTATGGGAGATTTCGGCAGTGATATCCATTAGGGAAATTACCAAAGAAGATTGGGTTGAGGCAGTCAAACTGAAAGTGAAGAAGGAACAAGAGGATTTTGTAGCATCAAACGCAATCAGTTTGGCGCAATCGAAATTTCAACCCTTTATTGAGTGTTTTGGTATCTACTCAGAAGAGGGAATGGTTGGTTTTTCAGCAGTTGCTCAGAATCCAGTTGATAAGAGAGTCTGGCTTGTCAGACACATGGTTGATGCCGAACATCAGGGTAAAGGATTTGGAAAGTCTGGCTTGAAGAAGATGATTGAATACTTGAGAGATAAGTTCTCATGCTCTGAACTCTACTTGGATGTTGCGCCAGAGAATGAAGAAGCCACAAATCTTTACAAGAAAGCTGGTTTCAGAATCACAGATGAAAAACATGGCAACTGCCCAGTCTACAGATTAGATTTGAGCGAATATACAGAAGACTACTAAACGCATGCAAGCAATGTGCTAATTGGGAATACTAAGCGATACCGAGTTTGATTCTTATTTCGTCCCTGATGATGTTTTCGTGTTTCGCCAGTAACTCTGTTGTTTCTGCCTCTTCTTTGACTTCTTGAGCCAGCATCAGCCTTTCAACGCGCATGTTTGTTGATTCTATCATCTTCCTGAGCCAATCAATCTTCTCTGCGATTTCGTTAGGAGTCGTTATGAGCAGCACCTTGTCGCCTACGACTACGACTTTTCTCTCCCACAAATGGAGGCTTGATTTCCATTCCTGTTCAAAGAGGGTTTGCCATACGTAGTCAGGTTGAGAATCAAGAGGAAGTTGAATAACGTAGGCGCCGGTGAGAAAGATGTCTCTCTGAATCAGAATCTTATCAACATCTATGGATTCCATCAAATTCACTTTCTTGCTTGATCTACTCATTTCCACATCCCTCGCCTGCTACAGTACACTATCTCTCCGCAAAGTCTTAAATCTTGAGTTCTCAAGGCGCAATCAACCGACGCATACAGTATCCACCAATCTAGCCGCTTCATTTCTGAGAGTAGGTGGAAGTGCACCTGTGAAACGGTAGTAGAAAACTTAAAACTAAACTCTGTTACTAGAAAGCAGGGGCCGGTAGTCTAGCACGGTTAGGACATCTGCTTGACGTGCAGAAGGTCGCCGGTTCAAATCCGGCCCGGCCCACCAATTTCCTTTATTATTTTGCGAACCCAAGCTATTCTTGAGCTTTTCGGGTTGCCTTAAATTGTTACTAAAATCCGTAATTTTGTTACGGTTTCAAGTAATGCTTGCCGCCCAAATTGAGGTTTTCGGGTTTGCAGCCAGAAAAGGTCAAACGCATAATCGAGCGTTGGAACTCCATCTCGCAAGAACTACAGGATACAGACCCTGATTCCTTTGTAAGAATTGTTGCCACAGCAGAAGCTCCGGAAAAAGAGAAGCATTGGGGAGAAACCTGACACTCCTCTGCCACGTATTCAGACAAGCCCTACCCGCAGACGGACGCCGATGTCAAACGAATAGACCTGAGAGTTCAAGGTCTCTATTTGATGTTTGATGGATAGGTTGAACACTTTGATGTATCTTTGATTCTACTTCAAAGTATGTTTGATGATGAGATTAAACTGTTTGATGTTGGCGGTCAAGGGTTTGATGGCGGATTAAATGTTTGATGTAGAAGAGCGCTGAAAACCCCTAAAGGATCAACCCTCAACAGATACGCAAGTACATCCACAGAAATAATGGAGCAAACACGGAGGTCCCCCTCTACCTCGTAGAGGGACCAAACCTCGCCGCTGAGTAAGAGTTCAGGTCAAAGTTGAATATTCACGTGCGCTAGCGTTTCTGTTCTTTCTTGCGTGGCTGTGTCCTTTTCAGCGACTGGTTTGCTCCGGCGAACGCTGACAATCCAACGATCTCTCCCTTCACCATATCCATTGGAATCGCGAAGACGATTGTGTTGCTCTGGTCATAGCTGATATCCTCCAAGCTCGACAATGTGCGGAGATACATTGCTTGGGGGCTCATCTTCTGTACTGCCTTCTCCAAGTTCCCAGCCGCCGTCAACTCGCCTTCACTCTTGATGATCACCGCTCGTTTTTCTCTTTCAGCCTCAGCCTGCCGTGCAATCACCCGCTTCATGTCCTCAGGCAACTCCACATTCTGCAGATTCACCGAAATAATGTCGACGCCCCACTCCTTCGTCTCCCGCTCCACAATCCTCTCAATCTTGCCCGCAATCTCATCTCGCCGCGCCAGCAACTCATCTAACTCCACGTTTCCCACTACATCCCGCATCGTCGTCTGCGCATGCTTCATCACGCTATTCCACAGATTCTGAATGTTAACGAGACTATCCTTTGTATCCACTACCTTCATGAACACCACAGCGTCAACGCTAACGCTGATGTTATCTTTTGTCATAACCTCCTGGCGCGAAACATCCAGAGTTATAATCCGCTTATCCTGCTTCAGAAAACTCTCCACGAAAGGCCACTTGAAGAAGAATCCGGGACCCACAAGCCTCTGAAACCTCCCAAACCGCAGCACAATAGCCTCTTCCCACTCCTTATTAATCGCTACAGTACCTGGCAGGAAAGCCAAAGCGACGAAGGCAACAACACCGAATGGAAAAGCTGAAAGACTTGGAAAAGCAAGGACAGCCAAAGCTAGAAACACAATAAACACAGCCAAGAAGAACGCGAACGGAGCCGGGGAACCCGAATATGCTGCACCTCTTCTCATTGCATCAGCCTCCACAGTTCCACTCATCCCAAAAATCACCTCCCTCTAATCATCACTAACACAACAACACCTATTTCTCTCTTTGTATGCACGCAAACCATGACTACCGGTGGATTTTTTAGCTTTGTACACCTCTTGATATTGAGAGGGGGAATGTCTCTGTCAGACTTTCTGGCAAGATTCTCTGTTGTTGAGGAACTCATCAAGCGCAGAGAGGGATTCTTCAAAAATCTGAAGGAGCAGAAACGGCTAAGGACCTATTTCATCAATTTCAACATAGCCATCATCGTCTTTTCCGCTGTTTATGGCGCAACTATGGGCGTGTATCCTGGTGGGCTGCAGGTTTTCTATGATGCAGTTAAGATTCCGATGTTGCTTCTGATTTCTCTTTACGTGACGGTTCCAAGCTATTATGTGCTCAGTTCACTTTTTGGAGGAGAATGTTCATTCAGCCAGATGGTCATTCTTCTGCTCTCAAGCCTCACGGTTATGTCAACGGTTCTCCTCGCATTAGTTCCCATAAATTTGTTCTTCATATTAACAACTGCAAACGCGACCTATTCAGCCTATGCATTTCTCGTGATTCTGAATGTTGTGATCTTCGCACTTGCTGGCCTCTTCGCCCTCACATTCCTTCTTAGCGGCCTCATGACAATGTATTCTGGAATAGGTTGGTCTCCCGCTTTCTTGGTTGGAAGCATAATCTTCATGTTTGTTGGAACACAATTGGCATGGGTTCTGAGACCATACTTCCACTACTATCCACAATTCATAAGACCAGTTGAAAGAAACTTTTACGTTGCCATGATTGAATTGGTAATCAGATTCCTAGGAGGCCTCTTCGGCTTCAGAGGCATAGATTAGAATAATCGACACATGCAGATTGTATTATGTCGCATCTTTGACTGTTCTTCTTACGACGATTCTCAGTTTAGTATGCGATTTCACTGTACATGCATGCAGAAATATGCTATGGCCTAACTGAAGCAGTATCTTATTTCCTGATGTTCTTGTGCGAGTTTTGTGGCGTCTTCCTTGACTTGGCTTGGGTCTTCTCTGTCGACGATCACTCTTTTCATGAGTTCTGCTATCCTCTCCATCTCCTCCTCTCTCATCCCCTTTCGAGTTGTCTCACAAACGCCCAGTCTAACTCCGCAGTCAGCGATTATGTTCGCTCCTTCCAGCTTCTGAGCTATGACCCTTCCTTGCTTGTAACCACCATAATCAAGAAAGACCTGATGAGATCTTGTGTAGCCGAGACCTGGGCAGGTAGCTGGAAAGTCATATTCGGCTAATGCCTTCGCCAAGGCTTGTGCATTCCGAACAACCTGCTCAGCGTATCGTTTTCCATACTTCTTCATCTCTGCCAGGGCCAAAGATAAGGCTGCTATGCGGTTCCAGTGAGCATTATCCACGAACGCCGGGAAGATTCCTCTTTTGATCACCTCACCGTGTTCTTCATCAGCGAGGATGATTCCGCCTTGAGGCCCGAAGAAGGATTTATGCGTGGACCCGAACAGGGCAGAAGCGCCTTCCCGAAGAGGATTCTGAAACTCTTCTCCAGCAATTAATCCCAGCACATGCGAGCCATCGTATCCCACGTGAGCATTCACTTCACGGGTCACCTTGGCAAGCTCCTCCACAGGATGAGGGAAGAGAATGAGGCTTGCCCCGAAGATGACCATCTTCGGCTTCTCCTCCAAAATCAGATCTGTGGCTTCACCTATCTTGATGCTCATCGTCTCCTTCGAGAATGGAAACCCAACGGTTCTTAGTCTCAAGTATCCCGGAAGAGCCTGCGCCCATATTCCAGGGTATCCTCCATTGTCTGGAGAGACGCATAATATCGTGTCTTTTGGTTTTGTGAAGCTGGCTAGGAAGATCAGGTCTGCTATGTGGCCGGAGAGGGGACGCAGATCAGCTGTATCAGACCTGAAGACTTCCATCGCGATCTTTTCGCCATACTCTTCGATTTCGTCGGTGAAGCGAGTTCCCATATAGAAACCGTCTCTCGAGGTGTATCGATGGCCGAGATCAGAGGAGAGTAGAGAGCGGACCGCGGGACTCATCACATTCTCCGAGGGAATGAGGTTGATACATTCCCTTTCGCGCCATTGCTCATGTCTCTTCACCAAATCCAAGACTTCATTCATAATGATTGCCCCTTCCGAATGTTGGCACTTGGGTTGGTTGAAGAGGTACTTTACAGTTGCGACTTCAGAACAACCCAACAGAATATTCAATCCTCGCAGACAAGGTGAAAAAGACAAAGTTTAAAATGCCAGTTGTTAAGAAATGTTCACATCCTCAGGAATAGAAGGCTTGTGAAACCATAAAGAGAGGGAAAAGAGTGCACAGAAATACGTTGATTAAAGGATTGATTGCATCAGTTTTGACGATCACAATTCTTGCCATTATGTTAGTCACACCACTTGTGCCAGAAGTTACGGCAGTATCCACCACAGCCATAACAATGACCGACCCTCCAGGTGGACAGGTTGGAACAGAGATAAGACTTAATGGAACAATCGAAACGGCGAACGGAACTTATGTACTCAGATGGGATGAGAAGCTCAATGTAACAATGGGCAACGCTACAGAATATGATGTTTACGCAATATTCACGGTCCCTCAAACCGTGGGAGAGCCGTTTCCAGGACGCGAAGTCCTCATAGAATTGATTGACATCGAGACCGGAAGCATAGCAAATACTGTTTTCAGCCTCTACACGGAATATCATGTGAAAGCGGTTGTGCCTTCTCCGCCATTCCAGCTGCAGGAAGGACAGGAGACGGTTATAAGGGTGAATGTGACCGGAGGCGTGGAGAATACAGCCTACGTTGCCAACATCACTGTGAAGAACCCAGCAGACACTATTTATTGGACAACTGTCTCACTCACAAACACCAGCACGACAGGCTATGGTGATGGAAACGTAAGGTTTCCCAGCGATTTCGGCGGTGGCGCTCACACGGACTACATGGGCACGTACCAAATAGCTTTCAACGAGACCCTGGCAACCGCAGACTTCAACGTCGGATTAACAGACCAGCAAGAATATGCTCGAAGATACTTCAGTGAGGGAGAAGAGGAGACAGGTGAAGTTATCATTCAGGGCGCAGGATACGACGACCACGCAGTCACCATCAACATATCATATTACAATGAAACCGCCCTCACACCAGTTGAAGGCTATCCCAAGGAAGAGAATGCAAGCGACAGCATACTCACTCATGAGTGGAAGATCCCAGACGACGCCGCCCTCTCAACCTACAACATAACGCTGACTAGCTCATTGATTGAGAAGCAGGTGAAGGACACGCAGAACTTCACCCTAATCGAGATCATTGTCTCTTGCCAAACTCAGAACAGATATGACAACAATTCCCTGGACGGCATCTCCGTCAAGGCATATCGCGGCGCTCTCGGCTTCGTTTATATCGATAACCGAACAACCAACGAAACCGGATGGGTTAATTTCCTACTCGATCACGGTCAATATTCATTTGGGGCCTATTGGAGAGAAGTGGAAGTTGGCAGTTTAAGCCTTGGAAATACTGCAGGACATTCCACAGATTACATCCTGCGAATAGAGCAGCACATAAAATGTGATCTTGCACGTGTCACAATGGTCGTCAGCGACGAAGATGGGCCTCTTCCATTCATCAGCGTGGTTCTCGCAAACGCGACCACAGCACCCGAGATAATCCCGCCACTACAGACAAACTACACTGGAATCCTACCCACCTACGCCTTCACGGGAATTCCATATAGGATAGAAGCTCGACGCTATGGTTATCTCTTCTTCAATGAGACAATAGGGAATCTAACTGAGACAGTTGGGAACCTGACACATCCCTTCCTCATCAAATGCCCTACCTATACGCTGTTCATTCACGCAATGGATTCTAAGGCGCTCCCAATTCAGAACGCTCCGGTGGAGGTTATTGAATGGAGCAGCGGAAGTGTTGTGGGAGAGGGAGAGACAAGCGAATGGGGAAGCATCAGAATCAACTGCACATTTGGAAAGTACAAAGCGAGAGTCTATGATCAAGAAAAGACGGTTATCCTGAATGAAACAATCGTAGATGTGATCCAAGACCAATTCTATCTCGTGCTTGATTGTAGAACGGTAAACCTTGACCTATCGGTAAAGGTGACGGATTATCTTGGGCAGCCAATCCCAAACGCAGTGATGAAGATCGAGAGAGAAGGCATAGAGATCTTAGACTTAACAACAGGTCCTGATGGAGTAGCATCTGAACATGGAATACTCGGCGGTGACTATCGAATCTCACTCTACATAGCTGGAAGGATCAGTAAGGTTAGGACCTTATATTTCAACGGGGCAGAAGATATAGTCTTTCAAGTGAACGATTATCTGGTAGTTGCAGGATACCCTCTAGAAGTAAACCAATTGATCACGGGAATAGCAGTAGCAATCATAGTAGCAGCCTTCATTGGCTTGATTCTTGTTTGTAGAAGGCGTCCGAAAGAGTCCTGAGTACATTATTCACAATCTAAATTTCCCCAGAAAAAGGTTTATAACACACTTTGCCCAGGCATTTATTGACGACCTAGTTAAGCAAAACTTTTTGTCTTGAATCTAAAAAGGGGTTGTGCATACATTGTCTGAAGGAAAACATTGTTTTCCAAGATGTGAGTTCTTCAAATGTGCAAAGAAGACTGCTGTGAATCGCGAGAACCATACGTGGTGCACATGGGCAGACGAGGAGTGCAACATTTCGAATTGCAGCTATGCCATATGTGTGAAGAGAAGACTGCTGCCTAATGGCGTCTGCGGAGAAACGGTGAAGCGAAAAACAACAGAAAAGGGACCTGAGGAGATGAGTCCACCAGTGAAGCTGAGAGGCAAAATCGTGAAGAAGCTGGGTGAAGACGAGTTCTTCTAATAGATGCTTCGTCACAGCTGAGTTTATCCATTATAGGCTAGCGCAGAAATAACGCGACGAAAAAATTACTTTGTGGAGACACGCTTGACGACTGGGGGTCTTACCTTCTTGAGAACACGGTAGCCACATTCGGTGCACTTCACCTCACCACCTCGCAGTTTAATCTCATCTGTTGTAACCATTGCTGCACACCTTACACACTGGTAGATGAGCCCAAGAGCTTTCTTCTCGGACATTTCATGCACCTTCAGATTCGAAGATAGTTGACCAGATTTAAACCTTTCCCACCAACAGGGACTCTTCACGGATCAATGCAGTATTAGAGATCTAGCACGGCGCAAGGAGGAGTCCTTGAAGACTGAGATTGCTTTTGAAGGAGAGCTTAGGGCAAAAGGAGAATCAGTTGTGGTCTGTGATTGCCCGCATGCTTCGTTTGACGTGAATCGTGGATTCTTGGGCGCACGCAATTATCAGCAGCTTATTCGATGAGGTATGCATTTATGATCTTCACATCTTGCAAAGGCTTGTCGTCTCCGTCCGTTTCCACTTTTCCAATTTCGTCGACGACATCCATTCCTTCTACTACTCTTCCGAAGACTGGGTGATCGTTGTCTAGATAGTTGTTGTCTACAAGATTGATGAAGAATTGGCTGCTTCCCGTGTTTGGACCCGAATTTGCCATGGCTACAGTGCCCCTATCATTTCTATTGTGATCTGTGAATTCATCGGGTATTGTTGGTATTGAAGGGTCTCCATATCCCGTCCCAGTGGGGTCTCCTCCTTGGATCATGAAAGCGTCAATCACTCTGTGAAAGATGGTGTCATCGTATACTCCTTGTTGGACGAGCTGCTTGAAGTTTCCTGTTGTGATGGGCATGTCATCATATAACTCAATCGTTACGTCCCCCATAGTCGTTTCAAGCACAACAAGGTTTGAACTAACAGGTTCTTCTTGGAGGGGATTGATCCGGTATATGCATACGAGGGGTATTGCTCCACCATAATTCTGCCCTGGAGAGATGTAGGCCTCTTCAAAGTTTGTCAAAGGATAGGTCAGATGCTGGGAGCCGGTCCTCTTATCTTTCGCATACGCCATCAGCTTGTATATCACTGTATGCTTACCCTTTTCTGTCCACACTCGAAAGGTCTGTCCAGTCTCCGGGTCTTCTTGGAGTTCTTGATAGCCAACTATTAGATGGTTGGCTTCATCATATTCGAAGCCGCCGAAGACTGAATCCCCAATTCGCGCCATCCACATCCATTTGCCTTCATCACCCCAGCCCACGTCATTGCCATTCTCGTCGCAGACCACAAAGACTAGAACATGGGTTGCTTGATATTTCTGTAGAATCTCAATTGCCTCTGTCTCATTCGACATGAACATCAATCCAATCTGGGCGATCTGAGTCTGATTCCACGTACCGTTGTCTGCTAGTGAAGTCTTGTTGCCGAGGTTCGTGATCCAGTAGCCATAATCCCACCAGCTAGCCAGTATCTGGACACTCTCGGTGGTTCGTATCCACTCCAACGCGTCAAACCAAGCGTTGACTGGTTCGCCAGGTTTTATCGGCATACTTCCAGCAGCGATTGTAGTGGGGGAATACGCATGATCAAAGACTCGTTGGGTGGGCAGGACGAAGCTAAATGTTAGCAAGAGAAACATCAGTATCAAGAAGACTCCACTGAATTCCTTCCCTACGTGAGCCTCAAAGCCTGTTCTCCGCCTTGAGATTATCGGAGTCGCCTTCATGACAGTGACGAAGGGCTTGGTCAATCGAACTAGAGCCAGCGCCCACAGGAGGCTGATGGCTGGCGCCAGAAGCAGGGTCAACCGCACCATTGAACCAGCGAAGTAAATCGCCGTCAAACCGAAGATTGTCAAGAATAGGTTCCGATTTGTAGGATTCCTTAAGGCAAAATATAGACCTATAGGCACGAAGAAGGCGCCTACCCCAAAATCATAATAGAAAGACCCCCAAGCAGCAGGTCTGTGTTCCTGGACAGATTGCGTCAGAGGATTTTCAAAGCGTTGAAGCGGGTTTAGGGCATACCAAAACTTCGCCCCCATCGGCAGAACGTATCCATATGATGAAAGCACAAGGAACACGCTGACACAAAGACCTGAAAAGACGACTACGAAAAGGGCCTTATTCCTAAGGGTTTTGATGTGGCGAGTAACCTCGTAGATCGCCAACAGAAGGAACATCCCAGTCACAGGCAGAGTCTCCGTTCGGGTTAGAAAACTGAATCCCAACTTTGGAACGTTGACAGCGATGAAGAGGGCGATTCCAAACATTATGCTATAAGAGAAGAACAGCCGAGACGAGTATCTGCGTAATAAGAGCAAAACAAGGACGAAAAGCGCGGCCATAGCAGCAGGGTATCTTGCAGCCCCCCATGAGGAGAAGATCCATCCAAGAGAAAGCCCCGCCGCAACGGCGTAGACAAAACTGTTCTTCAAGGGTCTTTCACTCTCGATAGATCTTAAGAAGAAGAAGATGAACAGGAGCAAGCCACAGATTCCCACCGTTTCGTCGTCGAAGAATCCTAGTGAGGTGCGGCTGATATGGGCGGAGCTTAGGGCTAGAAAGAGTGCTGAGAGGATGCCTACGTGCTTGCCACCGATGTCTCGCCCTAAGAAGTACATGGCCAGGCACGTTAGCGTTCCCATCAGGGCAGGGAAGATGACGCAGAACTCAAACACTTCCAGAGGCACTCCAAGCGCGCGGATTATTAGATACGATGATGCGGCGGTGAGCGGCAATCCGGGATAAGTGGTCGATATTTTTCGTCCATATGGATACCAACTCATCAGGTCACGTGAGGGGTCTATTTCGGACCAGCCAGTAGCCCAGTTTTGCAGTCCATATTCAACGGCGTGCTCTGTTACGCGATATTGGTAGTAGGGGTCGAATTCTGAGAGGTAAAGACCCCAGCGGATGGGGAGCATTCTAACAATGAAGGCAAGGAAGAGAATGAGGAGAATCAGAGACGATTGCAGGAGGAGGGAATGGGAGATTCTGAAGCGAATGGCTGTGAATCTCCGCAAAGCATCAAAGACTTTCTCCCTGTTCAGCAGCTTTCTGATTCTCATCATGGACCATCTTTTCTGCGACACAATGCGCTCAACCATTTATATTTCTCTTACGGTCAGCGCAGGGGCGCATACTCCATACATGCATGTGCTTGTTGAACATTGGTTATCTGAATGAACATTTTTAAAGGTTGTCAATGCAAAGAGGTATAATCTGATGGAGCCTGTAGAATCTAGGGCATAATGATCGGTGCGTACATTGATAATATTGCTAGTCTCTATTCTGATATCTTTCGTTGTGACCTTCTTTGTCACCCCATATTTCAGAAGATTCCTATACGTCGTGGGAATAGTAGGTCTGGACCTCCACAAGAAGAATAAGACAAAGCTAGCTAGCTCCGGCGGAATCTGCGTTGCCACGGGCGTCTTGGCGGGACTATTGAGCTACATTGGCTTACAGACATTTCTCCTCAGTTCAGAGGGGGAATTGAAGCCAATTCTAGCGGTTACCTCGTCTGTTCTCATCGTCATGTTCGTGGGTCTGCTGGATGATTTGAATGTGAAATCTAGAAGGGTTAAGACAAAGGAGGGTTATGACGTTAGGGTTGGATTCCCGCAGTGGCTCAAGCCCTTACTGACTCTGCCAGCCGCAGTCCCCTTAATGGCGATAAGTGCTGGCGTAACCCACATGTCAATCCCCTTCTTTGGGCGCATCGAGTTCGGAATTCTCTATCCTCTTCTGCTCGTGCCCGTGGGTATGGTGGGAGCCTCCAATGCTGTGAATATGCTGGCTGGATTCAATGGGCTGGAAGCAGGAATGGGAATCGTCTATCTCTTGGCTTTAGGAATATTCGGGCTCATGAATGAGAGCATCGGATCAACAATATTTCTGATAACGCTTGGCGCTCTAGTTGGGTTCATCAGGTTCAATTGGATTCCTGCCAAGATCCTGCCGGGGGACTCGCTGACTTACTTGCTTGGCTCGATGGTTGCAGCCGGGGTGATAATTGGAAACATGGAGAGAAGCGGGATTCTCATAATGTTACCTTTCATCATCGAGTTCTTCCTGAAACTGAGATCTAGGTTTAAGGCGAGCTGTCTAGGAAAACTGAGGGAGAATGGAAGACTTGCGTCTCCCTACGGAAGAAGAGTGTATAGTTGGACTCACATTCTAATGAACATAAGGCCTATGACGGAGAGGCAGGTTACAATCAGTCTAATACTCATCCAAATCTGCTTTTCAGCATTGCTCTTTCTCCAAATCTAGATGAATCCTTGATGCAGGCGTTGAAAGGACAACTATATAACCCTTAGACGAGAAATTGCGGAGGGGAGACGAAGTGCACGGGCGAGTGCTGATTCTTGCTGGAGGCGGAGGACACACCGGAATAGCATATGCATTGGCTCAAGCACTTCACAGAAAGGTATCATTGTCCTTCATCGTGCCTGAAGGCGACAGATTAAGCGAAAGAAGACTGAGTAAGTTTGGCGAGGTCCAGTCTCTGGTCAAACCTCGGGGCCCAAAGACTCACATGCTCATCTTTGCCGTCCGTCTCGCTAAAGCTCTCCTGGATTCAGCCAGAATAGACTTCCACGAGTTCGACACTGTGGTGAGTACAGGAAGCAACTTTTGCGGTCCACCTGCACTTCTAGCTTGGATGAGAGGAGTTCCAGTCATTAATATTGAGAGCCTAGTTCGCTTTACAAAACCGTCTAGAACCGCGCGCATACTACAGCCGATATCAATATTGACAGCTTTGCATTGGCGGGAGCAGAGGAGATTCTTAAGGGGCGTGGTTGTTGGCCCAACGCTTCGTAAGCCAGAGATTGACTCCTGGAACGGCGGATACATTCTGGTTTCAGGTGGAACTTATGGACACAGACTTCTCTTCAACGCCCTATCGGAGAGCAAGCTAGACAACGTAGTTCTGCAGACGGGCAGGGTGGATCCCACACCCTATATTAAGCGACATCCAGAGTGGAAAATAATGACATTCACTGAACGCTTTCATGAACTTCTGGCAGGCGCCGAGCTTGTAGTCTCACATTTCGGCGGAACCATCCTAGACGCAGCGATTTATGGAAAACCCGGTGTTTTAGCCCTGAACCCCGAGTGGACAAGAACTGTCGGAATCGAAGACGCAAAGATCCTAGCCAAGAAAGTAAACGCCGTACTGGTCTCTGAAATAACGCTGGCGAATCTCCTAAAAGCCATAGACGAAGTAAAAGAGAGAAGAGCACCCATCTTTCCAGACGGGGCTGAGAAACTTGCAGGCATGATAATCAAGCTAATGCATGAGAGGTCCAATTAGCTTCTTCAGGCAAGTTACTCCAAGACCGATTACAATAGCTGATTTAAAGGAGAAAGACCGTATACAATCGAAGGGAGTGTCAACATGATACACGTGGCTGTGATTGGATGCGGAAAGATTGGAATGAGGCATCTCGACGCTTACAGAGGCATCAAAGGCGCGACCATAGCTGCAGTATGCGACACCGATGAAAAACTTGCCAAAGAAGTAGCCAAAAACCATAACGCCTTGAGCTACACCAGTTTTAAAGATGTCCTTAGCGATGAAACCGTAGACGCCGTAGACGTGTGCGTTCCAACGGCAATCCACCACAGGGTCATTCTGGAAGCTCTTGATGGGGGAAAAGCGATCTTCTGTGAAAAGCCCATGACTCACAAACTTGAACTTGCCAAGCAGATCGAGAAGAAACAAAAGGAGACTGGAAACCTGGTTATGGTTGGGTATCTTTACCGGTTTCATCCATCCTTTCAACGTCTCAAAAGGATCTTGCAAGGCAACATCATTGGCGATCCCTACTTCGCCATATTCCGAATAGGGGGAAGAGGAGGCTGGCGAGAATGGAAACACCAAATGAGGAAAGGGGGTGGAGCAATGCTGGAGATGCTGGTCCACATGCTAGACCTAGCCAACCACTGCTTCGGTGAGGTTGTTGAAGTTGAAAGCCTCTTCTCTGAAACTATCCTGAAAAGACGGGTTATCGAGGGAAATGAGGTTGAAGTGGACGCTGAAGATTGTGTCTTGATAAGACTGGAAGCTGAGAATAATGTTCACATATTCTGCGAGGCCGATCTAATAACGCCCTCGTACATGAACACCGTGGAAGTTCACGGAGATAACGGGTCATTCTTTGGAAGCATTCTCGACAACATCCCTACAATCGTCTATTGCAAGGAGACTCGAGGAATGTACGATCGAGGAAAAAACATCTTCAGAAACCCATACATCAATCTGATGGAAAAGGAACTTGAATTCTTCATTCACTGTCTATCCAGAGATGTGAAGCCCATGAACTCGGTTGAGGAGTCGATAAAAATCCTAGGAATAGTTGAACAAGTGAGGAGGCAATCTAAACGAAGAAACTAGCCATAAATGGTGGAGCCCCAACCTCAAACGAGATGATACCAATCGCGAAGCCGATGCTCACGGACGAAGAGATGAGAGACGTCACTGACGTGTTGAAGTCAGGAAATCTGAGGCAGGGTGCGAAGACTGAAGAGTTTGAAAAAGAGTTCTGCCGAAGAGTAGGGTCTAGATATGCCATTGCAGTCAACTCAGGAACAGCAGCCTTACACGTTTCATACCTATCCCTCCTAGAACCGGGAGATGAAGCGATCGTTCCCGCCTTCACTCACATATCGACAGCCAGCACCGTCGTCTATTCAAATGCAAGACCGATCTTCGCGGATATAGACGAAGAAACCTTCACAATGGACCCTCAAGACGTGAATGATAAGATCTCATCAAAGACGAAGGTGATAGCACCGGTTCACCTGTTCGGTCACGCCGCCGATATGAAAACGTTAGGAGAGATTGCTGATGACCATGACCTTCACTTAGTGAACGATGCCGCCCAAGCTCATGGCACCAGAATAAACGGAAGAGACGTAGGGGCTCTTGATGACTTGAACTGCTACAGTTTCTACCCTTCAAAGAACATGACCACGGGAGAGGGGGGTATGGTAACGACGAAAGAAAGAAGACTATACGAAAAAGGCAGGTTGATTCGGAGCCATGGGCAGAAACGCAAGTACTACCACACAACCTTCGGCTTGAATTATCGCATGACTGAGATAGCAGCCGTCATAGGACTCAACCAGTTGGAAAAGTTACACGCTTTCGTGGAGAAGAGGAGGCGCAACGCGGAGGTGCTCACCAAGGCCATCGCGAAAATCCGGGGCATTCGCCCTCCCGTCGTGAAGAGTAATGTTGATCATTCCTTCAACGTTTATTCCGTCCTGATAGATTTGTCTCAGTTGAAATGTGGGAGAGACGAGTTTGTCAAAGTCTTGCAGGCAGAAAACATAGGATGTAGAGTTCATTACCCGATTCCCCTCACGAAGCAGCCTGCCTTTGTAGAAGGCTTCAGAGTTGATGAATGTCCACGTGCTGAATCTATCTCTAAGAGAATACTCTCGTTACCCGTTCATCCCCTCTTGAAGAAGACAGACCTAGAGAAGATCATAGAGGCTGTAGAACTCGTAGTGGACTACTACCGCAAGTAGGGCTTCAGCTGTCTTCTAGAATTCCTATCCTTGCGATTTGGGTCTTATCTCTATTTTCTTGCGGCATTTCTCGCAGATAACTACCATGGGGAGTTCCTTTCCTTGCAGGTCAAGCAAGATTTCTCCGCAGAAACATACGTAGCCATGCTCCTTCGCCGGATTTCCATATACAAGCGCGTGGTCTGGAACATTCTGGGTCACTGTGGATCCAGCGCCTACGAAACAGTATCGGCCCAAGGTGATACCGCATAGAATGACTGAGCCGGCGCCTATTGATGTCCCCTTCCTCACAACAGTCTCTGCCACCTTCCATTTCTCGAATCGTTCGATCCTAGGGCACAGATCATTGGTGAAAGTCACGTGGGGACCGACGAACACGTTATCCTCTATGGTGACGCCCTTGTAGATAGAAACGTAGTTTTCGATTTTCACGTTATCTCCAATTCTCACTCCATCACCTATGTAAACGCCTTTTCCAAGTACACAATTCCTTCCCAATCTAGCACCGCGTCTGACGTGTACATGGTGCCAGATCCTAGTTCCGTCTCCGATTTCAGCTCCGTCTTCAACGATGGCTGTCTGGTGAACAAGAATCTCCTTCTTCGGCAAGGACTTACCTCCACAGCTGCATGCATGACTAGTATACATGATTATTAAAGCCTAATTATTCCGATTCAAGCTACACTCTCAAGGCAGATTGCGAAGATCAAAGCTGAGAGGCTTGCTTGGAATTGGAGGTTGCCACTCAACCGCGCGTCAGCCGGGTCACTCTGCCTTCGTCTTCAACGCGTAATCAAACAATTCAGAGATGCCCTGTGAGACTTCTCGCTCAGGCTCGTAGCCTATCTTTTTGGAAGCCCTTTCGTAATCATACTCGAAATCAGATGTGTAGACTTCACCGAGCTCCAAAGACGTGTAAGCCTTCGAGACTTCCTTGTTGAGCTTCTGCTGGCCCTCTTGAACCACGATGTTGGCGATCTGGTTAACACTCAAAGCATGTCCACCTATGTTGAGGGTTTCGCCTGCAACCGCTTGCCGGGGAGCCTTAAAGCATCGGGTTATAGCGCTTATGACATCTTGTACATGTACGAAGTTGCGTTTCTGTTTTCCGTCTGCCCTGATCGTGAGAGGCTCATTATTCACTGCCTGCGAGACAAACCGGGGGATAACGGTCTTCCATGGGGTATATGCGCTTAAGCCATAGAGATTGGATAAGCGAAGTGTTGTTGTGCTTAAGCCGCGAGTAAGGTAGCATGCTTCTACCAGTTGTTCTGCGCTCACCTTAGTGACTCCATAAAGGTTAATGGGCTTCAAAGGATGCTCTTCACTGATGGGGTGCTTTTGTGGTGTCCCATAAACCGCTGCTGAAGAGATTGAGATGAATCTTTCAACGCTGCACTTGACGGCCGCTTCGAGGAGGAGGTGGGTGCCATAAATATTGGTGTTTATTGCGTCCTGCGGCTTCTCATTGCACAATTTTATTCCGGGCACAGCCGCCAAATGTGCGACCATTCCTGTATCAGGAGCGAGGGCTTTCTTCAGATCCGCACTCTTCGTTATGTCGCCTTGGAGGAGGCGATAACGCTTATCCCTTTTGAGGTATTCAATGAAACGATAGTTTCCTGTTGTTAGGTTGTCTATGGAGGTTATCGTTGCCTCTGAGAACTCTTCGCCCAGCCTAAGAATAAGCCCGCTTCCGACGTAGCCTGCTCCACCAGTCACCAGTATGTTCATCTGCAATCACCGGTTTTGTCAGTGATTGTTCTCAGTTCCATTTTAACGTTTCTTAGTGTCAGGTCACTCTGGCTATGAACACACTTTTGTCGCGTGGATGCAGCGGATTTGGCGTCACTTTCTCCAATCGATTGTTGGCATGATTCGCTCTTTCTTCGCGATTATCCTTTCTTTGAACCCTTCAAGATCTTTGAACATTCTTTCAAGCTCTTCGTCCAATGGGTGAATAGGCTTGAATCCAAGTTTGTAAAGTTTTTCGTGATGGGGATTGTAGTAATGTTCTTCTGCCTCCACTCTTGGGTTTTCTGGATTCTTGATCTGCACATCGTACCCGAGTTTCTTGCCGATCTTCTGGACTTTCTTGGCCAGCTCATTCACTGAATAGGTTTCATCGAATTGATTGAAGACTCTGTACTCGCCTTTTTCGGGCGGGTTCTCAGTGGCGAGGGTTAGACATTGCATGCTATCCCTCAAGGCAATGAACGCTCTTGTTTGGCTTCCTCGGCCGTAGGGTGTCAGAGGATGACCAATTATCGCTTGAGCGCAGAAACGGTTTAATGCGGTTCCCCAAACCTCATCGAAGTCAAATCTTGTAAGTAAACGGTCATCAGTCATGTCGTCTGTTCTTGTTCCGTAGACTACTCCTTGCATGATATCGGTGCTTCTCAAGCCCCAGATTTTGCACGCAAACATGATGTTGTGGCTATCGTGCACCTTGCTTTGATGGTACCAAGATCCGGCTTGGCGGGGGAAGGGAAGCTCATCTTTTCTTCCCTCGTACTCGATCTCGAAGAAGCCTTCTGGAATGTTAATGTTGGGGGTTCCGTATTCACCCATGGTTCCCAGCTTAAGCATGTGTGTGTGGGGGCTGGTCTCGTGCATTGCGAAGAGAAGGTTCAAGGTTCCAATGATGTTATTGTTTTGAGTGAACACGGCATGTTCGACATCTATCATAGAATAGGGGGCGCAGGGTTGTTCTCCGAGATGGACAATGGTGTCAGGATTGTGCTTTCTGACAATTTCCTTTACGAATGGGTATTCCCTTAAATCTCCTTCATGGAATCCGATCTCTTTGCCGTGGACCTCCTTGAAGGCCATCAACCGTTCATCCATCGGTTGTATGGGGGTGGCAGACCAGGATCCGACCTCCTCCACGTTCTTTCGCCGGGAGAAGTTGTCCACGCCGACTACTGTGTGTCCCCTGTTTGTTAGATGCATGCTTAGGGTCCAGCCGAGATATCCGTCCATCCCAGCGATCAAGACTTTCATGTTAACACCTATTTTACTACTTAATAGGAGTCAATTATTCCTCGACTTATTAATGTTTTTATGAGCAAATCCACCTCCAGCAGATGCGCCTGAGTCATGCGATGCAAAGGATTTAAAGCAAGTCATCAAGTTATCTATTGGAGAGTAGTGAACTTTGGCCTTTGGAAAAGACATCAGCCAGACCAAGTTTCTACTCATGAACATGGGTTTAAACGAGTACCAAGCCTCCGCGCTTGCATACCTTCTTCTTCTCGGCGAGACAAAGGCAACAACCCTGAGCAAGACAAGCAAAGTGCCCAGTGCACGTATATACGGTGTTTTGGATGAGCTTGCTAGAATGGGGTTAGTAAGCATAAGGCCGGGTAGACCTGCATTATATAGTCCGCGTCCTCCAGATGACATCGCGAGTTCCTTAGTATCATTGAGCATCAACGAACTCAAACAGAAAGTTAGAGTTCTAGAGAACTACGCCGAAGACCTTGTGGAGACGAGCAAGGAGTTCTATCTGAAGGGGGAGAAGGGAGTCCCGAGGGTTCCTCTCCTACGCATTGTCAGCGTTGGCGAAGTATCACTGGACGAAACCAAGAAGCTTTACGACGCTGCAAGAGAGGAGATTCAGATTCTTTCAAGGGCCATGGAATACTTTCTTGATGTTCACGAGAATATTGGGACGGCTTTGAGTAGAGGAGTCTCTTTGAAGATCATCCTAATGGATTCTAACCTGCTGGAGCCTGAGGATAGAAAGAAGCAAGCTGGAATCTTGGAGAGGATCAATGAGGTTTTGGGGGGCGAGGTTGAAGTTCGCTTCACTGATGAGATTCCCATAAGAGGGTGCATTATTGATCCTAGAATTGGAGGAAAGGCGTTGTTTCTTGTTGAGGACCCGGGGGTTCCTTTCTTTCTGCGTGAGGCGGCCATCACGTCCCATCAGAGTGTAGTTAAGGGATTGGCCTTGATGTATAATCTGATGTGGGAACACAAAGCAAGAAAGCTCTGATCCGTGCGCGCTCGCTCTTGTAGTCCTGCATGTATGCTCGGCAGTACCGGTTAACAGGATGGAAGGCTATTTACTATCTTGCAGTAGTTATCTAATAGAAACACTTAAAAGCCATGGCGCATTATTTACCACTGACAAGTAGTTACTTCAAA
Organism: Candidatus Bathyarchaeota archaeon; assembly: GCA_020348365.1. Taxonomy (GTDB): domain Archaea; phylum Thermoproteota; class Bathyarchaeia; order Bathyarchaeales; family Bathyarchaeaceae. The sequence goes on from CP070749.1 coordinate 935,104, forward strand.
GGTCGCGCGTAGGTGGAAACATGCCAGTGGACTGGTCATCATTGTGGAGAAAGGGAGACTGGTGGGCAGTTTGGATAGGACTATTCATCCTAGCCTTAGCCGTCTTGGGAGCCATACCTTTCACGCCAAAGATCTCTTCATGGCAGTTCATCGGTGACATTCCTGAATCTTTGTCCCAAATGCCGTATATCATCTTGTTAGGTTTTTGTCTGCTACTGATAACCGGAGTAGCAACGAGATTTATGGAAGGCAAAATAAAGAATTTTCTAATTGGGTTTCCGATAGTCTTCTTGATTTCTATTTTCGCTTATATTATTGCAAATCAACAAATAATCAAAGACACTGGATTGGCCTATGCGCTTTGGGCATTAGTTCTTGGTCTAATAGTGGGCAATACTCTGAAGATTCCTAAATGGCTTTCCTCCGCGGCGAAGACTGAGCTTTTCATCAAGATCGGTCTTGTTCTGCTGGGAGCTGAAATACTCTTCAGCATCATCGTGAGCGCGGGAGTAAGAAGTGTATTTGAGGTCACAGTTGGTCTAGCTCTGGTTTGGTACTTCGCCTACTTTCTCGCAGTCAAATTAGGGCTAAAGAAGTCATTTGCTGCAATAATGGCTACTGCTACTTCTGTATGTGGAGTTTCGGCAGCACTCGCTGCAGGCGGCGCGGTTAAGGGAGACCCGAAAGAAATCAGCCATGTCGTTTCGCTGGTCTTGCTCTTCTCCGGACCTATGATAATATTGATGCCACTCATTGCCAGAGCGCTACAATTACCCGATGTTGTCGCCGGAGCTTGGATTGGCGGTACTATTGACAATACTGCGTCAGTAGTAGCATCTGGAGCACTTCACAGCGATCAGGCGATGGCTATTGCCTCTGTCGTCAAAATGTCTCAGAATATTCTAATAGGAATTACCGCATTTCTCTTGGCAATGTATTGGGTATTTAGGGTTGAGAAGAAGGCCACTGCTGAGAGACCGAGATTGCGAGAGATATGGTACAGGTTTCCAAAGTTCATCATTGGCTTCATGATCGCTTCTGTAATATTCTCGCTCGTATTGGTACCAGCAATGGGACAAACAGAAGTGAAAAGCATTCTGGGAATCACCAAAGGTTTTCGAGGATGGTTCTTTGCAATGACCTTTGTCTCTATAGGTCTTAACACAAAATTCAAAGAGCTTGTGAAAATCGGAAAAGGAAAGCCACTGGTTGTCTTCTTGACAGCCACATTATGGGATATTGTTGTTTCGTTGATCTCCGCATACTTATTCTTCGGAGGCATCCTCCTCCCACCACCGGTCTGAGTGCTTCTTCTCAGATGCGATCTCATGAGTACGCGTTGTCTCACTACATGCTATGTGCACATCCGTAATGTTCATTAGTTCATAGCCTCTTTTCTATCCAATCACATCGCTCCGCTCCACTGGGTGAAAAATCGTGAATATAGGTTTTAGCCAGAATTCTTGAGGGATGAATGAAGATGCAAATCAGTGGTGTCGTTGCGGTTCACAATGAAGCAGAATATCTGAGATACTCTCTTCCAGCATTGAGACATGTTTCTTTTGATGAGCTGATCTTCGTTCTTGACAGATGCACCGATGACAGTGAAGAGATTATTGTGAAGTCTAATCTGGACAATTCGAAGATAATGTTTAAAGAGGAACAGAAATGGACCTTTACTAGAGCTGGTGAAACATTCCAGATGGGTTTTGACAGGGCGAGGAATGACGTAGTGTTTGCTCTTGGCGCAGATCTCATATTGTCACCTCGTGCGCTGAGTATAGCAGAAGACTTGATGCGGGACCCGAAAGTTGGAAGTGTCTTTTTCGGCTTCACTCAACGCCCTATTCGTGGAATATGCAGGAGAATCCATGAAGAGTATATCAATCTTCTGAAACACTATTTACTGGACCGCGTAAGCCCTTTCAGAATGGAGTTCACCACCGGAGTGTATTGCTTCAGAAGATCGCTAGCCAGGCTGCGGGATGCTCCAGCTGAATACGATGACCTGCACAATCAGATAAGGGCAAAGAGATACGAGGCGGTTTATGTGCCTGACGCTGGGATAATTCACCTCCGTGCTGGTTTGTCCAGAGAGAAACAGATTTGGCATGGAAGGGTTCGGGCCAAGCTCCACGAACCACTGACGAAGGTTGCCTTGCACAGCATAATCAACCTTAAGCCTTGGACACTCATCACCTTCTTGAGGTGTAGAGAGTAGGAAGTGAACTTGAGAGGGTGTTATGATGAGGAAAAGGCTCAAAATAGCGTACTTAACGCCTCACATCAGGTGTGATCCGAATCGCACACAGTTTCAGAGACCAAAACACCTGAGTTTAAGGAATACAGTATTCATTTTGACAGGCAAAGAAACCGCTCTGCCCAAAGAGGTTGAAAAAAAGCTTAGGATCATAAGAGGCCCACTAAAATTCGGGCGCCTAAGTTCACGCCCCCTATATCCAGTATGGTGCATATACAAAGTTCTAAAATTGCACAGAAAAGTTCGGTTTGATCTAGTCTACTCCACATATGATTGCTTTTCGTCAATGTCTTCGGCACTTTTGAAACCACTAGGATTCAAGTGGGTTGCAGACATTTGGGATCACCCAGAACTGTGGAAAGCAGTAAGAGCGGGGGGCATCATGAAGAGGTTGCTAGTAAACGTACCTCGAATCGCCACATTTGAAATCGTAAAAAGGGCACTGAAACATGCTGATTTGGTGATTTCGGCAATACATCCATCGGCTCTGACAAAGTTTCGAATTAGGCCACAAAGGATACTAGCAATAACAAATGGAGTGGATCTTTCGATCACAAGACCTAAGGGATTGAAACGGTCAGACTCTGAGTTTAAGTTATTCTATGTAGGATTTCTGATGAAAGAAAGAGGACTCGATTTGATGCTCAATACTGTGGCCCTGCTAAAGGGAAGAATAGAAAGCTTAAAGCTCATCCTTGTAGGTGATGCAAAAAAAGAAGACGTTGCTCATTTGAATAGAACCGCCAAAAATCTGGATTTGGAGCAACATGTAGATTTTCTTGGAAGATTGAATCACGAAAATGTCTTGACCCAAATGGAAGGTTCGGATGTATGCCTGTTTCCTTTTCCCAGACAGGCGGCTGTCAACTGTATCTACCCAGTTAAGATCTTCGAGTACATGGCTATGGGCAAAGCGATTGTTGCTACGAGACTTGAAGGTGTAAGTAGCATCATAAAAGATGGAATAAACGGGTTGCTGGTTGATCCAGGCGATGCAAGAGAGATGGCGGATGCCGTATTTGAGATTCACGAAAATCCAGATTTGAGGAGAAGACTAGAGGCTAATGCTAAAAAAGATGTAGAAGAATATGATTGGAAAAAAATAAACAAGAAAATAGACGAAAGGTTGCTAGGTTATAACATCAGAAGGAAATAGGAAAAAGCGCATCCATGTCTAACTGAACCGTTCCTGTATCTTCCATATCATGCGAGTTGCTCAAACCCTTCGGGTTGATATCTTGTGGCGTAGATAATGAAACTCTCTTCTATTCCGAGTCTCGGTGGATGTTTTATCAACTTTCTTAAGATCAAACCCTTTCTACCTACGAACCAGTGGTGTGAGCTTCCCTCAATGGAGATAGATCGTATTCTGAGAAATCTTGCGATGTGCTCTGGTTTGATCCAGTTCTTGTGGGGCGTAGTGAACTGATTCTTCCTGGCTTTCCAAACTTGTCTGTAGAAAATTCTGAACAGCCTCAAAACACCGAAGGGAAATCCAGCAATGGCCCGTTTAACAAAGACCATCAATCTTGGATCAGTTGGGATCTCAATCTCGAATTCCGCATCCGATCTGGACACCCTCAACACCTCTCTGAGGAATTGAAAAGGATGATCCAGATGCTCGAGAATGGCATAGAGAAGGACCCTATTGAAGACCAATTCTCGGAAGGGCAGATACTCCGCATGGGCAATTACATCGCATCTTCCTCTGTTGAGATCAATCCCTATTCCTTCTCTTCTCGTTTGATGAGGGAGATGTCCACAACCCACATCAAGAACGAAGCAATTCTCCATATCCAAAGCAAGAATCACACCTTGGATAAAAGGATTCTCGGTCAAGTTCAACATTCCGCATACAGACGTTTTTCCCAGCCCCCTGCTCTTGTGTAGATCTATCGCGCCGCTCACATTCAGTCATTAATAACACAATCCATTGCATACATGTGCTGAGAGTCAAGTTTCATAAAGACGAGTAACTATTTCATGCTGATGATATGTATGCGTCAACTGAAAGTGTTAGGACCTGAAGAGCTTAGAGATAAAGTTTGCATCATCGTTGGCACCAGACCGGGCATAATTAAATTTTCGCCCATAATAAGGGAGATCGAGAAAAGAAACATGCCGTCCTTCATCATCCACACCGGACAGCACTACTCATACAACATGGATAAGTTATTCTTCGACGAGCTAAGCCTACCCCAACCAAAACATAGAGTACCGAACGTGAGTTCGGCTCGATACCACGGTAAACAAACCGCAAAGATGCTTGAGGGTATTGAAGCAGCATTGCTGAAGGAGAAACCGAGACTGGTTCTTGTGGGTGGTGATGCAAATACCAATCTAGCAGGAGCTCTAGCGGCAAGGAAACTGCACATTTGCGTAGGCCATATTGAAGCAGGTTTAAGAAGTGGAGACTGGAGAATGCCTGAAGAGCACAACCGAGTCATGATAGACCACATCTCCGATCTCTTGTTTGCACCAACTGAAGAGTCCAAGAGGAACCTAGTTGAAGAAAAGGTTGAGGGCAAGAGATTCGTAACAGGCAACACCATCGTCGACGCCATTGAACAGAATGTAGTCATCGCAAAGGCTAAGAGCAAGATAAAGGAAGAACTTGGCTTGAAACGTGGGAACTATTTCTTGCTCACGCTTCATAGGGAAGAAAACATAGATTTCAAGGAAAACCTAGTGGACATTCTCAAAGGGATCAAAATGGTGGCTAAGGTCTCTAACTTTGGAATAATCTTTCCCATTCACCCTAGGACCAAGAAAAGACTCAGATATTTCAAACTAAATTCATTAGTTAACAGCATCAAGAAACTAAAAATAATCGACCCAACGGGCTATCTCGACTTCTTGGCTCTGCTCGAGAGCAGTAGTCTGGTTCTAACCGATAGTGGAGGCATTCAAGAAGAGAGTTGTATATTAAGGATACCTTGTGTGACTTTGAGAGAAAGTACTGAGAGACCGGAAACGGTTAAGGTTGGAAGCAATGCAGTTGCAGGCACAAAGCCCAAGACCATAATGAACAATGTTAAAACCATGGTAAATGTGAATAGAAGCTGGAAGAACCCCTTTGGTGAAGACGCAAGTAGGAAAATTGTTGACATAATCGAAAAAGAATTGGCACTATAGCTTTCGACCACCCTTTTTCAGCTAGCGTCTCAGATATTGCTGTTTACACATCACACATATCTAGAGCCTATTTGCCTCATACTAAAGACCTAGGGTAGAGAGTGTGTCTGTGTGTGAGAACACACTTTTCTCATACACTCCTGTCGCATGCTAGGTCGCTTCAACCTTTCCTGCTAGAAAGTTTACAGCTTGCAGCATGCTTCTTGCAAGTCCCAGGAAGTTAACAAAGATCAGCATTGCCAGAAAGGCTTTCAGATTGGCTAGGATGTGGATAGCTAGCTGTTGTTCTGGAATCTGAATGGTTGAGGTTAGGATGCCCCCATTTAGGGCGTAGATGAAGAACATTATAAAAACGAGCGCTCTGCCGACACTGAAGGCATATCGAAGGATGGTTCCAGAGAATAGCTCAGTCACAACAGTGAAGAAGACGACCAACGCTGAGAAGATGTACAGAAGAGTCGTATACTCAGGAGGTATCTCAAAGGGCATATCGGGCGATGCCATAGCGTCCATAATCATTGCTGGCAATACATAAGTCAAGAGAAGCAGGACAAAGCCCTTAAGGGCTGCCTTAGTCACATTCGGCACTATCTTCTTCAGAAGAGGTTTCAAGCCTTCTTCATTGACCATATGTGAACCTCCAGTCCATAGTGCCTATGGGGCTTTCAAAATGGGCATGCACTTCTCCCATCCCAGAGAACATAAAAACGCTAGCCAAGGGAATGAAGAGGTTTACCGTCCCATTATACTCCTCTCCCGAGAGGGCCCTTATCTCACCAACCCAGAGACCTAAGAATTCCCTCCGCTCGTTAAAGACTTCAAGTCTCAGCGTACCATCAATATCGAAAGGCGAATGATTCTCAAAACTCAACCATGCTGCAATTTCATAATGAGTAGAATTGTATGGTTCTGGAAAATCCACCAATCCTATGGAAGGATGATAGAATGGCGCCCCCCAAGACATATTCACACTGGTTGATGCCTGAAGAGGGATGACATGTGCAATCTTCAGTCCCACCGATTCCCCTAAGACAATAACTGAATCTTCAAATAATAGGTAGGTTAGATTCTTTGACACTACATCATCTATGCCTATGGAAATCACGTGAGTTCCGTTGATCCTTCCACCTCGTGGGATATTCTGCACGGAAGTTGCTGATTCGGAGATTGACGCTCCACTGCGGTCTCCAACTGAGAGTGTCACATTCAAGTCGGATATGTCGAAAAACCCAGTGTTGTTGATAAAGAAGGGGATGGAGACCGTTATTGTTTCATTCGAGAATGAAGGATGTGGCAAACCTATCTCTATCTGCCCCTCCAACACCAATTTCAGAGGAGAGTATAGAGCCATAATCATGAAGGATGCTATTGCTATCCAGAGTATCTTGCTAGCCCAGCCCAACGCTCGTATGGACTGTTTCATCAGCTCTTCTTTCCTTCATTCGCAGACTTCTTCCTAGTTTTCTTCTTGGCTTCTTCCTTGGCTTTCCGGGGAAGCTTCGTAAGGAATTCTATTCCCCGTTTCGTTAGTAAGGCGCCAATCCACCCCATTATGCCTAAGTACATTATCCGTATGCAGGTTTCGACTAATGGCCCCAGCAACGCACCCAGCTCAGCCACCCAATCGACGATTGAGATACTTAGCACTCCTATCAGGAATAGATACGCGTTGATGAAAGTGAACACCAGCAGAGCTACGCCTATAATCAGGACAGCGTATCCTGAGATCTTAGCCTTATCTATCATCCAACAGTCCTCCAAATGTTGCGGTATGTACCCAACTTGTATATAAAAGCAATCGAACAATGGTGTACATGAGCAGTTGGAACTCCAGAAAATCCTTTTTCTTGCGAAAAGCTTTTTCCCAAAGCCTGTATACCTGCTTTGAGAGGGCATGAACCGATGGGTAACGTTTCAATCCTTGATCTCGCGATGAAATTTTTCAGACTTGAAGGATATAGGATAGAGAGAGATGTGGTGTTGGAGGGCCTTTCAGGACTACCACGTAGATTTGATCTAGTTATCCAAAGAGATAGAGAGAAGCGTCTGGTTTGGATAAAGGATTGGAAGCGAACGGCAGGTGTCAACATGGTGATAAACTTGGATAGGGCATCTGCTGATGTGGGATTACCTAATCCAATAATTATCTCTCAGAAATTCAGTGGCCACGCAAAAGCCTATGCGAACCGTAGAGCCATCACTCTGCTCACGAAGCGTCAGATCCTACGTAGACTTGGATAGTTCAAAAGTGTATTAGATACTTGTGTAATCGTCCATCTTCAGCTAGTCTGCCAAGCCAGTCAATCGTGCCAACCCTACATTCGCTTTTCCCATCTAAAACCCTGATAATATCTTCTACAATCGCTTCAACGCTTTTGCCGCTAGCATCAATCTCGCATACTCTGTCAACACCACAAGCCTCCACTGCATCTGAGAGACAGATATCCAAGACTTCAGCAGCAAGATTTTCCCACAGCTTCTTGTTTCTAAATCCACGCTTCTCCAGAAACGTCTCTAGCTCATCTGGGTGCTTCCTAATGACAAAGACCCGGTGAACCTTCTCCGCAGGCACAACATCAAAAGCGTAGTGCCCATCAACTATAACGTCCCCCGCACAATCCCGTGTGATTTCTTGCACTCGCTCTGAAACCTTCTCCACGTCCGCAACCAGCGTTTCTCTAACTTCATCTACGTCACTAATCAGTTCTTCCTGCTTGACAAGTTCCGCTAAATCTATGTGTAGTCCATCTAGTTTCGACGCTAAGAGACTGGAGGTGATTGTCTTTCCTACACCCGGTGTCCCAACAATGAGAATAAGTCGCTTAAACTCGTCCAACTCCGTTAAAGTATTCATCTTCTCAGCTAAAGATGGAAAGCAAAAAAGAATAGGGATTAGTCGTGGCTCATATCCCCCTATTCACTTCCAACTTCCCGCTTCTCATAACCATTCTTACTCTTTTTGAATCTTGCAGAATCGATATGTCTTCTAGAGGATCTCCGTCAACGATAATGATATCGGCAAGTTTTCCAGTCTCTATCGTTCCGATCTTGTCTCCTAGGTTGCATGCGTATTCAGCGGCGTTCTTGGTGGCGGCTATAATGGCTTCCATAGGCTTAAGATGGCATTTCTTAACCAGCAACTCAAGTTCCAAGGCGTTCTTTCCGAATTTGAGAAGTGGCGAGCCGCAGAAGTCAGTTGCAGCGCAGATGGGTACTCCAGCTTTGTGCGAGGTCTCAATATTCTTGCACACCTCTTTCCAGGCTTCCTCTGCCTTCTCCACTGCCCACGGAGGG
>CP070749.1:943892-951035 GCA_020348365.1 Candidatus Bathyarchaeota archaeon
GTTACTCTGCGTATCCTCTATACTTCCTTCAAGCAGAGCGAAATGTCGCCTTGCATGAACGCTCTCGGCAGCAGCAACTGCCCTGAACAAGTGAGCAATCTGCGGCAGACCTTCGTCCTCCGCTCTTGCCCCAAACATCAGAAGTCTCTGATACGCCTTTGCTTCCTCAACAAAGGCCCTATGCACATTCGTGCCGGTTCTCTCCTTCAAACCCACATCACCGCTGCATGCATGCCATAGAAGGAACAATTTAACCTTTCGTGCATCAAAAAAACCGATGAATGCTAGTGGCTCCTAGTTTTCCAGAAGATTCTTCTATAGGCTTTCTCCATCTTCTTTGAAGAAATCTGCAAGCTTCTTGGTTTCAGATCGAGTCAGCACCTCAGCACATCTCTTGGGGCTTAGAGCTTTGAACTCCAACTTCAGAGTCTCAAGTAGCCTCTGAACGCCCTTGCCCAGGTAGGGCGCCACAAGCAATCCTCTAACCTCGCGATTCACGGTCTCCTTCACAGAGTCCACGTATCTTGCCAGCTGCAAAGCCGCCTGCCGTCCAGCAGTTCTCCGCTTAATCTCAACCACCACAAACCGGCCGTCCCCGTCTATTCCATAAACATCGATGAAGCCAGGCTCAACCTTCTTCTCATAAGTAATTGGCTTAAAATCTGGCTCCAGGAGCGAAGGCTCCGCCACTATCGCCCTCTGCATGTCCTCTTCACTGGCGAAGAGTGAGAAGCTGCCGGTGTCGACCAGACTCTGAGCAGAGACCAGAAATATGCGGTCGAAGAACAGGCTGACAGATTCAGAAGGCCTTCTCCGGATGGCTCTAATCTGCAAAACATCGCCGTCAACGCTGGTCTGAAAGACGCAGCCTGGCGGCTGCCAGTTGACAGGTTCATACCCAGTGGGTCTATGAACCATCACAGACCCATCCTCCTTAATCACTACGATTCGTTCGCCGGGCTCCAGCTTTGAGCTTGCCCTTCCCTTATAATCAACCCAACAGTTTCCAGTGATCAGTAGAACCCTCCGGGCAGAAAGGGCCCGCCTAACAACTTCTCCAGCCTCCTCAACATCAGGGCTGTATAAAACCGCAAAATCCTCCTTCTTAGGCACCCTAGCTCCCAGCAACCTTTACAAGCAAACATACACAGATAAAACTTCTGAACAGGCATGGATGAATGGAGGAAGAAACGCCAGGCCATGCTCCACTACGATCGAATCGCCCTTGGCTATGATGACCAGTACGCTAAAGAACAGAATGTGAAGATGGAAGCCGCCTCAAAGAACGTAGTCCTAGAAGAGAACAACATAACGCTTGACATGGGCTGTGGAACGGGTCTCCTCTTTCCCCACCTAGCAGACAAAACCAAACTCTTCGTCGGCATCGACATCTCCAGGAAACTCCTGAGAGAAGCGCAGAAACGAGCAAAACAGCATCCTAACATCGCCCTTGTTCAAGCCGATGCTGACCACACACCCTTCAATGACCAAGCCTTCCACAGCGTATTCGCCATAACCCTGCTCCAAAACATGCCAAACCCCACAGCTACACTGAAAGAGATAGATCGGGTAACAACGCCAGAAGCCACAATAATCCTCACAATCCTCAAGAAGAGCTTCACTCAGAAAGCCATGTCTGGACTCCTCGAAAAGGTGAAGCTGAGAATCACCGCACAAGAAACTATGATAGAGGTGAAAGACCACATCGTTGCATGCCAGAAGCAAGCGCGCGCGCATGCGCTTATTTTGACCCTTCTGAATGTTTGAAACAGGCGATAAAAGGCGCGAAGGGTCAAGAAGCTATTATTCTTCGTGTGTATAGGCTATTCTTTTGGTGAAGACAAAATGAACAGACAGTTAAGAACTAAGCATTGGATACAGTATGCAGTCCTAGACGAAGATTAACCTAGTGTTCAAGAAGCCCAGGTATGTATGATGTCGGTTGTTTATTTGCCTATAAAATGTAGAATGAGATCAGGGATTTCTTGCAGGGATCTTACGAAATAGTTGGCTTGAAACGTTAGCTTTTTTGAAGGGGGCCTTTTCACTATGATCGATACCCCCGCAGCATTTTCTGCTGCTCGGGAATCATGGACCAAGTCGCCGACAAACACGAAATCTTGTGCGTTAAGTCTTTTCAAGGCAAGTATGATGCCTCCTGGATCCGGTTTCAATCTTTTCATGTCCTCTCTGGTGACGACCACTTCGAAGAAAGTCTCTATTCCACGCCTTAGAAGTATGCGATTTGCAGCCTCTCTTGAGGTATTGGTTACTAGTCCCATATTGTATCCAAGCGTTTTCAATTTGCGAAGAGCAGGAAGTGTATCTTGGAAGATTTTTGAGCGATCAGCAAAACGCAACTCGTAGCTCTTCTGAAATCTGTCCATTTCAAGATGAAATCGTTTTGCATCTCTTTCACTAAAGTGTTCCTCGACGTAATCCAGGGCTTTATTGCGCATGAGAGTGGAACTTCTGATATCCTCTAGTTTGCTGGGAGGTATTCCTAACTCCATTAGCTTCTCTTTTGTTTTGATTCTAAACTCGAGTATAGCCTTTTGATCATTCTCTATTGATTGGACGAGGGTGCCTTCTAAGTCAAACAGGATAACCATACGGCTCGTTTCTTCGTTGGCGCAGTTAGGCGGCATGCGAGCACCTTTCTACAATGCGCGCGCTTCAAAATTAATGTATATACTCAGTTATGCATGAAGTGTGAAACGTGAATCTAAGCTCTTCTTCTTACATACAGCATCGATACGACTGCTACTGTTGCTACAAGAACCGACGCCATTAACAGCCAGAATAGAGTTGTTGACCATATAGACGGGGGGAAATCGTTCAGAATGATGATTTTGGAAGTGGAGTTTCTGATTAGAACCTGTTCACTAACGTGGGCTCTGACTACTGTTAGCCAGTAATCAGTAGTGTAATGTGCTGAGATTATGTATGTTCCCGAGGGTAACTTGAATAGTGCTTTGCCAGTTTGGTCAGTTGTGTCAAGTCCATATGCTACTCCTGACTGCGTATTAGCAATGACATAAGATCCATGGACAGGCACACCATTGTTCCCATAGACTTGCACGGTCAGTTGATACACTCGAGCTTTTATGGTATATGGACCATCAGAATCTACGTACACTGTTGTTTGGGCAACTACCACACTCTTCCAGAGAATTGTTAAGCCATAGTTTCCAGCCAAAACATGCGTTAAATTGATTGAACCACTAGCTGACGTATAACGTGGCAACTTATCTGTAGTGCCATTCGTCCATGTTATATAGACTTGTGAATCAGGAAGAGGATCATCTACATCATCTGTTATCATAAAGATTGGATCATAATACTCGAGGACACCAATCGAGAAGATGTGCCTTTCTTCCTCAATGAAGGGTACAGCTGACCCAAAGCCAAGATCGCAGTAGTATCCATTGTTGTCAACAACAGTGACAATCACTGTGTAGTTGCCTAAGGTAGCTACTATTGGATATGACCAGTTCGCTTCGAAAAGATGTAGATAACTAAGACGCCATTGACCGTTAGACACTCTAATCATCTTTGTTTCCTCAAACACAGGATACCCCGTTGGGTCCAGGATCGTCATGTTAACAGCATGTATATCATATCCGCCGAAGGGATCGGTAATATTGGCTCTAACGATTACTCTGCGCCAACTTTCACTCCAGTTATAATGGAAAAGCGTGGTCTCCGAATTATCCACGGAGTAGGTTTTGATTGAGATTGGTCTAGCATAGTCTTCGGCAGGTAGGATTACCTTACTTGGATATAGTCTGGAATCATACCAGAATCTCGTGTCCGCAGAAGAGCCTGTGTTTATTTCGAACTGGACTTGCAGTGTGGTGGCAGTGTTGAAAGTATGAGCTAGTGGAACAGAGAGATTATAGTTGTAGACTGGAACATCTATATATGTTCCAATACTGCTGGTCACAGTTGGATTGAGTTGGCCTGAGTCCCATAGAACTGTGCCGCCAGTAGTAATCTCTCTAAAGGTAAGCGAGAAGGTTGTTGGTTTGTATGCTGATCCATTTAGCCATACAAAGACCTGCCAAGACCCATTGACCGTTACGGGTCCTGCAAGATTAGGATACAGGTAGAAATCCATCACGATCTTCGGCAATCCAATGGGTTTGTAAAGCGAGTTTTCATACGCTTCCTGCTGTGTTGAAAAACGGTATTCTCTTGTTGTGTTCATAGTATATTTCGTTTGCAGGCCTGCTACTGTGACTGGAGTATCAACATAATGGAAGTGGAATTCCATTGGTTTAGCTACACCCGTATAGGCAGATTTGGCAGGTGGAGCGATTTTTGGGGAGATTAATATTATGAGAATCGCCAAAGTCAGAATCGTTACGATGCTCCGTCCCCTAGATTCACGCAAAAGCTTCAACGATATCCCTCTTTTCTTGAAGAAGAGGCGATTTCCAGTTAAATGTTGCTAACTCGCAATCTGTATTCCAAATCATCTTCAATCTGTTTGATCAATCATGGCGGTCCATGCATGCATTCCGTAAGTCATTTTAGCGGATCGATACACCTGATTCGCAGTTAATGGAGAGGTCGGTATGGGACGAGAGACAAAAGATGTTGCGCTCGAAGAAACGCTTGACCCTGAAGATTGGGAAGCCATGCGAAGACTGGGTCATGAAATGCTTGATGACATGCTAACATATCTACAGAATATAAGATCTGAACCATCAGGCTCTCCTCCCCAGAAGGTTATCAAGGAGATTTGTTTTCCTCTGCCGCAAGAGGGAGAAGGCGAAGAGAAGGTTTACGAAGTATTCCAGCAGAACATTCTTCCCTATACTATGTCACTCACGAAACCTCGGTTTTGGGGAGTGGTCGCTGGAACAGGCACCCCGTATGGGATGCTCGCTGAGATGCTGAGAGCGGGCATGAACGGCGCCCAAGAAGCTCTTTTCGCAGAGGCACATGTCCACAAGCAAGTTATCAAATGGATCAAGGAGATGCTGGGTTTTCCCGAAGAAGCCGGTGGAGTTCTAGTGAGTGGGGGCTCAGAAGCTAATTTCACCGGATTAGCTGTGGCGCGAAACGCTAAGGCCGACGTTGATATGAAGGCAAAAGGCACTCAAGGGCAGAATCGAAGAATGACCCTTTACTGTGGTGATGAGACCCACCATTGTCTTGAGCGTTCAGTTGAGCTTCTCGGTCTCGGAAACGAGGCTCTAAGATGGATTCCAACGGATGACGACTGCAGGATACGCCTCGATGCCCTGGAGAAAGCAATTGAAGATGACAGGAGGCAGAATAACCATCCCTTCTGCATAATTGGGTGCGCAGGGACTGTGAATAGCGGCGCCTTTGATGATCTTAGGGGCCTGGCTGATCTGGCGAAGAAGGAAGACATGTGGTTCCACGTGGATGGCGCTTTTGGAGCTTGGGTGAAAATCTCTAAGACGCACAGGCACCTTGCAGATGGTATGGAAGAGGCTGACTCTTTAGCTGTCGACCTTCACAAGTGGATGTGCATGCCTTACGGTATTGGATGCACCCTCGTGAAAGATCGACGTGCTCATTACAGCACGTTTGTCTATGGTCACGAGGCGCGATATCTCAAATCGGCATTTGATCTAGTTGAAGATCGAATGATCAATCCTCACAGCCTAGCTCTGCCGCTGTCTAGAAACTTCACTAGCCTCAAGGCGTACATGCTCCTCAGAGCCTATGGTAGAAACAAGTATGGCAATTTGATCCAACAGAACATTGATCAAACAAATTACTTGGCTGAATTGATCAGAAAAGAGCCTGAAATGGAGATTACAGCTCCAGTAGTCTCTAACATCGTCTGCTTTCGCTACACGCCAAGAAAGCTAGCTGAGGAAAAACTGGAAAAGCTGAACAGGCTTATCTACGGTGATCTCAATCAAAGGTCATTCATGATGGTTTCTGATACAACGATCAAGGGCAGGTACATGCTTCGTGCCTGTAATGTCAATCACCGGAGCAGAAGACAAGACTTCCATTTCCTAGTGGATGAGGTGAAGAGAACCGGGGAGAAATTAGTCTCTCAGGTAAATCCATAAATGCACATACATGGGAATTCGAAGGTTTACACCCGTTAACTTTTATGGGGTTTCTGGGTCATCGTTTAACATTCTGTGTTAACGCCTGTTTTACAAGCGTAAAACATTGAAACGAAGCAGAGGAGATCTGGGATTTCGACACGACTGGATTGTGGTTTTTCTCTGCTTGGCACCTCATAAGATGGTGAACACGCGCGCGTCCGACTAACCGGCAAATAAGACCATACTCTAAAACCATTTAAAAGAATTAGCAACGAAACCACAATATGTCATGCAAAACGGGAAGGTATCGGCAATTCTCTATTAAGGGTTGTTTAGGTCGGTGATGTGCTTGCTGATTTCGATTTTTGTATGTTGTGCTCTCCCACATCGACCATAGATGAGAATGGTGCATGCATAGAAGAAATTGATGTTGATTCTGATGGATTGAACATCAAGAAACCATCAAGTAAACCATCAAACTCGGAAAAATAGATTTCTCTGATTTTCCCAATCAACGCAACATGCATGCATATGCTACGACAGACTCTGGGTTTAGTCTTCTACCTCTTGTGTGAAACCGGCCATTTCTTTCAATTGTTCCATCAATGCCTTCTTTTGCCTTCCATAGTCTCTCCCGAGGGATATGGCTATGAACAATACGACAATGCTCAAGATGAATTCGAGAGGGATAGGAACGCCCCACCAATCAAAGTCGAAGACCCAAAAGGGCAGATAGGCAAGAACCATACCAACGAATCCGACTATATACGACAATATTTGATTTCTTCTTGCTTCACGTATCTTTCTCTGAAGATGTATTGATTCATGCATTTCCGTGGCTTTAGCCTCTTCAACCGTCGCCTTTGGTCTTCCCATCACCGCAAATGTTGATACTGAAGCTATCACAATCGTGAGTGTCAAAAAGGCATACACAAGGTTTCGCATGGTCTCAGCCTCGACAAGAGCAGCTTCTTTGTCTAGTTGGAGATGGTCAAATGAATCCTGCAGCGTGTTATATGTAGAACTCAGTTGATCATATTGTTCCTGTAATTGGTCATGAGATGACTGAAGAGCGCTGTAATTCATCAGGAGATCGTTA
>CP070749.1:951135-953625 GCA_020348365.1 Candidatus Bathyarchaeota archaeon
GTCCTTACCTTAAGAACCACATCCCATTCTCCAGCAAGGAGGTCCGCACTCTCAACCTCTTCATATCTAGCTAACTCAGTTGTAATCCTGTCAGGGTCAGCACCTGCTTTAGCGGTCAACTTCAGGAAGAGATATACACAAAAACCTTCATCAATCTTCTTATAGTCAAAAACCGCCTTGTAAGTTCTTACTACACCTTCTTTCTCCAGCTTCTTTATGTTGTAATGGATAGTGGTGGATGGCGCTTTTATTTCCCGGGCAATCTTGGCTATTTGTGGTGTGCAGTAGCCTTCCTTGAACAGCTTTACTAGCTTGGGCCCTATGTTTTTCATATTATTGAATAATATTCAATTCTTTAAAAATATTCCGTTCAGTATTTGAACTTTGTTCAGGTACATAATTATTGACCAAAGCCTATCTTACTGTCATGGAAGATGATAATGTGAAACGCAGTTTAAGAAGGAAAGAGCCACAAGGAGCAGGATCTTTAGCAAGAAGAATGCTTGAATTTCTGGGAGTCACCAGAGCTTACGTCCGATCGATAGGGGCCCAAGAGGAAATAGTCCGCGTGAACCCTCCTCTAGATTACAGTGATTGGAAGTCTATTGAAGCTGCCCTCTTGGAGGCAGAACACCAAAAGGCCAAGGCGATAACACAGATACGAAGACATCAAATTATATGAGGGAACCAACAATCCCTCTTTCTCCTTTTTTGGAGCACACGCTTATACACGCTGAGTGCATGTGCGGCCTGATAACCTTTCTTCCAATTGCGAGCAATACGGAAGGATGAGCATTGCCAAATTTCCTGTTCCTTTCTTTCAATTCTTCGCCCATCTTCTGAAGCCTGATGCGAGCTTCTGGACCTGCAACTTCCTTCAATCTTTTGAGGCCGTCACCAATCTCTTTGAGGGACCTATCAATCTCCTCTTTGCTTTCTGGATTTTCACATCGAAACTTTTTCTCACAGAACAGACATTCCACTGGATGAGTAGATTCTAATAGCTCAAGCCGTTCAAGCGGTAGATTGCGGATTATCCCTTTAATTGCATACTTGGTGAAGGTCGTTTTATGAGTCTCGCCCATTGAAGAATCGATTTGTGCGTCCCAAGCATGTTGTAGTATGTTTGTTTTCTGTGCTTCAGTCTGCTTTCCATCGCAGAATTCTTCTTGAATAATGAGGGAGCCACCAGGCTTCAATACACGATGCATCTCAGCCAGCACCTTGGATATTCTTTCAAGGTGATGCAGGGAATACGCCATGCACACCGTGTCAAAGGAATCGTCGCTAAAATCTAACGACTCTGCATTCATCTCCATCAGTTTGACGGGCTGACCTCTGAACCGTTTCTCAGCGGAATCCAGACCCTTCTTTGAAAGGTCAATCCCAACGAAACTGTCATAATCCTTTAATACTTTCATCAAAGTGTCAATAAAACCGCCAGATTCAGTTGCAACATCCAGAACCTTCCCACCGGAAATTGACTCTAACTTGGCCTGCATCTTCACTGCGGCTGATGCTGCTAATCCTTTTGGCAAGTTCTCCAAACCAGTGCTCCTCCCGCTGGGTGTTCTGGTTGCGCTGCAGGCTCATAAGCTTTCTTAATGCATAAGCATTCATACTTTTGTGATTCAGTGAGTCAAATCAAGTATGTTCCGATTGATTATGCGCGCGCTTGCCATCAGGCTGTCTTTCTTCTCAAGATTGCTATCTGCCCGGCGTGATATGTGTTATAATCAGAAATTCCGTGAAGTACCTTTCGATAGGTGGTTGTATAGGACTGACCATTGTAGGACCCGTGAATTTTCTTTGCTAATAGAGTCTCGTTCAAGCCTTCTATGGAGTCAACTAGCGTCTCATAAGCATTCTTCAGCCTATCTTGGGCTTTGATCCAGTCTTCATCGGTTTTCCCCATCTTCGGCCAGTCTTCATTTGATTTAATATCAGGGATTTTCTCGTTAAGAAGGACTGCAATCGTTACTTCCATCCAGTAAGAGCAGTGATTCACTATCTCCCAAATCGTGTGCCTCACATCGATCGGCCTTTCACTCGCTTGCACCTTATCCACATCTTTGAGAAGAGCCATGAACGATGGTCCGTGCCATGGTCTGCCATCAAATGTCTGCCTTAGCATATCCTCAATCAGATCTACCTCTTTCAAACTGAACCCTCAGCTAAAAAATAGTGTCTAAGCTGATTTTAGCTTTCTCATAGACTGAGCCTGCGCCATATCGTTTTCTCACTCCCGAAAATGATATTATCGGTGCTTGAGGCTCAACGCACGCGTGTAAGGTCTACAATAGCGCGAAAGACTTCTGGACAAGTCCCTTCAATTTGCGCGTGCTATGTAGTGATTGGTCTGGATCATCGGAAGATGTTTATGGTGTGGAGCTTTGTTGCTTAGACTGAATCGGCCATGAGTGGACAGATTGCGGAACGTCTGGTGCTGATTTCGCCTAGGTACGCGTCCCTCATGCTGACAAGATGTCA
>CP070749.1:953725-975677 GCA_020348365.1 Candidatus Bathyarchaeota archaeon
AGACTCCATGACGCCGGTCATAACGATACTTGTCTCAGAAAACACCATGTCACCAGTGATCCTTTTGAGAATGGGCAGAACAGCCGTTTCAAATATCGCCTTCATCTCAGAGGGCACACCTGGGAGCGATATCACGGTTTTTCCATCACCTTTCATGAGTGCTGCAGGCGCAGTTCCAACAGGATTAGGCAAGGGTTCAGCCTTCTCAGGTAGCCGGGCCATCTTTGCTCTAGGCTGAGTCAGCTCAAACCTCTCCATCTGTCCCTCTTTCACGTAGCTGCGATACCGCTTTTCTATCATCTTCAGAGCTTCATTATTAATTTCTAGCTTGAGATTCAATGCTTTAGCAATGCCCTCTAAGGTTTTGTCATCGAAGGTTGGACCGAGTCCACCCAAGGTGATTATGAAATCATTCTTTCTCTGCATCGCATTCTTCATGACGGAAACTATCTCGTCAATGTCATCTCTAATCACTATGATTCTTTCAACTTTTGCTCCTAGATTGGTTATTCGCTTTGTCAGCCAGTTGGCGTTGGTATTCAAAGTCTTGCCGATGAGAAGTTCTGTTCCCACGCAGATGATCTCTATCGAGAGAGACACTCTGTTCCCTCATTAGATCTAGAAGTCAACATGTGTTTATTCAAGATTATGGCAGTGACACGGCTCCAACATAGAATGATGCTGCAGTTGCATGCATGCCTGGGGGCCGTTCAAACGCCACGCTCGTCTCTCTATTTCTTCTTGCCGAGCCACCATTTGAGATACTCTTTCCGCTCCTTTCGTCGCTGCTCTTCCTCAGACTCGAATGTTGGCCTCAGCTGTCTACGCGCCTCGATGAGTTCCTGAGGTGTTAGAGAGAGCCCACAGCTCTTGCATACGTAACGTTTCGTAGCCGAGATGTACTTCAGTTCTCCGCCGCACTCTGGACAGTAGCGCATTCTTGACTCGCCTTTCTATAACGGGTAGAGTGTGGAAGGCGTGAAAAATATCTTTTGGTCCAATTTAGGTAATGAAGTTTGTCAGTCCTGCCTCCTTGGCTAATCTGATGGCGTCTTCTCTCTCTTTCTTCGTGAGTCGTCTTCTTAATTCTGGGAGCTCCTTGGCTTTCCATTCTGGATGGTACTGGAACATCACGTTCACTCTGGTTCCTTTCCCGAGGTTTTCGGCGATCCAATTTAGGATAGGTTTTGTGCAGCAATCTAAGTGCTCGGGTAGAACGAGGACGCGGATTATGAGTTCACCGTATTTCTTGGCGTGCAGGTGGTTTCTGGTGGAGGCCTCCCAGTATTTAGGTGCGTCTGAGATTCTTTCTGCGCATTGGTTGTTTCCGTATTTGAAGTCGAGGAGGTAGAGGTCTACGAAGCCTGCGAGGAGCTTGGCTGTTTGGCGGCTGTAGTAAGAGTTGGAGTTCCAGACGATGGGGATGTTTGTGTTGATATGTTTGAAAGTCTCTAGCCATTGTTGGAGCCAGGGTGTTGGTTCTCCTCCAACTAGGTTTGCGTTTCTGCTGCCTCTTTTTCGGAGCTGTTCGACCGCTTTTGCCAGTCTTGTGGGCGTGTAGATTTCTCCGTCTTCGTACCATTGAGAAATAGTCCAGTTCTGACAATGGAGGCATTGGAGTGTGCAGCCGAGGGTGAAGATGGTTCCTGAGGGGACGAGTTCTGGTTCTTCTCCCATGTGTTGGAAGATTGTCGAGACGATAATTCGGGTTCCGCATCTGCAGTATCCTAGTTCGTTGGTGTGGCGGTTTACATGACATTGGTGTGTGCAGAGGTGGCAGTTTCCCAGCATGCGGTTTACGATGGCACTTTTGAGGTCGAGGTAGGATTGTTCTGGTGTGGGTAGATCTTGTAGGGTTTTTCGGCGAGTATCAATCTCCTTTTCAAGAGAGCAGAATTCCTGTGTGAGCTGGTCGTGGAGTTGCCAGAGCTTTGTAGGGGGGTCTTGTGGGTTGTGGTGGGCTGAGAGTCTTTTTGCGATGGTGAATTTGGCTGGCTTGTCGTCTTGCATGACATTGAAGTATCTGCTTAGGCTTGTTCG
This sequence comes from Candidatus Bathyarchaeota archaeon, assembly GCA_020348365.1. GTDB lineage: Archaea > Thermoproteota > Bathyarchaeia > Bathyarchaeales > Bathyarchaeaceae. The sequence goes on from CP070749.1 coordinate 955,766, forward strand.
AGCTTTTTTGTCTCGCAAGACTGCGGTTGCGTCTGGTCGTAGAAATGTCCACATCTTCTCGAGATAGCTTAGTGAGAGGTTATGTATAAAGTGTAATGCATGCATAAGATATGTCTGAGACAGCGCTTTTTTTGGAAATCTGATGTTTAGACAGAAGATTTTTATAGAGTTTCCATTAGTTCTGCTCTTGCTGAAACGGTGAGTCATGTAATGAGTTGGGAGTACTTTCCAGACTGGTTCAAGAGAAGAATGAGACGCTCTCCCTTCTTCAGCAGCGGGGTTTTCGGAGACTTAGACCAAATAATCAGAGAGATGGAAGAGATGATGGAGAGGGAGTTCAAAGAGTTCCAAAACCGCGTGCCAAAAGACCTCGTGCGCGAACGCGGACTCTCAGATGGCACAAGAACCCGCGAGTGGGGACCCATTGTTTACGGCTACAGCATGACATTCAACCCAGAAGGAAAACCAAAGATAAGGGAGTTTGGAAACGTCAAACCTACTCTCAAGCCAGAAGCTTTCGGGATCTCTAGACCAAGTCTCAGCGTGAAGGAAGAACGCGAACCCCTAATAGATGTGATACCAGCAGACAAAGAGATCCAAATTATAGCCGAGCTACCAGGAGTCGAAAAAGAAGATATAAAACTCCATGGAACAGAAGACACTCTAACCATCTCCGTCGACACACCAAAAAGAAGATACTTCAAGGAAGTCCAGATGCTCGAAAGAATCGACCCAAAGAAAGCCAACAGCGCCTACAAAAATGGCGTGTTGGAGATTACCATACCCAAAATCAAAGAAAAGAAGAAGGCAAAAGGTCAACCAATAGAAATCGAATAGGTCTAATTCACAGCCTCATAAGAAGTCAACAACACCAAAGGCCACATTCTAATACTCAAGATTCTAGATCACCCCCAGAAAGCCTAATCCCCATCTCATGCATAACAGTCTTTATCCACCCATATGACCATTCATACCAGAACCATCCGAGAGAAAACCAATGAAGAAGATCTCCGAAATTAATATCCTCAAAGATACATGCAGCAAAGCCAAAGCCAAGGACAAAGTCACAGGAGCTCATCTGGCAAAACTCTCCACAGCCTTCGGACCAAGGTTCACAAGAGCTTGGGAAGCGCTTAAGGAGAGGAGAATCAAAAAATACATCTTCAAGCCGAGCAAAAGGATTGTGTGGATAGTTGTCGGGAGAAAGCGAGAGTACATAGTCATGCCCACCGCTGAATTCTGCTCCTGCGAAGACTTCTACTTCCGAGTCATGGATGGAGAAGTGCACCTCTGCTATCACCTCATAGCTCAGAAGATGGCTGAAGCCCTAGGATGGTATGACCTCTTTGAGGAAGAGGACAGTCTCTTCGACTCCCTCATGAGGGAGTGGAAGGAGGTTACACCTTAAATAGTCCATTCATTTAGATAAAGGGGAAAGAGGGAACCTCATGGAGCTTGAAGCTTTCTTCGCCATGATTCTAATCATTCTGAGCGCAGTCTCCTTCATCACATTAGCCTTGATTTTCCTGTACATGATTTACGGTAGAGAAGAGGAACCCAGATAATTCAATGAATGGCCTTGAACATCGACTCACGCTTTTCGCATTTGTTTCCGAAAAAGAGAAAAGGAGAATTATGAGTGCGTGCAAGTTAAGCACGAATGGATTATCCATCAGTTATTAGGGCATCTATTCTTTAGACCCTTTCACGCGCGCGCGCATATCTCCCACTGCTTTTGAAGCCCACTCAGCATCAGCCAGAAAGGCTCTTCCAACCGCGATCAAATCGGTACGCCCCCTTACTATTATTTCATTAGCAAACTCTGCAGTCTTAATTCCACCTACTCCAATCACAGGAACATCAACAACGCTCTTTATCTCCTCAGCAAGTGGAACAAAATAGCCCTGAGTTCCCTGTAACATCTCCGGTCTAGATCCTATCATCCCTCCAGAGACATCGATGGCATCAACTCCTTTCTCCACCAACCTCTGAGCGACAACCTTGCTCTCATCCAAAGAGACCCCGCCAAGCTTCATATCATCTGCGCTCAACCTATACAGCAAAGACAAATTGCCAATCTTCCTTTTAACACGGTTAACGACCTGCAGAGGAAACCGCATCCGATCCTCCAGTCTCCCGCCATACTCGTCGCCCCTCTTGTTACTTAATGGAGAGAAAAACTGGTTGAGCAGAAAGCCGTGGGCACCATGGATTTCAACGGCGTCAAACCCAGATTCAACGGCACGTCTAGCCGCATAGCCAAACGCTTCAACCAAGCCTTCGATCTCCTCCTTAGACAGGGCTCTGGGAGTCTCATGTTCTTCAGAGTGAGAAATAGGCGAAGGTGCCACAGGTTGTGCTCCGCAAATCTCGGAAGTTGTCACTCTCCCAGCATGATTAATCTGCATAGCTATTGGAGTACCAGCCGCGTGAACCCTCGCTGTCAACTTGATTAGACCAGGAATCAGGTTATCATGGAAAATCCCCAATTGCTGTGATGAAAGCTTTCCTCTTCTTTCAACATAGGAATGCTCAATGATCAAGAGCCCCAGGGCTTTGGCACGGCGCACATAATGTTTTATCAATTCATCTGTAACCGCTCCTTCAGTCGTTGCAAGACCAGTCGCCATGGGAGGCATGACTATTCGGTTCTTCAGGCGTAACAGACCAATCTCGATAGGATCAAGCAGTGTAGGCATAGGCAAATCCGACCTCTCTTATCACCAACGAGAGTTAGATTCAAATAAGTTTCTGCAGCGATATATTCTTGCCCCATTTTGAGAACGAGGGAGATAGAAAATGACTTTCAAGGATATTATAGAGCGAATTCTTTTGTCCAGAAAAGATCTGACGCGGGACAGAGTCTTGAGGATGATCGAAGAGAAGAAAACCTCTGTTCAAGGATTCTTCACAGACGAAGCCACCGCTCGAATGGTCGCTTCAGACTTGAAAGTAGAAATCCCAACGGACTCCCTCCAGCCTAGACTCGAAATCAAGAACTTGATCTCTGGATTGAATGATGTCACGATCACCGGACGCGTCATCATCGTCTATCCCCCCCAAACCTTCACCCGCCAAGATCTGACTGAAGGAAGAGTCGCCCGCCTTCTCATAGCGGATAGAAGCGGAACTGTAAGAGTTGTTCTATGGGACGAGAAGGTCAGCAGCGTGGAGAACGAAGAAATCAAGCAGGGAAGGATAGTCAAGTTATCACACGGATACACACGAACGGGCTTAGACGGAAAACCCGAGCTGCACGTGGGATCACGAACAGAGATTCAAATCCATCTTCCAGACGCAGACGAAAGCGCGTATCCCCAAGTTACTCAATTTCCTAAGAAGATCGAGGAATAGCAGAAAGGAAAAGAGCATGACTCATCAGCACCATCTACCATGTTTATCTGGCATCCGCCTTCAAACGATAAGACGGAACAGCCAGCATGCTTAGAAGACGACAACATAAAGATGAAACTTGCAGAATAGAAGCGGTCTTTTGGAATCAGAAAGGCGACGAGCTGGGGAGACGTGAGTAGAGAACAAACCCTCCGAATCATGGCATGCATGGCATATCTTTTGAAAGTAGACAAGATTAGGAGATGGTGGAAACTCTTATCTTAAAAGTCCAGCTATATAGGGTTCTCCAAATGCTGGTGAGAACTTGGAAAAGACAAAGATACAACTCCCAATAGATGAAATGCCAACAAAATGGTATAACATCATAGCAGATTTACCCGAACCCCTTCCAACACCAAAAGAACCTGACACAGGACCTTCTCGACTTGAGTTTCTATCTAAAGTTATGATCAAAAAATGTCTGGAACAAGAGAGTTCAGACCAACGTTGGGTGGCTATACCCGAAGAATTGAGAGAGCTATACGTACAGGCTGGAAGACCGAGACCGCTTAGGCGAGCGAGAAGACTTGAAAAGTTCCTGAAGACACCTGCGCATCTCTACTGGAAGAGAGAGGACTTGTCCCCAACTGGAAGCCACAAGGTTAACACGGCATTGGCTCAGTTATTCTATGCATCTGAAGAAGGTAAAGAAGGCGTTTGCACAGAGACTGGGGCTGGGCAATGGGGCACTGCGTTATCGTACGCTTCCTGCTTGATGAATCTAAAATGCGTTGTTTTCTGGGTTCGCAACGTACATGATTGGAAGGTAGACCGAAGAACCCTCATGAAAATGTATGGTGGTGAAGTTCACGCTTCACCCAGTGACATGACTGAAGTTGGCAAAGAGATTCTCAAAGAAACCCCCGCTCACCCAGGCTCGCTGGGTATAGCAATATCTGAGGGATTGGAGTACGCGGAGAAGCATGAAGGCTGTGTCTACTGTCTGGGAAGCGTCCTAAATCATGTGTTGATGCATCAGACAGTCATCGGCCTTGAATCAATCAAACAGTTCAACATTTCAGGAGAGCAGCCTGATTTGATGATAGGTTGTTTCGGAGGAGGGTCCAACTTCGGTGGATTCACACTTCCATTCATCGGCGAGGTGTTAAAAGGTAAGCGGAAATGTGAATTTCTTGCAGCTCAGTCTTTGTCGGCCCCCAACATAAGCCGAGGTAAATATCGCTATGACTTCGCAGATCATGCGGGCAAAACACCCCTTCTCAAAATGTACACTTTAGGTCACAAGGCAGAAATGCCGCCAATCTTCGGAGATGGTCTCCGATACTCAGGAGCAGCACCTATTCTGAGTCTCTTGAGAAACTTGGGGTACATCAGAACAAAGACCTATCCTATCAACGAGAAAGTGGTCTTCGAGGCCGCCCGAGTATTCCTCCAAACAGAAGGCTTCTTGCCTGCTCCCGAATCATCCTATGCCCTCAGAGCCATGATAGATGAAGCGCTGAAGTGCAAGGAGACAGGGGAGGAGAAGGTACTAGCCTGCAACCTCTCGGGCCACGGGTTTCTCGACATATTCGGATATAAGAAAGTGTTAGATCTTTAACGAGACTGGTTTACAAAAACGCCCTCGATGTTCTTTCTACCAACTTGTCAATGACTACGCCCAAGCGCTCACAGAAGGTTCCAGCCTGAAGCTGCTATTGTTTCTCAACTTCTTTGACAACATCCTCGATAATCTCTAGTCCTGCGTCAACAAGTTCTCTTGTTATGGTTAATGGCGGAACTATTCTCACTGCAGATGCTCCGCACGTTATGACTGCTATTCCCCGTCTCCAGCACCTCATCATAATCTCTTCCGACTTTTCCGGAGCTATCTTTTTGGTCTCCTTGTCTTCAACAATTTCTATCCCGATCATAAGCCCTTTCCCTCGAATGTCTCCAATAATGTCACACTCTTCCTTCAGGTTTTCAAGATGTTTCAGAATATAGCTACCTTGCTCAGCGGCATTTTCGAGAAGCCGTTCCTCCTTAATCACGTCTATGACTGCTAATGAAGTAACACATGCCAAGGGATTTCCGCCAAAGGTGCTTGCGTGAGAGCCGCCCACCCAATCCATTATGCTGGCTCGAGCGACAGTGGCGCCAAGTGGTAGCCCCGATGCTATAGCTTTGGCTATGCAGACAATGTCGGGTTCGACCCCCCAGTGCTCAATAGCAAACCAGCGTCCTGTGCGTCCCATTCCACTCTGAACTTCGTCGTCAATCAATAGCAGTCCATACTTATCAGCCAATTTTTTCAGGCGCTGAAAGTATCCTTGTGGTGGAACCACGTACCCACCTTCGCCCTGAATGGGTTCAAAAATGATGGCTGCAACCTCCTCTGGAGGAACATGTTTCTGGAGGACCAGCTCGTCGATGAAGTCTACGCACCAATAGTTACAGTCCGGATACGACATCTTAAAGGGGCAGCGGTAGCAGTAGGGATAGGGCACATGGGTGACCCCGGAGAGCAACGGAAAGAAGTGTCTTCTCTGAACAGGCTTGCTAGCTGTAAAGGACAATGCCCCTAGAGTTCGACCATGAAAGGCACCAGTGAAGGCAATGAATCTATGTTTGCGCGTATGCCATTTCGAAACTTTGACAGCAGCCTCTATGGCCTCTGTCCCACTATTTCCGAAGTACACCTTCTTCTCAAACGCTCCAGGCGTTATCTTAGAAAGGCTTCCTGCTAAGTCCACAACTTCCCTGTAGTAGAAGTCTGTGTTGGAGTAGTGCAGAAACCTCTCGCATTGCTTCTTTACCGCCTCAACAACCTTGGGATGGAGATGCCCCACGTTCAGGCAGACCAGTCCGGAGTTGAAGTCAATGTATTCGTTTCCGTCTACATCCCGTAGTATACAGCCCTTCGCGGATTCGATGACAAGAGGGTAGAACCGAACATAAGAGGGAGAGATCAATGCTTCATCTTTTTTGACAAGCTCTCTTGCCCTTGGACCAGGAGGGCGAACAACAATCTTGGGATAATTAACCATATTCCTCACCAGAGAAATAACCAAGTAGAATAAACGATATCTTATAGTTTACCCCTTCAAGCAACACTACTTGGCATATCAACATGCATGCGTTTGATTGTCGCTGGTTTCAACGCTTTGTGGGACAGCAGATAGCCGATGTATTTCGCTACAACATCCTCAGAATTGACTGGTGTGCAGACAGAGTGCGGGGGGTGGGATTCGAACCCACGAACCCCTACGGGACAGCCGCCTCAGGGCTGCGCCTCTAGCCAATCGTTTGACCTGGCTTGGCAACCCCCGCTTTTGAGTCAAGCTATCTAATTGATGCCTTCAATTAAATCTTGTCTTCATCAAGCAACCAGAGAAACTCTTCATTAAACAAGCATCTTTTCTGGCAAAATCTCAGAAAATCGGACTATTAAGAGAACAAGAGTTCCCAAAAAAAAGTGACACCCATACGCACTAACATGTCATAGAAATGAGGGTTTGCACGCATAATCTAGTGAATTTTCCTCCCGCTATCTTGACGCAGCACCTTCCAGAAGCGTTTATCGATTCTTACAAACATCAGAGGTCCCTTACACCTAGAAAGCTGCCGAGCTCTCTTAAACAGATTGTTGACAACACCCATTAGATCATCCCCACGAATCTTCTTCTGCGCGGATTGTCTAAATTCAGATTTCAACAGGCTCTCAGCGAGGGCCGCCGAACCACATATCTCTCCATTTCTTATCAACGCTTCTATAGCCATCTCCTCAGCTTCGCACCAGCCTTCCAGATGCCGCCACCTAAACCTACCCTCGCTTGAGACCTCACGAATATCCTTCAGGTTCCGGTGTTTCTCATCTCCAATAACCAGTTTGACTCGCTCATTCCATTTCCTCATCCACATGCCAGTCCAGAAATCCACCATCTCCTCAAGCTCTTCTATTCTCTCATGGAAATGTCGATGCACCCTCTCTCTTAGTTTAGACTCAGAATTTTCCATCCCCGTAAGGCTCCAGTGGACCTTCAAATAACTCCTCAAATCTTCGATGGCTATGGACAAGATCTTTCTATCCGTGCCAACCAGGTCAAGTTGAGGTGCTCTCTTCCTCAAGCTTTCTGTCAACAGTAGAAGAAGAAAATTCATCTCTCCCTTCCCCTGCCCTTCACAAAAAAAGTGGACCTTGAACGATATTATCAGTTATTTCGTTTTCTACCATATTCCAAGTCGAAATCTATGGAAACTCTAGAAATTAACCCTAGAGGACTACTGTCCTTTCTTCACTCAATGCAATTCTCAGGCTGGGGGAGATGACCTCAAAACGCGAGTCCTAAGGTGGCGAAGACGTTGACGGATATACTAATATAAGATTTTTATATTCCCGTACAGAAGGTCACATACTGAGGAACGTGTCAGGATGAGTGAAGCTCAACTGAGAGTCGGAGATGCCAAGCAACGTGATGTCGGTAGAGGAATAGCAAGAATAGATCAGAGAACTATGAAGAAGCTGGGAATCTCTGCTGGCGATGTAGTCGAAATCAATGGTAAAAGAACCACAGCTGCAATAGCTTGGCCAGCATACTCTGAAGACCAAAAGAAAGACATCATGAGAATCGATGGATTCACCCGCAAGAATGCGGGAGTCGCAATAAACGAGTACGTGGTCGTTAGTCCAGGCAAGGTCAAAGACGCCACAAACGTCATCTTGGCTCCAATCGACATGAGATTGAACGTTGACGAAGACTTCACCAACTTCGTCAAGAACAGGCTTATGGAGAGGACTTTTGTTGAAGAAGACTCCACCCTCGTCATGATGCTAGGCCATGCCATACCCTTCACCGTCACAAAGACCCGTCCCCACGGAATAGTCAGGATGACATACGACACGAACCTGCAGATCCTAAACGAGCCAGCTCCTGAGACTAGAGGGATGCCCCGTACCACCTACGAAGACATAGGCGGACTACACGAGGAGATTCAACGCATACGAGAGATGGTTGAGCTTCCACTACGGCACCCTGAACTCTTCCAGAGACTAGGCATAGACCCGCCCAAGGGAGTCCTGCTACATGGTCCGCCAGGCTGTGGGAAAACCCTACTCGCTAGAGCTGTTGCGAACGAGTCGGAAGCAAACTTCTTCTCGATAAATGGTCCAGAAATAATGAGCAAATTCTATGGCGAGTCAGAGGCGAGGCTTCGGGAGATATTTGAGCAGGCTGAGAAGAACTCGCCTGGAATAATCTTCATCGACGAGCTAGACGCTATAGCACCCAAAAGGGAAGAGGTCACAGGTGAGGTGGAGAGGCGAGTGGTTGCCCAGCTTCTTGCCTTAATGGACGGCCTCGCAGGAAGAGGTAATGTGATAGTCATAGGCGCAACGAACAGAGTCAACGCTCTTGACCCCGCTCTTCGGAGACCAGGAAGATTCGATCGGGAGATAGAGATAGGCGTACCAGACAAGAAGGCACGGCACGAAATTCTGCAGATACACACGAGAGGAATGCCGTTGGCTGACGACGTTAATCTGGAGAAGCTTTCCGCGATGACACATGGCTACACAGGAGCAGACGGGGCGGCCTTGAGTCGTGAAACCGCTATGAAAGCTCTGCGTCGGTACTTGCCCGAGATAAACCTAGAGGAAGAGCGCATCCCACCTAACGTTTTGGAGAAGATGGAAGTCAAAATGGAGGATTTCTTGAACGGCTACAAGGAAATCACCCCAACTGCGATGAGAGAGGTGTATATCGAGGTTCCAGCAGTTCACTGGGATGAAATCGGTGGTTTGGAGAATGTGAAGGAGGAGCTTATGGAAGCTGTTGAGTGGCCTCTGAAGAATCCAGAAGTCTTTAGCAGAATGGGCATCAGGCCTCCTAAAGGAATTCTGCTCTTTGGACCACCCGGTTGTGGGAAGACACTGCTGGCCAGGGCCGTCGCCACTGAGACCGAGGCCAACTTCGTTACCATCAAGGGTCCAGAGGTCTTTTCTAAGTGGGTTGGGGAATCAGAGAAGGCGATTCGAGAGGTTTTCAGAAAGGGTAGGATGGCTGCTCCAGCCGTTATATTCTTTGACGAGTTTGACTCTTTGGTGCCGAGGAGGGGCATGGGTTACGCAAACAGCGGTGTAACCGAACGCGTGATCAGTCAGTTGTTGACGGAGTTAGACGGAATCATAGCCTTAGAGGATGTTGTTGTTGTCGCCGCCACCAACAGGCCTGACATCGTTGATCCAGCTGTTCTTCGACCCGGCAGGTTTGACAGGTTGATTTATGTTCCCGACCCCAACGAGAAGGCTAGGTTGGAGATTTTTGAGGTCCACACTAAAGGTATGTCCCTGGCGAAGGATGTCGACTTGGCTAGTTTGGCTAAGATGACGGATAATTACTCTGGGGCGGATATCGATGCTTTATGTCGTGAGGCGGCGATGAATGCGTTGCGGAGAGACATAAAGTCCAAAGAGGTCGCATTGATCAATTTTAGAGAAGCTATGGAGAAGGCTGGCCCCACCATCTCGTCGGATATGGAAGCTTGGTATAGGAGCTTCCTGAAACAGGTCAGACGAGTGAAGAAACCCGCAACTCCTGTAGCATAGGATGTTGGAGATTTGTCGACTCGAACTTGGAGAGCCGAGCCCGTGGATGTGAAGGTTGTCGAGTTCTTAGAGAGTAAGGGAGCCCTAACTGATGACGAGCTATTTGACATGTTGAGAGAGTCCTATGATAATGTTGGGTTTGGAGAGCTGAACACGGTCTTGCTGAGGCTTGAGATTGAAGGCAGGATTCGTGTCTCCAGCTCCGTTAAGGGGAAGAGACGGATCGAGTTGAAGAAGGAGCAAAAGTAGTCGCTCTATTAACTACTAGGGCCCCAGTCTTTCTCCGACAATCACAACCGTTATGTCGATGGTTCTTGGTTTCTTCTCCATACATGCGCATTCGTTCGGTAACTTTAATACCATATCTCATTGATGTTAAACAAGGTGCATAGCCATTGGGCGTCAACTTGCGTGATCTAGTGCCCAAGACAACTGTGAAACTATCCAATTTAGGTGGCAAATCTATCGCCGTTGACGCCTACAACGCTCTATATCAGTTTCTAGCTATCATCAGACAGCCAGACGGAACTCCACTGAAAGACCAAACTGGCAGAGTGACAAGCCACCTTTCTGGCCTACTATATAGAACAGCAAACCTTGTTGAAATGGCAATAAAGCCAGTCTACGTTTTCGACGGATCTCCACCAGCCCTCAAAGAGGTGGAGATAAAGCGTCGTATGCGGGTAAAAGAAGCAGCAGCCACAAAGTATGAAAGAGCCCTCAAAGCCGGCAGGGTGGAAGAGGCTCACAAGTACGCTCAAGCAACCTCTCGTTTGAAAGACTACATGACTAAGGACAGCAAGCGTCTCCTAGATTATATGGGCATACCTTGGATACAGGCTCCAAGCGAGGGCGAGGCACAAGCCGCTCATCTGGCTAGAAGAGGAGCCACAGACTTCTGTGCAAGCCAGGACTACGACAGCTTACTATTCGGAGCACCCTTGCTCATAAGAAACGTAACCCTCTCAGGCAGAAGAAAACTCCCTGGGAAGAAGGTTTACGTCGAGGTTGTCCCTGAAATCGTTAGCCTGAATCAGGTTCTGAAAAAGTTGGGCATAACACAAAAGCAGCTTGTAGACATCGGCATCCTAGTAGGAACAGACTACAACCCAGATGGCATAAAAGGCGTAGGCCCAAAAACAGCGCTCAGACTGGTAAAGGGCCACGGCAGCCTCGAGAAGATCCCCAATCTGGAGGAAGGAGACTTTCCCGTGCCACCCAAGCGCATAAGGCAGATATTCCTCGAACCCAGCGTCACAGACAACTACAAACTGAAATGGAGAAAGCCTAACGACGAGGATATAGTAAGCTTCCTTTGCAGCGAAAGAGACTTCTCAGAAGCCCGGGTCAGAAGAGCCCTAGAAAGAATCGGTCATGGATTGAGAGAGCTTAGAGAAAAAACAACCCTTGAACAGTTCTTTGGCTAGAGTTTGTGACCATACTTCCCAGTTAGCGGCACGAAGGCAACTCCACCTAGGTTCTCCTCGCTTAGCTGATCATCCTCTTTTCTGATTCGCCGGAGGCTCTGGAAAAGGTAAGTGCCGCCAATAGGTATCACCAAGATACCGCCAGTCTTCAACTGTTCTGTAAGCGGCTTGGGGACTCGAGGAGCCGCGGCGGTTACCAGAACACGGTCATAGGGGGCTTCCTTTCTGTATCCCTTAGAGCCGTCCCCACAGATAACAGTCACACGATCTCCATATCCAGCTCTCTGGATGTTTTCTCGTGCGAGGCAAGCTAGCTCTTGGACGATTTCCACGGTATAAACATGTCCCCCCTCTTCTGTAGGCATGTCAGATGGTGCCACGATCTCTGCCACCGTGGCGGCGTGCCAACCCGAGCCCGCGCCTATCTCAAGCACCCTGTAACCCACCTCCAACTCTAGGGCCTCATCCATGATCGAAACCATGTCTCGCCCAGCAGATCGCAGCCGGATCAGCTGTGAGGCGCAGAGATCGTCTGCCCATAGCCTATTGGAAGCGGGGAATCCGCAGCAGCGTAAGATCTCATCCTTTCAGGTGTGAATGGCTCTCGGAGGACTCGGCGTAGCGCTTGGATGACATGTGGAGACTTGAGGACTCCTTGGCTTATCAGCCTCTGAACCAGATCTTCCCAGTTCCGATTACGCATTCTCCATCAGGCAGAAATACTGTCGGCATCAGTCTTAAGACTTTGTGGCTTCCCTTCAATCCGTAAAGTCTTATTGAACAGTGACGGATTTCGCTAGATTTCTAGGCCTGTCTGGGTCGTGACCTCTCGCGACCGCCATGTAGTACGCGAAGAGTTGTAACGGAATCACGTAGGGAATTGGCGAAAGAATCTCTGGCAGGCCCTTCGTAACTTCGATGTATTCATCGGCAAGACCCTTAATCTCCTTGTCCCCTTCCTCTATAATTGCTATAATCGAAGCGCCGCGGGCCTTCATCTCCATGATGTTTCCAATAATCGTCCTTCTGGTGCCATCCCTCGGACAGATAAAGACCACTGGAAAACCAGGTTGTATGAGACTGATAGGTCCGTGCTTGCTCTCGCCAGCTGGATAGGCGATAGAAGGAGCATAGGCTATCTCCAAGAGCTTCAGCCTACCCTCTAGGGCAGAGGCTGAACTCACCCCTCTCCCAAGAAAGAAAAAGCAATTCTTGTCTCGATACTTCATCGCAAGCCGCTTCACATCCTCCTCACGAGACTTGATGATTTTTTCAACGATGTCTGGAATCTGCTCAAGCTTCTCCTCGAGATCCTCAATCTCCTCATGAGAGATTTTACCTCTTCTTTTTGCCAGCCTCAAGGCGAGTTGAGACAGAACGGAAAGCTGCGAGGTGAAGGTTTTCGTAGCGGCGACGCCGATTTCGGGGCCAGACTGCTGACATATGTAGACCCGTGAGATACGGGTCAGAGTTGAGTCTATGGCGTTAGTCAATCCAAGAATAGTGGCGGCACGCTGCCTCGAAACCCCAACGGCAGCCAGAGTATCCGCGGTCTCCCCTGACTGGCTGACCGCTAAAATGGTGCTATCGATGTTCACGGCACTCCCATGTTGCTCGACAAACTCGGAGGCGATAACAGGATGGGTCGCAAGCATAGCAAGCTTGGAAAACATGTAAGAGGCCGCTAGGCATGCATGATAGGAGGTTCCACAGGCCACCAAGAAAACTTCGCCTGCACGGTCAAGGAAAGTTGTCATCAGCTCTAGGTATTGCTCCTGTAATCTCAGAGTGTTTCTCAGGCAGAGAGGTTGCTCATGGATTTCCTTGAGCATGAAGTTGGGATATCCCTGCTTCTCCGCCATCTCAGGCGTCCAGTCGATCACCTCTGGCTCTCTTGAAATCGTGGTCCCGTCGGCAATCTTCCGAATTTCGTATCCTTTGTCGTGGAGAACAACAAGCTCTCCATCATTGACTATAACCGCCATGTTCGTCAATGGAAGGAAGGCTGGGATATCAGAGGCGCAGTAAAGCGCATCGTCAGCTACACCGAGAACAAGCGGACTCTCCTTTCTCGCACACACTATCTTGTCTGGCTCCAATACGGAAACGACAGCAACCGTATATGAGCCCTCAAGTCGTCCGACGGCTCCACGAACTGCCTCTGGAAGAGTTAAGCCTTCCCTTATCCCTTCTTCGATTAAATGGGAGACAATCTCAGTGTCGGTTTTGGATCGAAAGGCATGTCCGCGTTCTTGAAGTTCCCTCCTGAGCCCCAAGAAGTTTTCTATGATTCCGTTGTGGACTACGGCGATCTGTCCGTTGCAGTCAGTGTGTGGATGGGCGTTTATTTGGGAAGGAGCCCCGTGAGTCGCCCATCTTGTGTGACCTATTCCAATTCTGCCAGCAATATCGTCTAGATTATGTAGTGCATGGACTTCGTCAATCTTTCCCTCATCTTTCTTTATGGTGAGATTTGTTCCATGAAGGACCGCCTCTCCAACGGAGTCATAGCCACGATACTCGAGCCTCTTCAGGGCTGAGTGAATTATGGGAGCTGCGTCGCGGTCTTTGAGGATACAACCGAATATTCCGCACATCAGCGATGCCTCATATATTTATTCCCAGGCGAAGCCTACTGCAAGTAGCCTTAGTTAGAGCCTAAAGCCTTCTATAAGCATTTTTGCGAAACCCGTCACAATCCTAAAGAAAGAATTATAGAGTTTGCAGGGTCTCTGCGAAACATCTTGTCTGACCACTGAAGAGGATTTCAGAATGGTTCTTCCCCGGGTTTATAAGCACGAAGAATCATCCATTGGTTGCATGCATATGTAGGACCCCTTGCCCGATGGATCACTTAACCAAGGCGAAAGAGACGCTTCAGTATTGTCTCTACAGGAACAGGACGATAATTAAGGTGACTGCTCTATCATTCTTTCTGATTATTTTCATCTCCATGATTATGACGGTAACGTTCTTCTCCGTGGCTCCAGGGTTGTCAGACTGGTTTTGGTCGATGGCGGAGTCGGAAAGAAGATACGTCGCGATTCCACCAGCATTCACTGAAGATCTCTATTTCTTCATCTTCTTGAATAATGTGGGTCATTTCTGGAATCCCGTCAAGATACTCGTCTGGATACCTTTGTTGGGCACGTTCATTCTAGGCCTGGAGCTTCTGCTTAATGGGGTTATAATAGGTGTTGTGGCTGTCACAGCTGGAATCACTTATGGTGCCCTGTATCCGATATTGGGATTGACACCGCACGGCATAGTAGAGATACCAGCATTCATCCTCCAATTCTCATCCATAATACGGTGGCATATAACAGCAACTGAAGCAGTTATGAAAAGGGCCATCGGCGAAGAAGTGGACGTCGCGAAATTGAGGCGAGATGTGAAAGACACTGTAATCCTAGCTGTGGTGTCATTGGTGTTGCTCATGATAGCGGCTCTTATAGAGACGTATATAACCCCCTATCTGCTGGGGATGTAGGCCGCCACGAAAGACTCTGAAAGACCGTTTTGGTAATCTACAGTTTCGCAGACTCTAGTGTGCTCAGGAGCTGATCTTCGATTTGTATGTGGTATTTGAAGTGCTCGTTCGGGTCGTTCAACAGGACGTAGAGCCAGTAGATTCTGAATAAGCCCAGGGTTATTATGCTCAGAATCAGGTAGAGGACGAAGCTTCTGTTTGGCAGGATCACACTTCTTCTGGGAGCAGAGAACTTAATGCCACATTTGTCCAATACTTTGCTCAGGTCCTCCCAGAAACCATCTTCTCTTCTTTCGTGCTTGTAGAAGTCCTTCATCAAGAAGTAATTGATATACCATTCTGCTATGAATATGATCGCGGACAAGATAGCCCAAAGCATAGCGCCTTTTTCGGTTTCTTCAGCCTTGGCTTCCCTTACGGTTCTCTCACAGGATGACAACCCGACTTCAGCGTCAACGCCCTTTTTCTCTGCTATGGTCTTAGCCGCTTTTACAATGTCATCAAGTAGAAACTGTTGTCTCTTGAAGTGTGTGTTGCGCCTCTTGATGAGTTTGTATATGAGTATTAGTGACACTATGAAACCGACCAGCAAAAGCAAGGGTATCAAGAATATTCCAAAGAGCAATGGAGCAAATCCAGCGCCATCCATTGGAAATAGCATCATGCCCAGAGCGGCCAAGAAAATGGCTCCTATTCCTATGATTATGGCGAAGACTGGTATCAAGTAGACGAGAAGCCAAGCATTCGACATCATGGGATCAGATTCATTGCGCATTCGAACGTCTTTTCTTACATTTTCAATTTGAGTGCTCAAACTCTTCTCCCCATATAATGCACAGCTAAAAAATTGTATTGAAGCTAGTGAATATATAATACTTGTCCTGTCAAGCACCCCGATGGAATCTCTAGAAAGAATGAAACGATGCAAGGCTGGACGCGCACAGCTAACCACTAAAAGAATGTTTATAAAGGAATCCCATTAGTAGAGAATCATGAAGAAGAAGCTCCTACTCAGCGGTGAAAAGAGAAGATATAAGGTCAAAGACATCGCCATTTTTGACAATTCAAAGAGACTTGGAGCTTTCCTAAGCAATCTCAGCTGGAGCATTCTCGAGCTTGTAGGCGAGAAAGAGATGTATCCCATGGAGATAGCGAGAAAACTGAAAGTTCATGAGCAAAAGGTCTACTACCATATCAGAAAACTCAAGAAGGCTGGTGCAATCAAGATTGTTAGAGAAGAGGAAAAGAAAGGAGCCACTGCAAAGTACTATAGAACTTCTTTCCCGGCCTTTGGAGTCGAGCTTCCCTTCGGGTACAAGAAAGTAAAGACGGTTTCGGTTCCAATCCCTGACGAAAGAATAGAACGATTTCTCAACCCCTTTCTGAGGGAGGATGGCATCTTCGATGGGAAGATTGTGGTTGGAAGCCCAGATCCTCACGGTCCATTCAAGGCTAGGGCAAGAGATGGACACTACGCTTCTTATTTGGCGCTGTTCCTAGGTCAGTTCGTTGAGTTGCCAGAGGAGTTCATTGTGAAGCTCGATGTGGATATCAAGGCTGAAAAGGAGGAAGAGAACAACATGGTTCTGGCAGGGGGCCCTGGAACCAATCTGATCACCCAAGAAGTCAATGGGTTCCTGCCGATAAGATTTAGCATGATGCCCTCCGAACACGGCTTTCTCTTCGGCGGACTGGTCTCAGAGAAGACAGGAGACACCTATACCGCAGACACCGTTGGAGTCATATCAAGAATAGTCAACCCCTGGAACAAAGAAAAGAGGATAATAGTCCTCGCAGGCAACAAAGCTGTGGGGACCAAGGCTTGCGTTCTAGCCCTGACAAGATTCTACAAAGAAGCCCTACTGAAATTCAGCGATGAAGAACCCTTTGCAGCAGTAATCCAAGGATTCGATCTAGATGGAGACGGAAAAGTGGACTCCATAGAGGTTCTTGAATAGATCTAGCAACTTTGAGGTTGAACTTCAAAACCTACAAAGCCTAATCATCATGCGTAGCGATTCTTGCTTTGACGCACATTCTGACGTGAAGTCTATGAGAGTAGTTGAAAAGATCAGTGCTTACGGACACGAGAACATCCGCTCAACCCATGAGACTACCTTCGAAATCACGAAAGAGAAGGCACTCACCAAGCGTGGCGACTGTATAATAGCCGTGGGCGCAACGAAAGGCGTGAAGGATTTGACTCTGAAATTCAAAGGAGCTGCAAGAAACGACGTCGCGAAGATTACAATCACAGTTGAAGCTGGCGGAGTGACGGAAATTGTGAAAGCGAAGGGGTCTCCTCGATTGCTGCTTACTCATCCTACTGACTTGGTTCTGAGGAAGAGCGACTACGTCTGCAATCGTACAGTAGCTATAAGATCGGATAAGGCTGCCAGCAACCTCTCGAGAGAACTCATTGAAAAGCTGAAGAATCCCAGTCAAAAGGTTATAGTAACTCTTACGGCTGAGATTACCTGATTGTATTACGTTAAGACACCCAAATGATGAAATCTACATGCACAGAAGGATGCGCATGCACGCATGAAAAAGAGGGATTAGACAAGAGTCAGATTCAAACTTACCTTCATCGTCGAAAACGCGTGTATTCTACTGAGAACGCGCGCGAAATGTGGCAAAAAACTATCTGATTTCGGCGTCGACTACAATCTGCCAAGCATATGGCGCGATCGCTCGAACCTTTCTTGCCGACAAAATCTCTGTCACGCTATGGTTACTCCTTTCCACGGCTTCGATTAATCGAGCCTTGGAAGCTTCCAATGGGTTCTGTGACTTCGTGAAATCATAATAATGTATGACACTTCCTTCTGGCTTCACAGCTTCACAAGCTACATCAACGTATTCTCTCGCCCTTTCGGGCAGGTTCATGATAACCCTATCCGCAACACTGGTCAGCCTTTTTCTGACGATCTGTCTAGCGTCTCCGAGCATCGGTGTCACTCTTCCAACTACACGATTCGACCTGACATTTCTTTTCAACAGGTGGATGGCGTCTGGGTTCACATCTATAGCGTACACATGAATATCCTCGTGTCTCATGGCAATCAGAACTGAGAATGGTCCCACTCCAGCGAACATGTCGATTACAGTCTCTCCTTCCTGAACCAGTGACGAAACTCGATCATGCTCGTGGGATAGTCTGGGCGAGAAGTAGGCTTTGGCTAGGTCTACATGATAAGCGCAGCCATACTCCTTATGAATCGTTTCTGTCTCTCCAGCGCCAGCTATGACTTGGAACTCCCTCAGGCGATAGACTCCTTCGACTGCACTTGATTTCGCTAGGACAGTGTGCACGTGTTTGTGCAGGCTCATTATCGCCTCTCCAATTGTGTTCTTATGATGCTCAAGCTCAAGAGGAATCGAGACTACTGCAATCTCTCCAACAAAATCGATCGCACGTGGCAGACTCATCAAGAGATTAGGAGGCAGCTTGCCCTCCAGCACATCCATTAGACTGTGGTGACGCTTAATGCGTTTAGGAAAATTGTAAGTAAGCGTCTCAAACTTGGAAAGATTCTTCCTGAGTTCTTTGATATTGGCGGGGAGTGGCATCTTGACCAAGGGTATGCATAGATAAGCTCCTATCCGCTCAACCGTCAACTCTCGATTGAGAAGATTGAGATTTCTGAGGATAACTATAGCTGTCTCGCCTGAAGTCTTGGGAACTCTTAAGCAAGGCGCTTCCAGCACTATCCCCTCAAGATATTTGGTGAGAACTCATTTAAGTCAATGAAGATAGAAAGAGGTTTGCAAGAGTTTGTCAGCCCTCGCCCTTGCAAGAACGGTGTTTCCTAGATTGCTCGGACCACCCTAACAGTTGACTCGCAATAACTATACCAACAACCAGGAGAATTATGACTGCACCTCCTATAATGGCAATGAGCATGTAAGGTGGCCCAGTTTGCCCAGTGTCAGAATCCCCGTCGAAGTCCCCGTTTCCACCGTTTACCGTTCCAGAAAGCAAAGAATTAATTCTAGAACGTAGGTTTGATGGGTCTCCCCTCTCAACACTCCATCCAAGAAGATTGTAATGAATGGTGCCATTTGCGACAAGGAACGTGCGCGGTATTCTAGCATCTAGACCAAGATAGGCATCTGAAATACCACCAGTCAGATCACTAGCAACAATCCATTCCATATTGTACTGCTGGGCGAAATTTCTAAGAGAACCTTCGCCTTCTGGGCTTATAGAGATTAGCTCTAATTCGTCTCGAGAATATTCGCTATACAGATTCCTGAATGTCGGAAGCGCATCTTTGCAAAAAAGGCAGTATGTAGCAAAGAATTCTATAAGGACAACTTTCGCTGGACACTCGGATAGAGTGAATAGTTTTCCGTCTATGTCAACCAATGTGAAATCTGGTGCTTCCTCTTTTCCAACCACGGGGCTGATGCTGAAAGAAAGCATGAGGATCAACGGAATTAGAAGGACACTGGCTCTAACTCGCATATGATATCACGTAATTCTGGCAGTGGATGTTTAATAAGGCTTGTTTCATTTCCTTGCATGCATTTTTAAGGCGTCTGTCTGGCAGGCTTCGACGCACTTCCCGCACAGGATACAATCGCTTGACGAACCTATATGCGACAATTTGTCTATCCCCATCGGGCACATATCTAAGCAGTTTAAGCATTCTGTGCATCTCGTTGGATCGACGGATACGGTGAGGAGAGAGAATTTGTTGAAGGTGCCTATGGTGGCCACTGGACATAAATAGCGACACCAGAATCTGGAGAAAATCAGTACCAGAAGAATCGTCAAGATTAGGGTTGCTATATGGACATAGAAGAAGAAGCCCAGTCTCAGCGATGGATAGAAGAAGGGAGCCGGGATAGCTGCGAAGAGGCTTCCAGCGGGGCAGAGCTTGCAGAAGAAGGTGTCCATAGTAATCCATGCTAGAATCATAACGATCAGTAGCATGGCGAACTTAGAATAGGTGAAGGACTTTAGCTTTCTTTTTCTTTTGTTGAAGACTGCTAGGATGTCTTGAAAGGCTCCAAAAGGGCAGGCCCAGCCGCAGAAGGCTCTGCCGA
>CP070749.1:975777-989946 GCA_020348365.1 Candidatus Bathyarchaeota archaeon
AATGTAGCGCCAGTTGCGGTTGTCAAAGAAACGAGACAATCATCAAGAGAACGATGACATTCTCATGCAGATGAGTGATTCCCTGAAAAGAGCACACTCATACAAAACATAAAAGAGGGGAAAGGGTTGTTCGATCAACCCTTGCTAAAAGAAGATGAAGGCTTTTCGGCGTTCCATTTCTACAAGCGCATTGGCTTTGGCCTGTTCCGCCTTTAACCATGCAGTTCTTGCGAAGCCAGGAGGCACGCAACTCACTGAACCACTGGACCTAATCTCTACTTGGGACAGACAAGGGGAGACTGAGTCTCTATCCATTCCTAGCGCAAGAAGCAGAGTTTTTAGGAAAGAGCCTTTTCGCAAAGGATTCGTCTTTTGCACTTCTAAGCACCACACGCAGATTTATGGATGAAGAGGGACTTAGGGTTTGTGCCGTCATATAACGGTAGTCGATAACACGTCATATGACGGCTATAGCGATATATTTGACACTGCCAGTTTCTATCTTGGTGCTCTTGAAATGACATTACATGAAGTTGCTATAAAAGTAGCCATACCCAACTCATTTTATACGGATGTTACTCGCAGGTTTCCATCAATGAGTATATTCATTTGGTGCAACAGAGAGAATGATGTTATTGAGGTTGTTGTGAGGAACCCGGAAGATTATGCCCTTGTCATGAAGGAGATTCAAGCACGCCCGATTATGGGCGTAATTGAGGAAATATCTGATGATCGCCGGCTCTACCTAAACGTGCATGAATGTTATTGTATGAAACAAGACACGATAGTAAGACATATCGGGGAATTGGATATCCTCAACATCTTCCCAAACATGATAGAAAACGGCTGGTCATATCATCGGCTCATAGTCTTCAAACACAAGGATCTGGAGGAGCTTCTGCGACGCTTTGACAATTGGGGATGGGTCTACAAGATCCTGCGCAAGGTTCCTTTTGACGGGTTCATTGCAAGTTCCCTAACTCTCTCAGCAGACGCTCTCTTCTCGGGGTTAACTGAGAGACAGATGACCGCCCTTGTTACGGCACACCGACATGGCTATTACAACCTGCCAAGGGACTCTGACATTCAGTCAATTGCCGCCAAAGAGAAAGTGCCACGCACAACATTTCAAGAACACCTCAAGAAGGCTGAGAACAAACTCGTGGCAGCGCTAATCCCACATATGAAACTATTCAGTCATACGTCACCAGAAAGAAGGCAAAGCCTGAAGGTAAAATAGGGATTCACTAAGTTCAGCTATCTTTTTGCATGCAATCGATAAATTTACGTTGATTAATGGGAAACGTAAACGAATTATGTTACTTCCCGATTGCATGCAAATCTTGCTTGAACCAGTAGGTCTTTCCTTTATTTTTTTGCGCGCGCTAGATTCCCTAGCACATTCCCGATGCATGCATGTTATGCATTATTAGGTTTCTCTTTCCGATGCTTTCTCTTTGTATCTTCGGTCTCGTCTCTTCAGTTCTTCACGAGAGATATCTTGGCCTACAACTGAGTGTACGCGCAATGTTGAATTAGACATATATCTATATGTTTGATGGATAAATCGAACATTTATCAGATAGTTTGATGTTGGCTTGAAGTTGTTCGATTAATGTTTGATGGTAGAATCAAACAGTCTGATGGACAGATCAAAGGATTCGATGGTGAATCAAATGTTTGATGTAGAAGAATCGCGCGGGACCCTGCATAGGAAAAACCTCAACGACCATGCTGCTACCCGATAGGAAATGATGGTGAAAACACGGAGGGGTCCCTCTACCTCGTAGAGGGGCTTAACCTTGTTCCCCTGTAGGGATTAGTGGTGAAGTTGAACATCAAACATGCGCGCGCATCTCGACGTAGTTATCATAGACACAATCAATATCCTTGGAATACACAACACCATCTAGGAGTGTTATATTCTCTTCTGAAGATTACAATCACTTATCGTTTGCCTTTCTCTATCTCTGATTTTAGTTTCCGATATCTTCCATAAGAGCTGACGACAAAGAGAGCATCACAGATTGCCAATAGGATGATTCCCAGCCACAAATAGAATGGGACATGCCGATTCAAGGATTCCTCAAGAATGTAGAGAAAAAACAGAAAAGAACCAAAAGATCCTGTGACACCACCAGCAAGGAACCATTCTAATGAGAGTCCTCTCAATCCCATAAAGTCTCACTGAGAATAATCTTCGATTGAATTGTTATCTAACAGTTATGAATAAGGAATATGAAGAACAGATAAGGTTGCCTTTCTAGACTCAATCAGCTATTTAGAACATTTTCTTCTGTAGGCGGGTGTAGGTTAGACCGTAGCGCGCGCGGCGAGAGAACATTTTCGCCTTGTATACATGCTACTTCTTCATTTTCTCAGTGTAGGAATGAAATAGACTAGAACTGCAACTATCACCAATGCTACAGATATCAGCCATACCCATCCTGATTCTAAGTAGCTGTTTAGAAAGAGCAATGCTACGGCAAACAACATCAGAATGGCTGCAATCGTCCTAATCTGCAGAGTTGTAGCCCTCATCCATAGCTTTTATCAAGGCATTATTATAGGTACTGAAGATGGGATACTTCATCGATTTCGTGCATGCATGTGGCATCAGGAGTCAGACGGATTCAAATGTGGATGATTTTGGTTTGGCTTTCAGTTTCTTTGGAATATTCCCTAGTCTCACCACATTCTGTGAGTTAACTACGTATATTGGATTACCATGAGGTTGCCTTTGCATGCATTCCCCGGAAAGTGATTGCTGCGCGCGCGATCGCTTGCATGTTATTCCCTGAACTTGAACTCGCTTAGCGGCGTCCCACAATTCTTGCATAGGGTGTTTTTTTTCCCATAGCTATAAAGCACTTCGGTTCCCTCGCATTTTGAGCATACAAATATCCTCTTGGGCTCTCTTTTTACTACTGCTTTATCCTTTTGGCTATTAATCAGTCAACTCCTCCTGTAGTTGCCTGCATGCACTAGCTTTTCTTAGCCTGCTTTCTCTGTTCGATTCTTCTTTTTTCTCTCTTTATTCTTTTCTTCCCTTTCTTTCTTTTCAAGAATCCTTAACTTCCATAGTCTCTATTAGAGGCGCAAGACATTTTAAAGTTGCGTAAAGGACATCCTGCGCATCCATACTTGTTACAGATGGTAAAGCGGTTTTATTGCGTGCATGCGGCGGTTGAGATGTCGAGAAATCAGGCTTCTGTTAAGATTGAGAATGTTCATGCGTCTGAGGCTTTAAATCAGAGGGTGCACGCATGCATGCAAACACAATGCACGAATGGAAGAACGGACTACGTAGTCTTTGAGCGTTTCTCCTTGTGCTTTTTTCTCTTTTCGGCTCTTTCCTTCTTGGTCATTGGCTTCTTCTTTGAGCTTTTTCCCATACCCAACTCGATCACTAGACCAAAGTAGGGCCTCTAGGTTTTATAGCTTTCCAAGATTTTTCTTTGCTGGAAAGTTGAGAACCTAGAAAGGCTCATTTAACGCTTACAGAAAGATACATTACTTTTTATGCCTTGTGGGGAGTGAAACGTTCTTTCTCTGTTTCCGCTTCATCTTCTTAGTTCTCTGCGACTGTCTGTGCTGTTCCCGACCTGCAGCTTTCTCTTTCTTGCTTCTTCTAGCCATATTTTCAGCCTCCATTTTGTTGCCTAACCAAACGATACCTGTTAAAAGATGTTACGTACACATCGTTTTCATTCAAAACGTATAGGACTGATACTCATCCAGATTATCCATACATGCATGTGTGCGCATGATACAGAAAATAATAAAGGGAGCATGTTCAAAGGGAAAGCATAAACGCAACTACTGAGGAGGTCAAATTTTGATTGAAGAGTTTGTCCGAGAAAAAATCCTCAACACCTACGCTAAGAGAACGACCAAATCAAAGGAACTGTGGGAAGCTGCTAGGAAGGTTATCCCTGGTGGTGCTGGGAGCGGATTTCGCTACTACGAGCCATATCCGATCTTCCTCAAGCGTGGATCGGGGAGTAGAGTGTGGGATGTCGATGGGAATGAGTACCTAGACTATTGTATGTCCTTTGGGGCGCTCATAGCTGGACATGCCCATCCAAAGATTGTGGAGGCTGTAAAAGAGCAGTTAGAAAAGGGGAGTATGTACGGAATACCGCATGAGAAGACCGCCGAATATGTAAAAGAGCTGCTGAGGCGATTTACTGCAATGGATATGTTCAGACTTACAAATAGTGGCACCGAGGGGACCATGCATGCTCTTAGACTCGCCCGTGCGCACACCGGCAAGGACAAGATAGTGAAGATTGAGGGCTGCTACCATGGAGCTCACGACTATCTATTGGTCAGCGTTTTTCCACCGCTGAGCAAAGCCGGGCCAAGATGGGCACCAACTCTCTATGTGCATGGAGAGGGAATACCCCTTCTTACGGTGAAGAACACTCTTGTGGCACCATACAATGATGTAGAAGCTATGGAAACCCTATTCAGAAAACATGAAGGCGAGATTGCTGCACTAATCATGGAGCCAGTTCCAATGAACATGGGCTTGGTACTTCCCAAGCAGGGATATTTGAAGGATATCCGGAAGCTTACAGAGGAATATAACATTCTGCTGATTTTTGATGAGGTGAAGACAGGAATCAGAATTGCCCCTGGTGGCGCGTGTGAATATTATGGCGTGGATCCAGACATAGTCGTACTCGGTAAAGCTATCGCTGGAGGTTTTTCCGCTGGAGCATTTGGTGGAAAGGAAGACATCTTCAGCAACATTTACCCTTTGGGACACGCCGTACATGCAGGCACATACAACGCCAATCCAGTCGCCGTCACCGCTGGATTAACCTGCCTAAAACATGTTATGACCACACATGCCCAAAGTCAAATGAATGATCTCGGTGAAGATCTAGCGAGTGGTGTGAAAGCCGCCGTAGAAGATACTGGTTTTGAGGCACAAGTACCGCATATAGGGCCGTCAGGAACCGTGTACTTCACCGACGTGGAAGTGGTAGACTATAGAACAGCGTCAACCTACGACAAGAAGAAAAATTGGGAATTCTGGTTCAGCCTACTCAACCATGGAGTACTCACACCACCAGGACTGCTGGAAGGAGGCGAACAGTGGCTTGTCTCAGCCGCGCATCAGAAGGAAACCATTGAGAAAGCCCTGGTAATCACAGAGTCCGCTCTACGAGAGATCAAATGAACATCTGCGTGCCAAGGTTCATCATGTCCTCACGTTGCTCTACCCAATCAAAGATTTCGTCTGGCACACCTACTCAACAATGACAATTCTAGAGCATGTGTGCAAAGCAGCTTCAACAAGGCTTTTATATAATCTTTGCAGTTGATTTTCCTCGTGAGATAACAATAATCGAGAGATGTGTTGGAGGCTGATAATTGAGGCTAGAAATCCTTCCTGAAAGATGTACGGGGTGTCAACTATGTGGCGCCGTGTGTTCAGCGAGGCTCGTCGGAAATTTCAATCCGTCGAGGGCTGCTTTATATATCGAATCACTGTTGCCTGACCAACTGGTCGTACGCCCATACGTTTGCATTCATTGCGAAGAGCATCCATGTGTGGACGCGTGTCCAGTTGAGGCTATTGTCGAAGATGAAGAACTCGGAATCTACGTGGTTGACAAAGAAGCCTGCAACGGTTGTGGAACGTGCGTCGATGCATGCCCTTACAATGGCTTGCGGCTTGATCCCTTTGAGATGTATGCGATAAAATGCGATGTTTGCAGGGGAAAGGCTCGATGCGTCGAAATCTGCCCGACCGGAACCCTTGAGGTTACCGAGTAGGTGAGAGAGATGCAGGGAGGATATGTAGGCAAGATATTGCGAGTAGATCTGAGCCGTGAGAAGACCTCTTCAGAGGACCTGAACACGCAATGGGCAAGGATGTTCATCGGCGGGAAAGGTTTGGGTGCCAAATATCTATTCGAGGAGCTGAAACCCAATACCGATCCTCTTTCACCCGAGAACGTTATGATAATTATGACTGGTCCCCTAACCGGCACAACGGCTCCATGCGCTTCGAGGTATGCTGTGCTCACTAAGTCTCCGCTGACAGGAGCTTTTCTAGACTGCTACGTCGGGGGCTATCTTGGTGCGGAGCTGAAGTTTGCAGGCTTCGATGCTGCAATAATAACGGGGAAAGCCGAGAAACCCACTTATCTCTGGATTGCAGATGGAAAGGCTGAATTCAAGGACGCGAAAGACCTTTCGGGTCTAGACATTCATGAAACTGAGAAACGGATCAAGGAAGACCTAGAGGACAAGGAGGTCAAGGTTGCCGCCATCGGCCCTGCTGGTGAAAACCTCGCAAAGATGGCTTGTATAACAGTTGACCTCTATCGACACGCTGGAAGAGGAGGAGCCGGAGCTGTCATGGGGTCAAAGAACTTAAAGGCTGTCGCCGTTCGTGGACATCAAAGCATAAGCGTGCCAAAAATCGAAGATTTCATTGCGCTTTCTCAAGAGATCACAAAAGACGATGTATTAACCCCTGATAACGAATGGGCCAAGATTGATGGTACACCCGGTTTCTTGCGGATGGTCCAAGAAGCAGGGATTCTTCCAACAAGGAACTTTCAAATGGGCGTATTTGAGCACGTGAATAAGATAGATGAGGTCGCCATAAAGAAGATACTAGTGCGAAGAAGAGCCTGCTACGGCTGCCCGCTCGGCTGCGGCAACCTAACCCAAGTCAAGGAAGGCCCATTTGCTGGTACAATAGTTGAGGGTCCAGAATATGAAACTCTGGCAATGGCCGGGGCAAACTGCTACATAAGTGACCTAGCAGCTATAGCAAAATACAACCTGCTTTGTGACCAACTTGGCCTAGACACTATATCCACTGGTGATGCGATCGCCTTTGCCATGGAATGCTATGAACGGGGAATCATCACCGAGAAAGACACAAACGGTCTCGAACTAACTTTCGGCAATGTTGAGGCTTACATCGAGATGCCAAAATTAATTGCCTACAGAGAATCAATTGGAGACATCTTAGCGGAAGGAGTGAGCAGAGCAGCAGAGAAGATTGGGAAAGGATCTGGCCACTTCACGGTTCATGCGAAAAGGCTGGAATATCCCGGATATGATCCCAGAGGATCAATAGGCATGGCTCTAGCCTACGCCGTCTCAGATAGAGGAGCATGTCACTTGAGAGCTTGGCCTGCAAACAGCGAAGCATTCGGAGATCTCGATCCCTTCACCACGGAAGGGAAGGCTCAACTTGTCATAGACGATCAGAATCTGTACTCTGTGAAGTGGAGCTTGGTGGTATGTGACTTCTACGCCATAGGATATCCCAACATCGCCAGACTCTGTTCCGCAGCAACCGGCTGGAATCTCAAGGAAGAAGACGTGAAGATTATTGGGGAAAGGGTATGGAATCAGACGCGACAATTCAACGTGAGAGAAGGAATCTCAAGGGAAAATGATACCCTGCCTGAGAGGATCTCGAAAGACCCTTTGAAAGGAGGCCGGGCTGAGGGACATGTCGTTGCCCGCGCAGACTTTGACAAGATGCTTGGTGAATACTACCAACTGAGGGGATGGGACGAAGAAGGCCGTCCAAGAAAAGAGAAACTGAAAGCCCTCGAACTCGTTGCATAATTCAGCCTGTGCGCACGCGGAGATTTAATGGAGAAATCAAGGCCCACGCGCAGCTTTTCCCCGGTCCGTCCTGTTTCAGAAGAGTTTCTCTACAGCGGATCTTCTAGCCTTGTCTGACAGGACTCTCGGCGTCGACAGCTCCAATGCATCCCTTGGGCAGAATTCAACACATACTGGCAGTCCATCACAAAGATCGCAGACAATCATAGTCTTTCTATGAGCATTGAAGGTTATGGCTCCGAATTCACAAGCTTCAATGCACCAGCCACAACCTGTGCATTTGTCTTCTTCTGCGAGGACAATGCTGGTTGCTTCGTTCTGGATCAAGACCTCTCTAGGACAAGCCGCTACGCAGGGAGCATCCTCGCAGAATCGGCAAGCTAACGCCACATCAATCAATGGTTCGATTTTCGTGATTCGAATCCGAGATCTCAGTGGGTTGAAGTTCTTCTCTTTAGTGGCTGAACAGACAAGCTCACAGATTCCACACCCAGTACATTTCTCTTGGTCACAGGCAATGACTTTCCGCGTCACATCCAGTAATCTCCTTTGTTAAGGGGTTTCCAAATGTTGAGACCCGTAATTCAATCCGAGTTCTCCAAGTTTCTCTTTGCTTGGTATGCCGTTCTCGCCCCATCCTCTCAGCCTATAATACTCGTTGAGCATCTTGGCGAATCGGCTTTTATCTATTACTTGACCCTTTGAGGCGCCATCGGGCAGGGGCTCCTTAAAGAACCTCTCTGGCCAGGTATCATCTTTCCTGCTTATTCCCTCTCTCACGTTGAAAGCCCTTGCGAGATTGATTGTCTTCTCTCCAATGAGTCTGAGTTTCCTTTCGTTCAATCTAAATCCTACCAGCAGCTCAGTTGCCTTCGTTAGAGTTTTCAAATCATAAACGTCCCTCATAAAGCGACAGAAGATCATAGTGTCGCAAATCGCAAATCGTTCTTCCAACTCTTTCAGATGAGCTGCCTTTCCCTCGTAGGCGAGTCTATCTATGTCCCCTCTCATCTCGTAAGTATATATTGACCCTGTCAAATGGCATGCCCCGCGGTCAGCGACTGCAAACGCCAATGCCACTCCCTTCAGTCCTCTGGGGTCATATCCCGCCGGCTCAAGTCCCTTCACGTGGACTGCCAGCGTTTCTGCTCCTCTGCCAATTATTCTTGCGGCTGCTCTCACTCCTTCTGCCAGTACATTGCCAAACCCTGTTCTTCTCCCGATTTTCTCTATCATTTGGATGAGCCCCTCCTTGTTTCCAAAGGTCAATTCAACGCCATCAGTGTCCTTGCTCGATATGATGCCCCTGTCATAGCAGTCCATAGCAAATGCTACAGCGTTTCCTGCTGTCATAGCATCCATTCCGAGGCTATCGCACAGCTCGTGCGCTTTCACTATCGCTTCAAGGTCATTGTTTTCAGGAAGCCCACCGAGGGTGTAGAGTGTTTCATAGTCCGGTCCCTCCAAGACTGATCCGACATAGGGTCCCTGTTTGACTCTGACAATCTTAGAGCAGTTTACTGGGCATGTATAGCAGGCTTTGTCCTTGATCACGATCCTCCTTCTCATGGTCTCAGCATTGATCTTCTCGAAGCCTTGCAGTACGCCTTTGTGCCAGTATCTTGTTGGAAACACTCCCTGCAGATTAGCAACGTTGACTCCTCCGGGCGTTCCCCACATTGGATATGCGGTTCCTGTTGAAGGAGTTTCCTTGACGGTTTCAAGTAGCCCTCTCATGAATTCAATTAGCTCATCGATCTTGGCAACTTCAATGGGATTTGTTCCTCGCACTGCAATAGCCTTCAGGTTCTTTGACCCCATGACCGCGCCGGGTCCACACCTGCCAGCCATTCGTGAGTAATCGTTCAAGATTGAAGCGAACTTCACCAGTCTCTCTCCTGCAATGCCTATCCGTGCCACCTTGATTTCTACATCCCCCAGTTCCTCCTTGATTATGTCGTTCGTTTCGAGGGCATCCCTTCCCCACAGGTGCTCAGCGTTCCTTATCTCAGCTCTCTCATCATCTATCCAGAGATATACCGGCTTTCTCGCTCTTTCATTCACTATTAGAACATCAAATCCCGCCCGCTTCAACTCATCGCCGAAAGACCCGCCAGAACTTGAACTAGCATATATGCCAGTGAGTGGAGATTTATAACATACAATGTATCCTTTATGAGGCAATACTGTTCCAGTTGCAGGACCAGTCGCAAAGATCAGCTTGTTGTCGGGTCCAAGCGGGTCTATATACTGCTTCAACTCGTTGTAGAGGAGGTAGGTTCCGATTCCTTTACCTCCCAACCACTGTTTCACCAGCGCCCTGGGTAGGGGCTCCGTTGCAGCCTTACCCGCAGACAGATCAACCCGCAGAATCTTGCCAGCGTATGATGGTGGTACTTCATGCATGCATTTAACTCTCAATTACAGTTGCATTCATGCAGTTGATTTCCATGGAAATGGTGTTACTTTAAGGTTTGGAACATGTCTGCTGCGATGTCAATCTTAAATTATGAGAGAGAATACTTCATTTGACCCGATATGTCGAGCATTCTGGTTTTAGGAGGATGCGGTGCCCAAGGCTCAGCCACTGTCAAGTGGCTAGCTAAGAATCATCAAGTGTCTGAAGTAATATGTGCTGATTTGAATCTAGAGAGAGCTAGGCAATTCGCAGACAGGTTGAAGAGTGAGAAGGTGCGTCCGCAGCGTGTTGATGCATGGAAACCTCATCAAGTGGTCGAGGCTTCCAAGGGAGTTGACGTCGTAATTAATATGGTAGCAACATGGGTTGGCGAGCGAAGCCCGACCCTAAATGTAATGAACGCGGCGCTAACGAATGGAGCACACTACGTGGATGTTGCCACCGCAACGCGTGAGGAGGAGGATGAGATGCTGGATCTGAGCAGCAATTGGGAGGACGCCGGATTAACCGCCATATTTGATTTGGGAAAAACCCCGGGGATAACGAATATCCTTGCAAGGTACGCCGCCGATAAGCTTGACCATGTGGAAGAAATACGTGTGAAAACATGTCTTGATGTGATGAGCAAGAAGGAATTTCTTGTAATGTGGTCCCCTATAGCCGCAATACCCGGCTGGTCATCAGCGGGATTAGTGTATGAAAATGGAGAGTACAAAGAATTCCCCCCATTTAGTGGAGAGGAGACCTACACGTTTCCAGACGACCCTCAGGGTCCGTGCAAAGGTTACCTGGCTGACCATGAAGAAGTCTGGACACTCCCCCGCTTCATCAAAGACGTAGACTATGTGGAGTTCAAGCACTACTCTCACAGGCTGCAGACCTTCAAGATTCTGAGTGAGCTCTTTGGAAGTGACAAGCCGGTAGATGTTAGGAGTGTCAAAGTGGCTCCCCTTGATGTTCTGGTCAGGCTGATTCCCCCACCAGCAGAGCTGCCTAGAAAGATAGAAGCCGGTATAGTAGATGACGCATACTCTTGCTGTGTAGTAGAGGTTAAGGGAGAGAAAGCAGGCAAAGAAAGACACTACACTCTCAGCTGCCCTACAAGCCTTGGAGAGGTGAATGAGATACTGGCTGGCACGCAGCCCGAGTCTATTCTTGTGGGTACACCTCCAGCAGTCGCGGCTACGATGCTAACCAAGGGCGAAATAGAAGTCAGAGGGGTCATCCCTCCTGAATGTCTGGATCCGGGGCCATTCCTTGCCAATTTGACGGAGAAAGGCATAAGAATATACGAGAAAGCGGAAAGACGCTTGGGCTAAGGGCTGAAGCGACCAACAAAGCATGCTTCAAGAACAAAGCAACATTCTTGGCAATCACAAAAGAATGATGAAAGCTGCTTCATTATCCTAGCCCCGACGCGCCACTCCAAAAAAGGATCAAATAGGAACTTATATAAAGTAATCACGCAATCTTTTGGCACAACGCTATCGTTAAGGAAATGATGCCATGCCGGAGAATATTCTGAACAGACTTAAAGATGCCGTCTTGAAGTATGATGTCGAGAGTGCAGTTGAAGCTGCCAACGAGGTCATCAAGACTGGTTTTGACCCACTTGAAGCAATTGAACAGGGCTTAGGAGATGGCCTGAGGATTGTTGGAGAAAAATTCGAAGCTGGAGAAATTTTCCTCCCAGAGTTGATGATCGCAGCTCAAGCAATGAAGCAATCGCTTGCCATATTGAAGCCAGCGTTAACAGAAGGGACATCAATAAAGGCCCTAGGTAGGGTAGTTATCGGAACTGTTGAAGGTGACATACACGACATTGGAAAAACCATCGTAGCCGCAATGCTTACTGCAAGCGGCTTCGAGGTTTACGATCTAGGCTGTGATACGCCAACATCAAAGTTCGTTGATACAGTGAAGGATGTCGAGGCCGACATCATCGGAATGTCCGCTCTGCTGACAACAACCATGCCAAAGATGACTGAGGTGGTGAATGCTCTCAATAAGGCGGGGCTTAGGGATAAGGTGAAGGTAGTCGTAGGTGGGGCACCCGTTTCAGCGGCTTGGGCAAAAGAAATCAAGGCCGACGCCTACGCAGAAGACGCCATAGCAGCCGTTAATGTTGCCAAGAAGCTGCTGCAATAATAAGTATGAAGCGCCGAAAGATTTTCGGGAAGCGACATGGAAGAGACCATGTGAACATTCAGCTTATGCAGGGGAATACCAGCAAAGTTGATAGGTTTTGACACAACATCCCAGCTCTCATCCTGCCATATTCTAGACAAGGAAGCGTTGGACGCTATTCATCATGCCACCCTTGAGGTTTTGGAGAAGACTGGAGTAATCGTCGAAAGCGATGAGGCTCTCGGAATACTGGATGAAGCAGGATGTACAGTGGATCATCGACGGCATCTTGCCCTAATCCCCCCTCATCTCGTAAAAGAAGCACTGACGCGAAAGCCAAAGAGGATCACCCTTAATGCAAGGAAACCCAAGAACGATCTCAAGTTAGACGGCAGCCAAATGTTCCTGTGTACGGATGGAAGCGGAACACATACCATTGACCTCGAGACTGGAGAGAGAAGATCTTCAATCAAAGAAGACCTTGCAATGAGCGCCAAGATAGCCGATCACATCGAAGCAATCGGCGTCTACTGGCCGATGATAACATCACAGGATATGCCTGCTCCTGCTAGAGTATTGCATGACTTGGAGACATCAATAGCCAACACGGAAAAGCATGTCATGTTCGAGACAACGACCACTCCCGACGAAGCAAGATTCCAGATTGAGATTGCTGCTCTTGCAGTTGGAGGCAAGGAGGAACTGAAGAGAAGACCCATTATCTCCTCATGCCACTGCACCATTGCACCTCTGAAACACGACAAGGGACCGACTGAGGCTGCCATCGAGTTTTCGAGAGCTGGAGTGCCCGTATATTTTCTGCCAATGCCCCAAGCAGGAGCAACTGGTCCAATAACCCTCGCTGGCTCCACGGTTGTTGGCAACGCGGAATCGCTAAGCGGTTTGGTCATTATTCAGATGGCAGCGCCTGGGGCGCCGATGCTATACAGCTCGGAGGCCTCAAACTTCGACATGAAGAATCTGCGGTGGTGCGCGGGAAGTCCGGAGTGCGGTTTGCTGACAGCAGTCTCCAGCGAACTCGCCAGATATTACGAGATGCCTTCAACTTCCGCGGGCTTCTCAACCGACGCGAAGATGCCCGGAGCCCAGGCCTGCTACGAGAAAGCGGTTACGGGCACTCTTCCCGTCTTTGCTGGGTACGACATTGTAGGCGGGCTTGGACTCCTAGACGCCTGCACACTCTTCACTCCAGAACAACTAATAATCGATGCCGAGATTGCCGGAATGCTCCACCAACTTGCTCAGGGAATCGAGGTGAACGAAGAAACATTGGCTGTCGACTTAATCCACAAGATTGGCCCGGGAGGCAACTATCTTACGGAGAAACATACCTTGGAGCATATGAGGAAAGAACATTTCATTCCGGAATTAGCTGACAGACACTCATATGAAGCCTGGAAGAAGGCTGGTTCAAAAACTACCGTAGAAGCTGCTAGGAAGAAGGCCAAGGAAATATTAAAGGAACATCAGCCTGCGCCTCTTGAAAAGGATGTTCAAAAGGAAATGGGCGAAATAATCAGGAAAGCAGAGAGACAGCTAATCCGGAACACTTGACATCTCAATCTGCGGTCAGAGTAAAATACGCATAATCACGTGTGAATAGCACAGAATCGTTCATTCTTAACGTTGGAAAAAAGCTTCATTTTAACCCTCCATTCCCTAAGAAACGTTATAACGCTTGCGCGCGCGGATAGGAGAACTGAGAAAGCGTTCGAGCGATATAATAGGTAAACGTTAAAGAATTGCTGTCAGGAATGATATAATGGCTAAGTTTCATGATGCAGAAGTACCCTGAAAGAACCACGGTTCTAGCAGCCGTTCTGGTTTCAATTCTCTTCTTGAGCGGGGTCAAGGCGGTGTATGGGGCGGAGTATGTCTTCATCTTGAAATGGGGCAGTTTTGGCTCTGGTGACGGGCAGCTCTATTATCCGAGAAATGTTGCCATTGATAATGAGGGATATGTATATGTGGCTGACACTGATAATCATCGT
>CP070749.1:990046-999110 GCA_020348365.1 Candidatus Bathyarchaeota archaeon
TGGAATTCGCAATTTCACGTCACGCCCTCAGTGATATGTCATTCTGAGTTATTATTGGCTTTTGTTGGAATCGTGTTCTGTGTCGTATAGATGCAAAGTTTTAACTCTTCTTGATTATGTGGATTATGGTTTGGAGCGTGTTTGAGTTGCAATTGGACAAGCTGAGAGAGTACCTGTCATCTGTCTTTGGGGCTGATGTTGAGGTTCGTTATTTTGGTGAGTTGGGTAAGCGGGGGATAAAACCGGCGAAGCCGCGTGCGAAGCTGAAGGGATTTGGATATGGTGTCCCCTACGAGATTAGATTTGTCGTGAGAAGGGAGCTGAAGAGTGTCATCTTAGAAACGATGCGCCCAGGAGGCTTCGGTCACGAACATTTCTCTGACAGAGCAGGAATCCTACTGTGGCAGCACTCCGCCTTCAGTAGGCTCCCCAGACACGTGAAGGCTGTGGATGTTGGGGCCTTCACCAAAGACGAAGGTATGAAGTCTTTGGGCGATTGTGAGGAGTTCTTTGTCATCACGCAGAGGGTTAAAGGACGACCGTATTTTCTTGATTTAGACGGAGTCATGGAGAGGAGACAACTGGCGAAGCAGGACAGAGAGCGTTGTCTAGTCCTGTCGAAGTACCTCGTGGAGATTCATAGTGTGAAAGGTGATGACGCTGGATTGTATATTAGGCGCATCAGGGACTTGGTGGGTCATGGGGAATGTATAATGGGCTTATGTGACAGTTATCCAGGAGGGCTTGAGTACATCAGTGATAATGGCTTGTGCAAGATTGAGAGGAGCTGCGTAGATTGGAGATGGAGGCTGAAGAGGAAGACGCATAGAGTGAAACAGGTTCATGGCGATTATCATCCATGGAACATTCTGTTCAGAAGGGGCACAGGCTTCTCCGTCATAGATAGGAGTAGAGGTGAGTGGGGAGAGGCTGCCGACGATGTGAGCGCCATGACCATCAATTATCTCTTCTATTCTCTACGGACCTATGGAGAGCTTAGGGGACCATTCGAGGAGTTGTTCAATCTGTTCTGGGAGAACTATCTTAACGAGACCGGAGATCAGGAGATCCTGGAGGTTATTCAGCCTTTCTACGCGTGGAGAGGCTTAGTTGTCGCCTCACCTATCTGGTATCCCAATCTATCCTTGGATGTGCGAGTGAAGCTGCTAAATTTCGTTAGGAACGTGCTCGAGACTGAGCGGTTTAGTCTAGGAGAGATTAACTCATACATCAAGAGCTGACAGGATTCCATACGTGGCCGTTCTGCATGTGATTAACATGCAATCAGCCTCCAATATCTATTCCCTATAGAAAGCGGGATCGCCGGACACTCATTCATCCAATAATCCAAAGATCCTCATGAAAGCTTATAAGATATCTAACAGAGCACATGCATTCGAGAAATAGTGGTATGGAGAATCCAAGAGATGATAGAACACTACGATTTTGGTCGAATAATCGTCGATGGGAAAGAGTACACCGATGATCTCATAATCTTTCTGGAACGCGTGGAGGATGGCTGGTGGAGAAGGGAAGGGCACCGCCTATACATAGAGGACATAAGAGAGGTGATTGAAAAGAGACCTGAGGTTCTTGTCATTGGCACAGGCTACTCGGGATTAATGAAGGTGCAAGCTGAAACCAAAAAACATCTGCGAGAGATGGGAATTGAACTCATCATCCAACCGACCAAGCAGGCCTGCGAAGCTTTCAACAAGACCATCCAGTCTGGAAAGCAGGCCGTTGCAGCCTTTCACTTAACATGTTAGTCTACAGTTCAATAGAGCCCAAAGAAACCTCAGGAACATCATTCTTGCATATCAAAGGCGCTCTGCATGATTTCTTGGAGCGTCCCAATCTACATTAATAAACATCCTGTCGACACATACGCATCCCATCCTCTTGCACTTCATGGCAGAATCAGAATCTCCACCTTCACCTTGTTCCCATCTTTCAGCTGCAGTCTTCTGCGCAGAAAAGACGGGGCGATAATCTCTACAACCGAAGAGTTGTAATGGCTGCGTAGAGCGCATATCAAAGCACCCTTCACCTTGTTGTTGATTATGACAGGATAACACTTCACTGATCCAAAAGTTCGAGACTCATCCTTGAAGCCTTCAATCTCTATCCCAGGGTACGTCTCCAATTCAGATCTCGTCTTCAGGTCATACTCGCTGGTAAGCTTGAGATTCAGTGTTCCAGGATAGGGATCAAAGCCCAACTTCTCCATGAACTGCCCGCGATACCGATCCCTCGTCACATAGTATGCACCCTCGCCCAGTCCAGTGAAAAGCACTCCCTCAAGGGTAACAGAGGGAGGATAAGGCGCCTCCATTATTATTTGCAGCCCAGAATGAAGTTTCTTCAACTCAGCAATTCCGGAATCCAAGATTCTGATCAAACATCCATCAGGAGTAATGATTCTCTTTATCCAACCACTTTCATCCAACTGGATGAGGTGGCGAGAGGCTGTCTGCTGGGAGACACCCATCTTTTGCGCTAGATATTCGGTTGAGACCTTCACGGTTCTGCTACAAGCACCGAGTTCTGCAAGCTTGTAGAGCGTGAAGAGACCCTTCCATGTTTGCGCATTAATAGTAGAAGAGCTCATTCAGGCCCCTTACTGAGGAAAAAGCAGCCTCGATATATAAGCAACTCGAAACACTCATCTTAAAAGAAGAGTAGCTCTTAAAGATATGAAATAACAAGTTAGATCGCAACTCTCTGCGGTGCGGCTTGAGGAAAGAGACAAGATGACTC
The DNA here is from genome assembly GCA_020348365.1 of Candidatus Bathyarchaeota archaeon. Taxonomy (GTDB): domain Archaea; phylum Thermoproteota; class Bathyarchaeia; order Bathyarchaeales; family Bathyarchaeaceae. The sequence continues at coordinate 992,807 of CP070749.1, forward strand.
AACTCCTAAGCGACTATCCAAGAGAAAGAATCCAAGAGATCTGTGAGGATATAGCGGGCTCCCGCAAGATCACAGCGGCTTGCTCCTTTGGCCCAAGGGCGTGTGGCTATGCAGATGCAAAGAGTCCCCTTCATGTTCTGCTCTTGCTCACAGGCTGCAAAGAAGGGCTAAGATATCACACCAAATCCCTAGAAGATCTTCACCTTCTTGCGTTGACTGTTGATCGAAGGATTTTTGAAAGAGACGTTAAGAGTGGATGGCTAGGCGAATTCACAGCTGAAAAAGTGACGCTTCCTTATGAACCTTTGATGAACAAAGAATACTTGTGGCGTCAAGAGATAAAGGTGAAGAGACGCATCGTATGGGAGCTTCTAGACAATCTCGTTTTGGGATCTCCTGAGTTATCTCAAGAGCTCCTCATAAAAGCCGAATATTTCATGCACGAAACACTAAGGCGCAGAGCCAAATTGTTCCCGCCCATTACCCACAGCATTCTCAACATGTTCAGAGAAGACCTGAAAACAAGAAATACAGACATAATTATGAAAGGTTATCTCGCAGCCATCGATCAACTGGCCGAAGAGAAATGGATTGACCTTACCGATGGATACATCAAAGTTACTCAAACCCTGATTAACGCTTTCAGAAGGCAGAAAATCCGAATCCCCATAATACTCAAGTCAATTCAGAAGAGGATGCTCCTTCACATTCTCAACATATTCCCAAAAATAACCAATCTACTCGCCCAAAACCAGAAAGCCAACAAGGAATCGTATCTGAGAGTTGAGGCTGAAAAGCTTGCCTTTCGACTAGAAGACCCAGAAGAGTACTTATTGATGCCAACGCCAAATGGGTTGATTCCCCTTTCAGACAGAACCACCATCGAAACTTTCGCGGAGAAGATAATATCGGACAAGAACGTCTCAAACATAGAAGTTAAAGAGGCGGGTGGAGTTTTGAACACGGTCTTTCTACTCACGCTTTGGGAAAATGGCAAAGAACAGAAGATTATGGTAAAGAAGTTTGAAGACTGGTTTGGCTTCAAATGGTTCCCCTTGGCCCTATGGACTCTCGGTACAAAGACCCTCACTGTGCTCGGTCGATCCAGACAAGAAAAAGAGTATGCAATAAACCAGTTCTTACGCGGTCGTGGATTCGCCGTTCCGGAGATTCTTCACGTAAGCTACAAGGAACGCTTGATCTTCGAGAGATTCATAGAGGGAGAGAGCCTGGTTGAGATAATCAAGCAGATAATCTCATCCAAAGGGAAGCTTCAGGAGATTGCGGTAGTGAGAGAGACAGGCAGTAAAGTCGCTGAGGCTCATAGACTCGGGGTCAGTCTCGGAGACTGCAAACCAGAGAATTTCATAGTCACACAGGATGGAAAGATCTTCTTCGTTGATCTTGAGCAGGCTTCAAGAGATGGAAACTACGCTTGGGACGTAGCTGAGTTCCTCTATTATTCAGGACACTATGTCTCCCCCATCGCGCTAGTAGATCCTGCAGAGCAGATTGCAACAGAGTTCATCAAAGGATATCTGGAGGCTGGGGGGAAGAAAAGAACGGTTAAGAGGGCGGGATCACCCCGATACACGAAGGTTTTCAGCGTCTTTACACCACCACAGGTTATCTTAGCTATTTCTAACGTCTGCAAGAGGATGGGAGGGTAAGGGAATTCTAGAATGACAAAGCATGCATGGAGGAGTGAACGAAAATGGAGGAAGTAAGGCTCTTCTGGGCAATGGAGGAGTCAAGATCTTCTTGGATTTTGAGCAGTCTTTCGCACGCACGTCTACAGGTAGAGGAGTGATTTAACTCGACGCTGGATGGCACACTTTCGTCAAGATGTAATCTGGGAATTCGATGTTTCAAGTCTTTTCCAAAGATTTGCTGAATGTTCGCGATTCACTTCCAGAGATCCACTTCTCCTCTTCCAACTGCTCAAGTCCCCTTCTTGTTTTCTCCCGTAAGCTCTTTGTCCGTAAGATGTTAGATTTTATTCCTGCGTCCACTGTTTCCTTTTCAAACACTGGATTCCGCTCAATCGAGGGAACGAGTCTATTTAGAAGCGTTGCGATGATTTTTGAGCGGGGCTGGAGGAGTAACTTCGCCTTTGCAGCACCGAAGGCTCCCCTGAATCTTGTCAGAATCCCCATGCTACCAGCGACAGAAGGGGAAATTATGGCGTACCGATTCTCTAATTTCTCATGGTAACAGAGAAGATAGAATGGGAGGTACACCAAGGCGATTTTTCTGATCCGTTTTGATATGCCTAAGCCATCAAGTTTGTCTAATGCAGCCCTCTTCGCCCCAACTAGAGCATTAATCTGATCCACAACAGTCTTCGTCGATTCTTCCAAAGACTCTATCACCTGCTCGCCCATTCGTATTTCTACGTCGCGAGCAGCTTCAACATCCCTTACGCCCTTCATAGTCACCTCTATTCGTTCGTCGCGTTTCGACCTGAGTTTTGATATTTCCTGCTTCTTAGATGCGGTGGCACTCTCTATTCTCTTATCCAAATCTTTGATACCTTTCTCAAGCATGGAGATTTTCTTTCTGCAAGTCTCAAGTTCCTCTCTCCATCGAAGCTCGCCTGTTTCATCTTTGTCAAGTCTGCAGGACCTTATTTCCGCTTCACAACGCTCGATTTTAGCGTTTGTGCTTTGTGTGGTCCTTTCCAGTTTGACACGTTCTTTATGGAGGCGTCGAAGTTTCCTTTCTATCTCTCTCGTGCTTACAGTGATTTCTTGGTCGTATCTCATTCGAATCTGACTTGCTCTCTTCGTCAGGGAAGATCTCAGATTTGCTATCTTCTCCTCAAATTCCCTATGAGTCTCTCTAATTCTGTCATGAATTGCCTTCACCTGGTTTTCGGTGGTGATGCTCAATAGCTTCATGGCTCTGCTCAGATTCTTAACATCTTCTTCCAAGGTTACTCTGAGACTTGACAAATCTTGGATTATGGATGAGATGGTGGATTCGTCAAGTGCAGGGGATAAGAGCGCCCTATCAACAAAAGATTTTCTGAGGGTGGTTGCATCTTTGAGATAGACGGAGAAATCTTGTAAAAACTTGGAATCTGTGACCAACCCTTTAATCTCTTTTTCTTGCTCACCGGTGAAGTTCTTGAAGAAGTTGAGGCGGTCAGATAGAAATGCGGAATAGGCTTCACGCGTCTTTGCGCTTGCCTCGATATCATTGATGAATGCTTTAATGTCAGGTAGAGTGTCATAACTCAATTTATGGCTAGATGCGCCGAGGCCGTCAAATAGTAGGCTTCCTTCACCCCAAGGAATCAGCCAGATTGGATAGCAGAATCTTGCTGCAAAAAGCAGCCTTTCTCCTTCCATCTTCCGCTTTAGGAACCCGCCTCCCTTCTTTCTGGCCCTCTCAGCCAATAAGAAGACTGCAGCCATCTCCATCTCCCGGCTAAAGGCCTTCTTCCGATCCTCGGCAGGTACGACAAATGGGAGAGCTAGCCTCCTCACTTTTCCAGCCATATTTCCAACCGCGCGTGCATATAATCTCAGGCAGTTCTAGTTTTAAGCTATTGTGGAGTACATGAAGGTTTTCATGATATATATCTGGGCTGCTGATTCACTCTAAACGATAGTTTCTGCCTTTGCGGTTTTTCGTCGCTTTTTTATACTAGCAAAGCATAGAATCCGCTATCTAAGGAGGAGAATTTTCTTGGAAGAAATCAGGAGAAACATGGAGAAGCACGGGATACCTGGCAGAGACCTGTATGAACTACCAACATCCAAGAAACGATTTGCCGATAAGTGCCAATACAGGATAGAAATCTCTGGCGTTGAGCGACCCTCGACGCTTGAGGCCCTGATTGATGAGATGGAGAAGAGGGACGTGCCGGTTCATAGGCTGATTTCGATGGTTATGGGTGCAACATATCTCACAGACGACGAGCTGGAGCATTTTGCAAGGCTGGCGAGGGATGCCAAGCTTGAGGTTATTGCAACGCCAGGTCCAAGATCGTTATGGGATCAGGGAGCGCAGATCAGGACTCCTGAGGGCGCTCTTTCAGGACTTCGCTACAGAGGATCCGATAATCTCTCCTATGTAATCGGTGATATAATGAGAGCCATCGACTCTGGAATCAGGGGATTCCTGGTTGTGGACGAGGGACTTCTGTGGCTCTTGAATGAGATGCGCAGGGCTGGTGACTTGCCGCGGGATGTCGTCTTCAAGGTTTCGATCTTTGCTGGTCACGCCAGCGCTGCTGGAGCGAAGGTCTTGGAGATGCTTGGAGCGAACACCTTCAATCCTCTGGCGGATTTGACGCTTCCTATGTTGGCCTCTATAAGGAAGGCCATTGACATACCGATTGACGTGCATGTCGTGATATTTGACTCATGGGGAGGCATAAACAGGATCTGGGAGACACCGGAAATCACGAGAGTGTGCGCGCCATGCTATTATAAGATCGAGCCGGGAACGAGTGCTGGTGCACTGTACAAGCCATGGGTCAGCCCAGAGCATCTCGCCTTCCTAGCGAGGGAGAAAGTGAAGATGGCGGAGGTCATCATCTCTTTGATAGAGAAGCACTATCCAGAAGCCAAACTTTCCAAGAAAGGCCCGTCTGACCTGGCAATTCCGAAGCCTTAAACAGACCACTCCTCTTTTATGTTTTCTCGGGAGATAGACACGTAATCTGTTGAGATGACTGAGCTCAGGTGCATGTGATGTTCAAACCATGTGGGATCTTGCCTGCCCTAGTAACACCCCTCACCAAGGATGGGAGGAAGGTCGATGAGAAGCAGCTGCGAAAGCTCGTCAACACCTGCATTGAACAAGGCGTTAGCGGGGTCGTTCCATGTGGAACGACTGGAGAGTTCGTGAATCTTTCGGTGAAGGAGCGGAGGCAGGTGATCGATATTGTAGTGGATGAGGCGGGTGGGAGGGTGGCGGTGGTTGCAGGCACGGGTGCAAGCGGGACTGACGAGGCTCTGAAGATGACTGGGTATGCAAGGGAGGCGGGTGTTGATGCGGCTCTGGTTGTGACCCCGTTCTATCTGAAGCCGACTGATCGTGGAATCTACGAGCATTTCTACACCATTGCGAACGAGTCTGATCTTCCCATAATCCTGTATAACATTCCCCAGTGTACTGGTGTATGGTTGACTTGGCAGATGGTTGAGGACTTGGCGGACGTGGATAACATCGTAGGTCTGAAGGACAGCAGTGGAGAACTGAAGTACATGTTGGCGGTTCTGGAGAAGGTGAGGACCAAGATCAATGTCATGTGTGGATATGACGAGGTTGTCTTGTCTGCGTTGGCTGCTGGGGCTTCTGGAGCAATTCTGGCCAGTGCAAACGTAATCCCATACAAGTGGGTTGAGATTTACGAGTTGGTAGGAAAGGGCGAGCTTGAGAAGGCTCGGGAATTACAGTTTAGCGTTCAGAAGTTAGCTCGGATTATTGCGAGGAGCGGCGCTGTCGGAACGAAGGAGGCGCTGAATATGATGGGGCTGAGGGTTGGCCCCGTCAGGAAGCCACTGAGTGTTGGTGGAGAGTTGACTTATGAGGCTCGGGAGGAGCTGCGATTAGAGCTTGAGAAGATCGGGAAGATCACCAAGAAGACAATCAAGTTCATGGTTGGCGAGAAATCATTGGAGGAACGCTTCACAGCCATCGGAGTCACACCAGAAGTTATCCGCGATTTTAGTTTGAGGGTTGGAGAGGCTTTGGCTGGCGGTGGAGCAGAGGTTGCACACATTGATTTGATGCTGGGAAGAAAGGGTGGGCCTGTTGGCGAAGCCTACGCTAAGGCCAAGGCTGCGCCTGCCGCGGGCCATGAGCCTTTGGTAGCTATTCTAGAACCTAACTTAATGGTGAAGCCTTTGACTTTGATTGTTCCAACAGTGACCATTAAAGACATGAGGCAGGCCAGCATGATTTATGGTCCTGCTCAGGCTGGTGTGGCCAAGGCTGTCTGTGATTGCTTAGCCGATGGGATTCTGCCCAAGGAGGTCGTGGATGATCTCGTGATCATCGCGAACGTTTTTGTTCACCCCAGTGCGGTGAATAGGCATCGTATCTATATCAACAACTATAAGGCTATGAGGCATGCGATCAGAAGAGCGATGGAGGGCAGGCCTACGGTGGAGGAGGTTGTTGAGAACAAGGACAGGAGCAAGCATCCCTTCAAATACACGCCTTAGCGATCAACTCACGTGATGTGCGCTGCATGTATGCTGCGACGCAAGTAGATTAGTCATGCACGTGTAGTCCGGGTACTAGTGAAACATACAGTAGATGAGGTTTGCCTTCTTCTTTCCGATTT
>CP070749.1:999210-1003931 GCA_020348365.1 Candidatus Bathyarchaeota archaeon
GGGGAAGTGACTGATGAGCCACGGCACTGTGTATTCGTAGGAGAATTTTGCGAAGATCCCAGCGAAGAAGCCTAGCAGCGCAAACGCCAACAGTATTTTTATTCTTTCACCCATTGCATTCACCATTGTTTTAGTAGTGTAAGCGCCGCCCTTTTTAGGTTAACTTACACAGATTTGTCTATTTGAGCAAACAAGCCTATCTCCTATTTGCGTATTGAATTTAAAGCTCAAAACCAAAAGAAAAGGAAGATATACTGCTGTATCTATGCGCTAGTATTCTCTACGTATTAATAATGTAATAATACGCTTAAAGAAGCCCTCATTCTGGAGGAATCTAATTTGTCTGAGAAATTCGCTAAGAAGTGGGGAGAACCCTACGATAAGACACCTCTCACCAACAAAATCAAGGAAGCTGTTCGGCCCCCAGGGCCGCTCAAGCCACGCCTAGACCTCGCCATCAGACGCATCGAACTCCAGACTCAAAAGTTGGACAAGGCAACAGATCGCTTCAGTGAACGCGACAAATCAATTTTCGCGCGTATAGTCAACGCCTACCAGAAACATGACATGCCACGAGCCAACGTCTTCGCCAATGAACTCGCTGAGATACGGAAGATGGAAAAGATGATCATGCACGCAAGACTCGCACTTGAACAGATTGTGCTCAGGTTGAGGACTGTTTCAGAACTCGGTGATGTCGTCACAAATTTGGCTCCAGCAATAGGAGTGCTACGAAGCGTGAAAAACGGAATGTCCGCAGTCTTTCCAGAAGCTGAAAGAGAGCTCGGCCACATCGGAGATCTACTCAGCGGAATAGTAATGGACGCTGGTCAAACGACAGGGATTGGCCTAAACTTCGACACTGCGAGTGATGAAGCTCAAGGCGTTCTGCAAGAAGCAGCAATGGTCGCAGAGCAGAAGATGAAAGATAAATTCCCAGAGCTACCAGCAGGCATACCATCCATCGGTGTGAAGGAGGAAGCTTCCAGTCAAACATTTGGTGAGGGGGCTTCAACGTAGACGGAATCCCAAGGAAAACCTACTGTAATACAGAAGGAATGAGAAAGCTATGAGTCAGCTGTCTCCAAAACCTTTTCTTTTTATTGGCAAGCCAGTCAGAGACGAATACGGGCGTCAGATAGGAAGAATAGCATCTTTCATGGTTAAGCCAAACGGAAGAATTGATGGAGTCTTCGTTGAGCACGGTGACGGAGAATTCCTCCGTTACCCTAATGACCAGTTCAGAATAAACGGCGATAGCATCGTGATCTTACCTTCAATAAAACTGAAGGTGAAGTCCCTCTGCAACGAGATACCCCTGATCTGGAGGAAGGATCAAGCACTGAGCACGCTTTCAAAGAAGAAGGGATTTCCATCCGACCTCTTCAACGTGCTACACGAAAACTTTGATGGTGCCCTAAATCAACTAAAGAAGGACGCTCAGGACACTCTCGTCATCATAGACAACAAGGTCGAGAAGTGCGATCAACAGATTAAGGATCTCCACTCAGCCCTAATAAACCTCGAGATCGAACGCGAAATAGGAAGACTAAATGACAAGGCATACCAAACAGCCATGGGAATCATACAGCAGGCCTTGAAACAAGCCAACGAGGAAAAGAGCGATCTTGAATCCATGAGGCAGGAGCTGTCCAACATAACCCTTGGGGAGCGCTCCGAAGAGACGCCAGCACCCACAGCACAAGAAGAGGAGAAAGAAGAAGAAGCTCCTCCCGATCCGCAGCTTCCAGAACCACCAGTTGTAGTTGACGTAAAGCCCGCTTCCTAAGAATCAACGCCGGGTGGTGGATTGTGCTCGACAAATTCTTTCAGTCACCCCCACCACTCGAAGAGATGATTCCGAAGGCAATAAGGAAACTTAAGATTCAACATGTCAAGCTGGAGCGCGTTGTCGTCAGACTACGCCAAAGAGACCATGTTCTCTTCAAAAGATGCACAATAGCGGTTGAGAACGAAAACCGAGAAAGAGCGATAATTCTCGCCAACGAGTTGGCTGAGATCAGAAAACTAATGGGTATGATCACGAAAACTCAGATCGTGATAGAATGTGTCATCTTAAGACTCGAAACAGTCAAGGAATTAAACAGCATAGTTATAGATCTGAAGCCCGTTCTGAAAGTGCTTCGGAGCGTGACGAGAAGCCTCGACACTGCTATGCCCGAGGTCGCTTCTGAACTAGACAGGGTAGGCGAAACAATCAATGAGACACTAGCTACGACGCGAATCAGCTCTCCACAATCGGTCATCCCTCTCCAGAAGACCCCTGGAAGTGAAGAAATACTAACAGAGGTATCATCCCTGTTGGGGGAGGAATTGGCAACAAGGCTTCCCGCACCACCTGTATCCGTTATTGTAGCAGAAGGGACCAAGCAAGTGGAAGAAGTGAGGCAAGCTGTTGCTCTGGCTGCCAGCTGCTCAGAAGCCTATGAACAAGGAGACTCGCAGGACTACGTCTATAAAGACATGGAGCTGCAACGCTTATCCTTCAGAATTAAGCGCTCCGCCTCGATTGAGGATCTGGTCCTAGAGTATGCAAAACGCTGCCAAGGCAAGCTTGATGTTGCCCAATGTGCTGTTGAGTTGAATGCTTCATCCCGTGATATTGAAGAGGCGCTTGAGAGCCTCGGAGTTAAGGGTAAGATAAAGATGAAAATAGCTATAGGCGATCAGTCATGAGCGCGTCCCAAGAGCTTGAGAAAGCTGCGACAAACTACGCTATCGAGGCCATACGGCTGGACAAGCAAGGCTCCAGAGGAATGGCCATAACAATGTATCAGAAGGTCATAGAGACCTTGCTCAAACTGGTTCGATTGTATCCTAATTACGGATTGAACTCGGTCTACATCCAGCGAGCAACAGCATACCAGGAGAGGATAAAAGTATTGCAGGGCGCAGGTCCCTACCAGGTGCAACCTGAAGAAAGACCAAATGAAACTTCAATGTCTTCAGAAAAGAAGAAGGCAAGTTATGACGAGCTCGTGCTTAAGGAGAAACCTGACGTGAAATGGACCCAGGTTGTAGGTCTGGAACCGGCAAAAAAAGCCGTTAAAGAAGCCATCGTCTATCCGGTTCAGCGACCCGATCTGTTTCCTTTGGGATGGCCAAGAGGAATTCTCCTGTTTGGACCGCCTGGCTGTGGAAAGACTCTGCTCGCTGCTGCTGTTGCCACGGAGATTGAAGCGTCCTTCATGTCGGTTGACGCTGCATCTGTAATGTCTAAGTGGCTCGGAGAAGGCGAGCGGAATGTCGCTAGATTGTTTGTTTCGGCTAGAAAATCGGCCAACAATGGCTGTCCCGCCATAGTATTCATCGATGAACTGGATTCGCTGATTGGGATGCACTCAAGTGAGGTTGGAGGTGAAGCCCGAGTGCGAAATCAGTTCCTAAAAGAGATGGATGGTGTGATAGACAAGGGTAAGAATCTCCATGCTTACGTGATCGGAGCCACAAACAAGCCTTGGAGCCTTTGACTGGCCGTTCATCAGGAGGTTTCAGAAGCGAATCCTGGTTCCCCTACCAGATCACAAAGCTCGTTTTGGAATGCTCAAACTATACACAACACATCTGAACTTGGCTTCAGATGTGGATCTCCATGAGTTGGCTAGGCTATCTGAGGGGTTCTCTGGGAGTGACATACGCGACGTCTGCCAATCAGCGCATCTGAGGGTCATCGGAGAACTCTTCGAATCTGGCTTGGCAAGTGACAAAAGGGCCAAGCCCAGACCAATATCCATGAAAGACTTCAGAGACATATTTGAGGAGAGGAAGCCCAGCGTTTCACTGGATATGATAGCTTCATACAATCGTTGGTTCGACGCGTTCAAGGCTCTATAGTCCATCGTGAGGGGTTTGGATAGGTTTAGAGAGACTAGTTCTCGTACATAGAATCAGAAAACTCTCCTTTCTCTTTCAGCGAACCTCTCTAAGCCCCAAAAAACCCCTTATCCCTAGCGAAGCCTATTCCATTTCTGCGCGCGCATAATGTTTAAAAGCATATTGCTGCGTAAATGAATAAGCGCCATGAAAATCAAGATAAGCAGCAAGGAACTGGCGTTAACCGCTGTTTTCGCGGCTCTTTACATAGCCGTAGCCACGCCACCCTGGAAGATTCCCGTTATCGGGGGAAAGGGAAGCCTAGAGCCAAGCTCTGTTCTAGGCCCAGTGTTTGGTTTCATTCTTGGACCTTATCTAGGCTTTATTGCAGCTTTTCTGGGTGCGTTGATTGCGTTGGTTTTACCGCCAGGTTTCACTGGTGACATGGGAGGTCTGTTAATGCCATTCACTCCGGCGATATCCGCCTTCGTAGCCGGTTGTCTTACCAGCAAATTTCTAGCCTCAAAGAAGATTAAGGGATGGATGATCGGTGCTCTAACCCTCCTCATCTTAATCATATGTTGGTTCCTATACTTCTTTGGCATATGGAACTTTGGCTACGGCCCAATTACAGATACAAAACTGGCGTACATCGTCGCCTATCCCATCTTGCATGTTACGGGACTCATGATCCCCTTGATCTTCAGAGACCGGCTTAGGGAGTTTTTTGTGATAATTAAGAAGGGATGGTTTTCGATTCCAGTGGCTCTGATTTGTTGGTCTGCCATGCTATCTAATCACATGCTTGGAAACCTCATCTACGTTACAGTTAGATGGCCAGTGACGATTCCAAGCATTATGCCAGATCTTCCCAAGATCTTCATCGT
>CP070749.1:1004031-1012035 GCA_020348365.1 Candidatus Bathyarchaeota archaeon
TGTTTTCTCAGAGCCACCTCACCGAAGACACCGCCATGGTCTCCAACAAATATGATACCATCGGCTCCAGCAGCGAATGCGTGCAGCAGATGTTTCAAGCCGATTCGTCCAGTTGTCGGCACACGAATTATCTCCACATTTGATGGAGAGGACGCTCTCATCTGCCCAGCTAGATCCGCAGAGCCATAGGCTATCTCTCTCTCAAGGAAGGCCACGATCTTCGGAGACTCTCCACCCTCGCATATTCCATGTATCTGAGCGATCAGCTGCTCATCTGTGCAGTGGTTCAGCTTGATTGCCTCTTGAGGACATCTCGGCACGCATATTCCACACCCAACGCATGACACGGGATTTACTGCTATGCCGTCTGGAGACTTCTCCACTGCTCCCACTGGGCAGACTTCCAAGCACACTTCAGAGAGATTACACTTCTCCGGGATTATTTGGGCTACTTCTGGAGACACGAAGATTTCGCCCTTCCCAACAAAGGTTGCCACCCTTGAAGCCGTGGACATGGCCTCCAAGGTTGTTTCCCTCACGTCTTTCGGGCTCAACGCGCCGCCAGCGACGAAGACTCCCTCTCTCTGGCTGTCAACGGGTCTGAGCTTGTAGTGTCTTTCCAGAAGAAAACCGTCCGAGCCTATCTGAATGCCCAGTTTCTGGGCAAGCTCTTCAGTGCCTGAGCTCGGAATTATCCCTGTAGTGAGCACGACGAGGTCAAACGCGCCCTCAACTTTGGACCCGATAAGCGTGTCCTCCGCCCTCACCAATACCTTGTTCTCGCGCTTCAAGGGAACCACCTCGCCGACGCGTCCCCTCACAAATTGCACGTTATGATCTTGAGCTGTGGCGTAGAATTCTTCATATCCTTTCCCATCGGCTCTTATGTCAGTGTAGAAGATCCACGGCTCGGCGTCTGGCACGATCTTTTGAAACAGCATGGTCTGCTTGATGGCGGCCATGCAGCCTATATTGCAGCAATTCTCAACTCCCCTGTCTTGGTTCATCATTCTACTGCCGACGCAGAGTATGAAGGCGACTTTCTTCGCCACCTTTCCGTCTGAGGGTCTACGCATCTCGTGGCCTAGAAGTCGCTCTAACTGGAGGTTAGTTATGATATCGGGGTGTAAGCCAAAGCCGTACTCCTCAAGTTCCTCTGGGTCAAGCTGATCGAAGCCTGTGCAGGCAATTATGGCGCCCACCTCCAGCTGAACGGTCTCTTCCTTCTGATCGAAGTTGATGGCGTTGCCCTTACAGAACTTCTCGCAAAGCCTGCAAACGCCTTTCGTGAAGTATAAGCAGTGCTCCTTGTCAATCGCGTATGTTCTTGGAACAGCCTGCTGAAACGGTGTGTAAATGGCCTTTCGCGGATACAATTCCGCTTCAAATTCGCTTGGAACCTTAACCGGGCAGACCTTATCACACTCCCCACATGCAGTGCACTTGGATGCATCTACGAATCTTGGATGCTTCTTGATTAGGACGCGATAATTTCCTGGAGAGCCTTCAACGGCTGTTGGCTCCGCCATACTCATGATTTCTATTTTTGAGTGCTGTCCAGCTTCCACCATCTTCGGCGTCAAGATACACTGCGAGCAGTCGAGGGTGGGGAAAGTCTTGCTGAGCTGGGCCATATGTCCGCCTATGCTTGGGCTCTTCTCCGCTAGGTGTACCTGATAGCCCTTGTCGGCCAGTTCTAGAGAGGCGATTATGCCTGCTATTCCGCCTCCGATAACGAGGACCCGCTGATTCACGGGTATGCTCCTAGTCTCCAACGGTTCCAAGTGGCGCGCTCGTGCTACGGCTCCACGTACAAGATCTATTGCCTTGGATGTGGCGGCTTCTATATCGTCATGGCCCCAGCTGCACTGTTCTCGAATGTTTGCCATTTCAAGCAGGTACGGGTTTAGTCCAGCCGATTCCACGGTTCGCCTGAAAGTGTCTAGGTGCATCCTAGGCGAACAAGAAGCCACGATGATTCTGTTGAGCCCATGCTCCTTTATCCCACGTGCTATCATCTCTTGTCCGGGGTCGCTGCACACGTATTCATATGTCTCAGCGACTTCAACATCCTTGAGTCTAGCAGCAGACTCTCGCACTCTCTCCACACCCACTGTGTCACTTATGTTACCTCCACAGTGGCAGATGTAGACGCCGATTTTGACCTCTTTCGTCATCTTGGTTTCTCCTCTTTGCGCAGGTTTTGAGACGAAGCCAGCTTCTCTAGAAACTTCAGCATGGCACAACTTTCAATAAGAACCTTTCGCTGGATATCAGAAGGACTAGAGAACTCCGAAGATGACTTTCTTCCCCTTCTCTCGGGGGGCCACTCTCATCCTACCTTTCTCGAATTCTGTTTTGAGCCCTTTCCCTTCGAAGAGTCTATCCAGAAATATCGCTAAGGCGGCTATCTCCGAGTGGGGTTGGTTGCCTACAGCGATGTTGTAATCTGCCAGCTGAAAGGCGTCCTTATGGACCTTCTGAGAGCCGACTAGAACGAGAACAGGCTTCTCCTTTGGAACCTTGTGCAAGCACTCGTTGATATTAATCCCGTACATGGTTAGGTGGCACACCACGCTACTCTCCTTCCAGTTTTGTATAATGCTTCTCCAGTTTCTTTCATACGTAACTTCAAAGGGTCCGCCCCACCTGTCCACGACACCTTGAATTCTCTTCTCTAAATTCGCATCTCGTTGTCCAGAGTATATTACCTCTGAGACGGAGAGCGCCCTAGATGCTAGGAGTACATGCATGGTCGCCCTCTCATCGCGATCTACCCTATGACCGAGACGCAGCACAGAAACTTCCGGTCTAACCATCTTCCACCACCAACTATTGCAGATGCAGAAGAGATAAAGAACATTTCCTTAGCAAGCTACTATCTATGCTATACAGCCACATAACTCACGCGAGCAGGCTTCCAGTACGTTACCGACATAGATGGTCTAAAACTATTAAAAAGCGAAAAATAGTTGTCTAGATTCTTTAAAAGTTAGATAGATTTAAGTTTCTAGATTCACATTTATTATTGTAGATGCAGTGCACGGCAAGAGGATGTTCCAGTGGTCTCCTTCGTTGACGACAAAACGATAACAAAGGTCGCTGAGGTCTTAGGTGAAGAAGAGGCTGTCCAAATCACTGGCATCCTCAGAAACTCCAGCGAGATCACAGATGATCAAATCGCGAACAAAACAGGCATAAGGCTGAATCATGTCCGCAAGATCCTCTATAGGCTCTATGACCACTCCCTCGTGGGGCTGAGGAGATCAAGAGATCAAGAGACCGGTTGGTTCATCTTCCACTGGCGACTACAGCCAGACCAGTTCGAGGGCTTCATCACCAATCAGAAGCGTCACGTCCTTGAGAAGTTACAGGAGAGGCTCGATTACGAAAAGGACCACGACTTCTACTACTGCTACACGCCGGGGTGCAGAAGAGTCCCTTTTGAGGATGCAATGGAGATAGTCTTCAGATGTCCAACATGCAACAAACCGCTGAGACACTACGAAAACGGAGAGATAGTCCATGTTCTTGCCGAAAAGGTTGAGCATTTGAGAGAGGAATTGGGTGAGTGAGCGGTTACCATCTGTTGATAAGACCTTGGGACTTCTCTCTCAAAGCGGATGTTCACCTCAGGTCATAAGACACTGCAAGACCGTTGCCTCCATCGCCACACAAATCGCCAATACATGCCGAGAAAGAGGATTTAATGTTGATGTGAGGCTTGTTAATATCGGAGCCCTCCTCCACGACATCGGACGCTCAAGAACTCACAGTGTCGATCACGTAATCATAGGCGCTGAAATCGCCAAATCACTAGACCTACCAGAACCCATCATATCGATTATTGAACGTCATGCAGGCAGCGGCATATCCATTGAGGAAGCTGAGAAGCTGGAATGGCCAATTAAGAGCTACATTCCAGAGACGCTGGAAGAGAAGATCGTGACCTACGCGGACAAGCTAGTTGATGGAGGAAGGAAAGTGCCCATAGAACAAACGATCAAGAAGCATTCTAGGAAACTAGGCGAAACCCATCCATCGATCAGAAGACTGAGAGAACTTCACAGAGAACTTTCACACATCATCGGAGATTGCGATGCCAGTATCGACAATACTTAGGAGATCTATGCTCCCTTTGCATGCAACTAATAGGCAGACCGTTTTAACGAAAATTGCTTTCCTTCAGTGGTTGTTGGAGCTTAAATGCATGTAATCGTTCAAGATTCGCCAATCTACCTCTGTATTGACGCAGCCGTCTTTAAGCAGAGCCACGCCTTGTCCCGCGATTCCAAACTTCTCGCAGGCGAAGCTTCCAAGCATCAGCTCCTTTAGGCACGCCACTCCCAGAAGGGCATTCGGTTTCTCTTTGACCAGAATCTTTTTTGAAACGCTCCCGCCTGGCAGGATGTATACGTCTTTATAGCCTAGCCTCTTGGCCTCTCGAATCACTCTCGCTATTCGGCATTTTCCACATTCTTGACATTTGTAGCCATGTTCGCTTAATTCAGCTTGGCAGTCTTTGGAGCGCAGGCATTGAGGTAGAAACAGTATTCTCTCTGGGTATGGAGTGGCTGCAAACTTCGATCTGTAAGTCTTATTCTTTGTCTCTACATAAAGTTGAAACAGGTCCTTTTCGTCCACTCCCATCTTTGCAGCGAGTTGCTCCAGTCTTGCAATCGCTATGCCGCTGATTTTTGATTTGGCAAGTTTCCCTGCAATCCGCATGATCGCCGTGTTTTTGCTTCCGTCCACAGTTTCTGCTTCCTTCAAAGCCTATTTTGAGGGGGTTCCTTGAGTAGTTGGCAGTTCAACATTCTATCTATCTAATATAAAGGTTCACCATAGCACGCGCACCCAAAGTTTATAGTTGGATGTTTGCTAAAAGAGAACAGTCCCCATTGGTGGAGATCTCTTGCAAGAAGCAATCCAGAAAGCTGCTATGAGCATAAGGCGTCTTAAGGTTCAAGGGGCAAGAAATGTTGCAATCGCCGCTACAAAAGCGATACAAGAACAGGTGAAGAAGACAGAAGCGAAGGATAGGAACGAATTTTTGAGAGAGCTTTCAGAGGCTCAGGAAATTCTCTTCTCCTCAAGAGAGACGGAGCCACTTATGAGAAACGCTCTTCGATGGATAACGAGCCTAGTGGAAAAGAGTGCCCACAAAAAGGTCAAAGAATTGGCTGAAATAGTCTTCTCGACTTCACAACAATTCCTTGAAACTCTCGAAGGCTCAAAGGAGAAGATCGCGGAAATCGGGGCTAGAAGAATCAAGAACGATTCTGTGGTTTTTACTCACTGCCACTCATCTACCGTCACTCATTTGTTGAAGAGGGCTAAGCTGGACGGAAGATCCTTTGAGGTCATCTGCACTGAATCTAGACCTGTCTTTCAGGGCAGGATGACTGTGAAGGAGATGTTAGCATTGGGTGTGAAGACAACTTTGATTGTGGATTCAGCAGCCCGCTCCTTTGTGAATAAGGCGGATCTCGTACTTGTCGGAGCAGACGCAATAACATCAGAGGGAAACGTGATTAACAAGATTGGAACAAGTATGATAGCCTTGGCAGCCCATGAGGCTAGAACACCCTTCTACGTAGTTTCCGAGCTTCTAAAATTCGATCCGACAACCATGTACGGGGACTTTGAGAAGATAGAGGAGAGAAGTGCAGATGAAATCTGGAGAGAGCCCCCTAGAGACTTGATCATAAGAAACCCGGCGTTTGATGTGACGAGGAGAGATTTCATTCACGGCATAATCTGCGAAGCGGGCATAATATCTCCCCACTCGATAATCGAAGTCATAAATAGGAGATATCCCTGGGTCTTCGAATAATAAAATCGCTACATGTGACTTCCCCAGATTTGCAGTGCGGTTCTGAGTTCCCCATGACTTTCAGCATATTCACTTAGCGGTATCTTCTTCAAAGTAGCATCTACTGCTTGCCTCATAGCTTTTGCACCCGCCAACGTTCCGTCTTTATGACCGTGAATACCGCCTCCGGCCTGGATAATGAAGTCCGTATCAAAGAAATCTATAAGCGCTGGAACCAATCCTGGATGCAGACCTCCTGAAGCGACGGGTAAAACCCGCTTCAAATCATCCATTCCCGCCATTATCGCCTCACGGTTCTCCTCAACTTCCACGCGGGTCTCAGACATTTTACCCACAACGGCACCCACATGAAGCTGATCTACACCTATCATCCGGGCTGCTTTCGCTATCACTCGCATGGAAACGCCATGCTTGGGATTCTTGGTGAAAGCTGCATGTCCAGCTCTGTGCGCGTGAATCACAAGATCAAAGTCTTGCTCCCGCAATTCCTGTAAGGCTGAGAAACCACAGGTTAAAATGTCAACCATGATGTACTCCCCACCCTGGTCAAGAACGAATTCCGCTCTCCTCAACATCTCCTGCGTCACGCCCGTAATGTTGACCATGTAGACTTTTCTCTCACCCGTCTCCGCTTCTGCCTTGTCTCTGGCTTCCAGAGTCTTTATCAGACGGTCCTCAAATGGACTGAACTTTTGACTGCTTAAATTCTCATCGTCCTTCACGACGTCGCATCCGCCAACCCAAGCTTCATAGGCTACCTGTGCGTGATCCGGCGGGTTCAAGCCGAGCTTGGGCTTAATGATTGTTCCAACTAATGGCCGATCATGAATTCCCAGAAGATTTCGAACCCCCTCAATACCATATTTCGGGCCTTTGAAGCTTCTGATGAGCTCTGGGGGAAAGTGAACATCGTCGAGTCGTAGGTTGTTGAGGGCTTCCAGCCCGAAGACATTCCCAGAGATGCTGCTAAGTATGTTGGGCATGTTTCCTGGCTCAAAAAGTTCGAGGGGATAAGCTATCTTCACAATATTTCCTTCTATACTGAAAACGTTGGCGGCAAGTTTCTCAACATAGGGCTTCACGGTTGTTAGTTCAGTCCATGTTCCAATTGAACTCTCAGCGGCAACTCCTCCTGCAGCTTCCTCGATACTAATGGCTTTTGGCTCGACGAAAAATGTGCAAATGACATCTGCCTCTTCAGGCGTATATGCCATATTCACGAAATCCACATATTTCAAAAAGAATCAACCTCTTGACACTTTTTAATGGATTGACCCTCCTTAAAGCCTTTAAACAATGATCTGCTTTACCCATTAAGATGTGGGGTTGAATGAAGCTAAAAGCGAGACTTTTAGATATTCAGGCTGGCGGGAGAAACATAGCTATATTGGATGATGAAACCGCCAGTCTTGCGGGAGTACATTCTTCTGATCGAATTAGATTAACCTACAAGAATAAGCAGTTAATTGCCATTGTCAACATAGCCAGCAACTTTCCACATGACTACGTAGGCATTTACCAAGAGATTTCAGAGAAGCTGGGGTTACAAGACGGAGAGGCTGTTGAAGTACTGCCGGCGGAAAGACCTGAGGCTCTTGATCACATTCAAGCAAAAATCCATGGTGAAAGATTGCGAGAAGAGGATGTAAGAATGATAGTGGGGGATGTGGTTGAAGGCCACTTAAGTGATGTAGAGCTCGCATCCTTCGTGACTTCGATTTATATTCATGGACTTAGCATTGATGAAATAGAGGCCTTATCCAAAGCTATGGTGGAAACCGGCAGCACCATATCCTTCGATAGAACCCCGATTCTGGACAAGCACAGCATAGGGGGAGTACCCGGCGACAAGACCACCCTTCTAGTAGTTCCCATAATCGCGGCCGCTGGCTTCCTCATACCAAAAACTTCGTCAAGAGCAGTCACTTCCCCAGCAGGAACCGCTGACCGCGTCGAAACCCTATGTCCAGTAGACCTGACCATCGGAGAAATAGTTGAGGTGGTGAAGAAGACAAACGGCTGCATGGTTTGGGGTGGCGCTCTGGAACTAGCCCCAGCTGATGATTTGTTTATCCAAGTCGAATACCCACTCGCAATAGACCCTCTACTTCTGCCCTCAATTATGAGCAAGAAAAAAGCGGTGGGAGCCACTCATGTGGTTGTAGACA
>CP070749.1:1012135-1016339 GCA_020348365.1 Candidatus Bathyarchaeota archaeon
CAGCACCAGTGTACTGAGCTACCATTGCCAATCCTGCTATTCCAAACCCTGCACTGAGTGAGATTAGCAGAAACAATATGGGCCACGAAATGGATGGGGCAGCTACAGATTCAGGTCCAACTTTGCCTAGCCAGAAGGCATCCGTAAGGTTGTAGATTGTCTGGAAGGCATTGGAAAGCATAACAGGCCAAGCTAGAGTCAAGGAAGTTCGTACCACATCTCCGTTGAGTATCCTGTCTCTCATAGATTCCTTGAGCAACAGACTTCTCCTTTTCTGATGATCGATCGATTCCATCTTCTAACTGATTCGATTCCTATAAAGTTTGGTTTGGTTGGGGTATCGTTTTTACTCCAAACCCAACACCCCAACCACCAAGCCTTAAATAGGGAGAGAAGTAGTCGTCATCTCTTGGGAGACGGCAGAAAGGGGTAACCTACTCTCATCCGGGAGACGGCGGAAAGGAATGTTCGATGTAACTGGTTTGGGAGCTTGTGCGTCTGATTTCTTAGGCGTGGTCCCCCACTATCCCTCGATAGACGAGAGAGTGAGAATGCTGGAGCTCCATCGTCAAGGAGGAGGTGAAGCAGCTACTGCCATGGTTACTCTATCAAGGCTTGGGGTCAGAACCTCTTTTGTTGGCAAGATTGGCGACGACGAACTTGGGAGGTTCGTCATCCGTGAATTCGAAAGAGAGAATGTGGATACCAGTCATATTGTCACGCAGGAAGGCGGTTCCTCCATCTTTGCGTTCATCATCATCGACAAAGAGAGCGGAAGAAGAACCATACTTTGGCACAAGGGGATAGGGCCACTGACTCCCGAGGAAATGGACAAAGAATTCATGCTCTCGGCAAGAATCCTCCACTTGGACCAACATGAGCCTGAAGCGGCTATTGCGGCAGCTAAATGGTTCAAGGAAGAAGGTAAGATGGTCGTACTGGACATCGATACAATCGATCCTCGGCTGGAGGGCCTAGTAAGATCGGTAAATGTTCTAATCGGTTCTGAAGTCTTTGTCAGGAATTTCACTCGCGGCAATAACTATTTCAAAGCAGCAGAAGACATTGCTTCTTTGGGACCGGAGACAGTGGTGATTACACTTGGAGAGAAGGGATGCCTATGTAGATCTGGAGAGAACGCTTTTGTTCAACCAGCGTTTGAGGTTGATGTGGTAGACACCACGGGATGTGGAGATGTTTTTCATGGAGCTTTCATCTATGGGGTTCTCCAAGACTGGAGGTTAAGAGAAATTGCTAGATTCTCTAACGCGGTGGCTGCGATTAAATGCACAAGAGTCGGCGGCAGAGCTGGGATTCCTAAGCTTCACGAAGTCGAGAGGTTCCTGAAGAAAGCCAAGCCAAGAAAGCACTTATAGCCTGCCTGCAAACTAGGCTAGTACACTCCTCTGGTTCTGAGGTGCGTTGGTTGTGATTTCAAGGCGAGATTGCGAGATTCTCAGAGGAAGCAGTCTGTTTGACATAATGCAGAAGGCATACCAAGCTCATATCCTGATTCCTGCCTTCAACGTTCCTCACCTACCGATAGTAGAGCCGGTTGTCTCTGCTTTGAAAGAATCTGCCTGTTTTGGCCTCATCGAGGTCGCTTATGCCGACATAGACAGCTTTAACGCTGAAAGCTTCGGCGCAGTGAAGCAAGAATACAGAGGGCACGCAGACAGAGCATATACCCGTCTGCACCAAGACCACGTCCCAGTAATAGATCAAGACGGAAAACGTCTCGACTGGAAAAGAATGATTGGAGAAGCTCTGGATCATGGCTTCGACTCCGTGATGATAGATGGATCTAGACTAAGCTTCAGAGAGAACGTTGAGGTAACCAGAACGGTAGTCGAGATGGCCCATCTGAAGGGAATCCCTGTCGAGGGTGAACTCGGAGCCGTCCTTGGACATGAGAGAGGCCCCCTGCCTCCATACGAAGAGCTCTTCAGATCAGGCAAGGGATTCACAGACCCAGAGGAAGCGAAAGAATTTGTGAAAGAAACAGGCCTCGATTGGCTGTCGGTTGCGATCGGAAACATGCATGGTGCCATTAGTGGCGCGGCAAAGAACCGCAAGAAGCCACGCACCAGACTAAACATTCGCCATCTAGGGAAGATCGTCTCAGCCACAAACGTGCCGATCGTACTTCATGGCGGATCAGGCATAGCAAAAGAGAGCATAATCGCTGGAATCAAAAACGGCATCACGAAGATCAACATCGGCACCTCAATTCGCCAAGCATATGAGAAAGGACTGCGAGAAGCACAAAACGTCAACGCCGCCCAGAGACTTGTAAAAGACCAAGTCAGGGACCTGATTGAGAACTACTTCAATATCAAAGAAAGTGCTACCAAACTCGCCGCCATGATAACTGACACATCCAAACTTTCATGAACCATTTCAGGGCGCTACTATCTCGCGATCCCTATCACATTCGCCACTCAATATCCGGTACACCTTCATTCGGCAACAACGCTGGCCTTAGATATCTATCGTCAAAGAAACGACTAGGATCCCTTTGTAGGTCAGTGAAAGTATACCTTTTCCCAGAAAACCTTGACAAAGCGATCGTGCCACGCTCAATCATTCCTAACACGTTTTCCATCGCTCTAGTGTTGCATCCACTTGTCCCCGAAGTCCCAGCATTACTATAATGCCAAACCCCGCTCGGAACCTTAATGTAGCCATGAGTCCCAGCGAAAACATGAATCCTCCAACCCGTGCCGGAGACCATCCTATGCGCCAACTCAACCGCTCTGACATCACCAGCTGCAACGATGACATCGTCAACAGATATCTTGCCGTACTCTTTCTTGAATCGCCTAACATTCTCGTCATGAGGACTAAGCGAATCGTAAACGAAGAATTCGATTCTGTCCCCGAATTTCCCCATAAGCAACTTCTCTCCCAAGGTAGCTTTCTCCTTGCTTCTGACAAACATAATGACCTTCGATGCGCCGCCCACCTTCATCTTCCCATCTATTGTTAGAGCCACCTCTGCTGCAATAAACGCCATGGTCCCCGAACCCACTATCAAAGTCACACCACCCCTGCTTACGCCTTTCTTCATGATGTTTCCCTCTTCGTCTTGACCCTCGGGATGAACGGCGAGATCCAGACAGTCAACAAGACAGGCGGTAGGTTCCACCAGTGCCGCTTCAGTATCACTTAAGCTATCGGGCACTCTTATGACGCATCCACTCCGGATGAGCTCTGGAGTGATTCTCATATACTGAGCGAAGCCGCCGTCTAGTGTTCTCGCGCCGTCTTCAATGTCCACTCCGAGCAGCTGTGCACCGGCTACGTTTCCATCCTGAAGAAACTCGGGAACAGCCTCATACCGTGCACATCTAGTTTGGACAATGACTCTTTCACCTTCTCTAAAGTCAAGGTATTCCTTCGGCATGTGGCTAAGCCATGTACTCGTATACCCTAAAGGCTTAGTCAGGCTTATCACGTTTGAGCCGACCTTCCAAATAGTCCCCACTATCTCATGTCCCACCACCCTACCCCATTCCGAGAATAGATTTCCGCAAAGACGCACTCTCTTTTCTTCCGTTAGCGTCTCGACGTATCTCACTAGGTTCCAGTAAAGATCGTCTCTGACTTTCCGGTCGCATGCGCCTATCTGAAGTAGTTTCACATATTCTTTCAAGCTCGACGGGTCGAAGCGCCCATCAACATCGGTCAAATCGCTCAACTGACGCAGAAGAATACTATCTATGAGTTGGTGTCCTTCACGGCAGTATCTGACATCAGTTCCACACCGGTGGACCATGTTAGCCTTTATGACGAGATCGTTCGAAGTGTAGAAGATCGGACGATTCCCCACGACTCTGAAGTCGCCGGCACAATAGTAGACAAGAGCATGCATACCTCCAACACCGACGCCCTCAACCCTTGCCTCTCTGTCTCTCTCCTTGTAGAAATCGCCAGGCTTGAGATCTAGCTTGGTATGGTATCTGTAAATAGTTGCCACCCCCATACCTCGTTGCACAACAGTTACTAAGCACTGATCAGCAATTTATGAAGCTAGCTGACTTGGACGTCATCACTGCTCATTCGTCCTTTCTCAGGGCCGTTCCTGATCTCTGTCGGACCACGATCGATCGATCCGGGAGAAACTGGAATATCTGCTCGAAGTAGCGTTTGGTGTATCTATTCTGAGTTTGGGGTTTGGGCTTGGGTTTGGGGTAGAAACTAT
>CP070749.1:1016439-1023434 GCA_020348365.1 Candidatus Bathyarchaeota archaeon
TATATGTCATACAGAAGAGAGCCCAGAGAGATGCATAAGGCAACCTGTTCTGATTGCGGCGAGGAATGTGAAGTTCCATTTGAGCCTGATCCCAGCAGACCAGTCTACTGCCGAGAGTGTTGGGCGAAGAGAAGAGGCGCACGCAGAAGATACTAATATCAGAATCAATGGCGGACGCGAAATATTAGAGTCTCCTTGAATAATACGTTTTTTTCATGTTTTTCTTTTGTAGCCATACTCTGTAGGATCATAGAAAGGAAACTTAACGATCTCTCCATCTACAAGTTTATCTCTTATCTTAATCGCAACCGTTTCACCTGTTTTCGCGTGCTCTGTAGAAACATATGCCATGGCTATTCCGCATTTTAGTACAGGAGAGAAAGTTCCGCTGGTCACACGCCCTATCTTCTCATCGTTCTTCCAAACCTCATAAGCAGGTCTTGGGATTCCGCTCTTCAGCAGGTGTATTCCAACACGCTTCCTTTGTACGCCCTCCTCTTTCTGCCTTAGTAGGGCATCTCTGCCGATGAAGTCTCCCTTCTCGAGTTTAACAACGAAACTCAGTCTCGCTTCTAAGGGAGAGGTTCTCTCATCGATGTCGTTATCATAAAGACACATGCCAGCCTCAAGCCTCAGCGTGTCCCTTGCGCCGAGACCACAAGGTTCAATGGCATCCTCTCGACCAGCCTTTAAGATGGTGTTCCACACCTTCACTGCCTTATCTGGACTAGAGATAGGAGTGTTCCAAACAAAGAGCTCAAATCCATCCTCACCTGTATATCCCGTTCTCGAGATGAAGCATCTGAATCCAGCAATTTTCGTCCAGCCACACTTGAAGCGCCCGATTCTGCTTAGATCCTCCTCGGATACTCTCTGTAGTGTACTTTCAGCCTTTGGTCCCTGCACTGCAAACATGGAAACGCTGTTTGAAACGTCTTCAACTCCAGCATCATATTCCTTGGACTGCTTCAGCAACCATTCATAGTCTTTCTCTCTGTTGGTTGCGTTATAAACGAGGAGGAATTCTTCTGATTTTAGTCTGGACAGGACGAAGTCGTCTTTTATTCCCCCTTCTTTGTTGCATATTGTTGAGTAGTGCGCGGAAAGTGGCGCTAGTGATGAAACATCATTGGTTGTCGCATAATCGAGGAAGGCTTCGGCTTCGGGGCCAGTGACAACCGTTCGGCCCATGTGGGTGATGTCGAAGATGCCTACGGTGTCGCGCACAGCCATGTGCTCTGAAATGATACCCTTAAACCACATTGGCATCTCGAATCCAGCGAATAAAGTCATGTTTGCTTCTTCGCTGTAGATCTTATGAAGGTGTGTTCTTTTTGCGGGGCGACTCAACAAAAAACCTCCACGAAGGAATGTGGGATTTCAAGGATGATTTAAGCAAATGGTTACTCAGCAGGTTTAACATCGACGTTTTCTGGGGTGAACGTTAATTTCTTGCTGCATGATGGGCATCTGCCATCGTATTGCTGCATAATTTCGTCTGGAGACTTCAGGTCTAGGTCCTCGTAAAGAACAAAGCCGCAATCCTGACAGACAACTTTCTGAGGCAAGAAATCACATCCTGTAACAGGCGCCAGAAACCAAAGGTCGCAAACTATTTATAACTTACGTATACGTCTGAAAGGAGAAACGGAAGATTCCAGATGGAAAAGTACACATTAATAATCACCGAGAAACCTGATGCCGCAAGAAGAATTGCCACAGCCCTAGATTCTGAAGGGAAGCCTGAAAAGGTTGAGGATAATGATGTTCCCTACTTCCTAGCTAATCGAGACAGAGAACTCGTTGTCGTGCCCGCTCTTGGGCATCTCTACACATTAGTTCAGGACAGGGGCCGAAGAAATTTCTATCCCGTCTTCAACTTCAAGTGGGCACCGAGATACAAAGCAGAAAGAGGCGCAAAAAAGACACGAGCATGGGTCAAGATCTTCTCAAAACTCTCCGAAGACGCCGATGATTTCATAGCCGCCTGCGACTACGACATAGAAGGAAGCCTCATCGGCTACTGTCTATTGAAATATGCTTGCAAAGACAAGGAAGATGTTGCGAAGAGGATGAAGTTCTCCACGCTCACGAAAAGCGAGCTAGAGCAGGCATACGAGGAACCTCTTCCTCACCTCGACTTTGCTCTAATAGAGGCTGGGAGAACTAGGCATGAGGTGGACTGGCTTTATGGCGTGAACCTGTCTCGAGCGCTGACTCTCTCTGCAAAGAGATGGAGTGGAAAATATGCTACACTGAGCACTGGGAGAGTGCAGGGACCCACCCTCAGATTTCTGGTCAAAAGAGAACGGGCAATTAGATCTTTTGTTCCTAAGCCGTACTGGAGCATAAATGCTGAAGTTAAGATAAAAGGGTCTGCCTATGAAGTTGAGTATGAAAAGAAGAAGGTTGGGCGAAAGGCGGAAGCAGACAAGGTTGTGCAGGACTGCAAAGGAAAGACCGGCAAGATAGAGAGCATCACTGTCAGGAAATACCGACAGAAACCCCCGATACCCTTCGACTTGGGTGGACTACAGTCAGAAGCTTATAGTCTCTTCGGATACACCCCAAGGCGAACCTCGGGCATAGCCCAAAGACTATACCTTGAAGCATTGATTTCCTACCCGAGGACAAGCAGTCAGAAGCTGCCACCAGCAATCAACTATAGAGCCATACTCAAAGCTCTAAGCAAAAAAGCGGCATACAAGAGACTCGCATCCAAACTCCTCAAAAAGGCTCTACTCAAACCGAGGGCAGGGAAAAAGGAAGACTCTGCACATCCCGCAGTCTATCCAACAGGTAACCTACCAGAGCGGGCATTGAGCAATCAGGAGAAGAACATCTGGGATTTGATTGTGAGACGTTTCATGGCAGTTTTTGGAGAACCAGCAGTCAAGCAGAGTATGAAAGCCACCATTCTGTTAAGCGGCTATCACTTCTATCTGCGAGGCAGACGAGTCTTGAAGGAAGGCTGGATGAAATTCTATGAACCATACATAAGAACTGAAGATGTGCTTCTGCCCCAGATAGACGAAGGAGAGACCGTTGAGCCTAAACGAATAATACGAGAGGATAGATTCACCAGCCCCCCACCTCGCTACAACCCAAGTAGCCTTCTGAAGAAGATGGAAGAAGAAGGCATTGGAACAAAAGCCACTAGAGCAGACATCATCCAAACCCTCTATGAAAGAAAATACGTGAGAGACCAGAGAATCGAAGTCACCGCCCTCGGATTCGATATAGTTGAAATCCTGCGTAAACACTGCGCCCGAGTGATATCAGTGAAATTCACTCGAGAACTTGAGGAGAAGATGGAACAAGTACAAACAGGTAGCGAGAGTAGAGAGGACGCACTTGTAGAAGCTGTTGATCTGCTGAAACCCATGCTAGAGGAGCTGAAAAAGCGAGAGGAGGCACTGGGTGAAGAGCTAAGTGAGGCCGTGAAGAAGGCCAGAATGGAAGAGCGCATCATCGGTAGCTGCCCAAGCTGTGGGACAGGAAAACTGATAATATTATATTCTAGAAAAACCCGAAAACGATTCATCGGCTGCACAAATTATTTCAAGGGCGCCTGCAAAACCTCTTTCCCCCTCCCGCAAAAAGGAACAGTGAAGTCGCTGAGAAGCGAATGCACAGCCTGTAGGTGGCCACTAGTAGAAGTGCGGATTAAACGCGGAAGACCTTGGAGGCTATGCTTCAATCCAGACTGCCCAAGAAAAGAAGAGAGGAAGAAATATGGTAAAATGCAAAATCTGCGAAAGAGACGCAGCAAATGAATACTGCGAGCTTCATGAAAAGGTGCATGGAAACGTGGTTCAGACATATGAGAATTGGAAAGGGGCTATGAACATTTCATGGAAGGAATATTTAAATGAGGTCGCGGAGAATCCCTATACGGGTTCTTGGGCAAAGGAAGTGGCGAGGCATCTAGGCACGAAAGAGGGTTGATGATTATGACCGGTCTGACGAGAAGACTTTCTTCTATTGTTTATTACATTCAGAAGCTCTATTGGAAAATGATCACGGCAAAGCCCTCCCTCTTCCTCATCGCTATCATAGCAGTCGCAGCCTCCATCTTCTTCCTAGGAGGTGGACTCTACGACCTCTTGGAAAAACCTCTTGTTGCGGCCTTTGCCGCTGGGGGGAGGATCATCTTCTACTATCCCTACGGGATCAATGAGCAATTTGTGGCTGAAAGCCTGTTTGCCATGATCATATACGCCATAGCAGTTGTGGGATTACTTATGACTTACGAGAGCACGAAATATGCCTATAGACCTCGGCAAGCATTCATGTTACTATTGATTGGGTGCACTTTTGTCTTTGTCGCGTATGTCCTCATCGAATTTCTGTTGCTTGCGCGATGAGGGTGGAAGGCGAATTACCGACAGAAAGCTTTCTACCTTTCATCAAAAATGCGCTCATCTACCTAGCTGTTAGTTGAAAGAGGGCTTGCCTAGATGGGTCCTGTAACTCATACACGTGACAGGCTATGGGTCCCGACGCTCACCACCACTCTCTCTTAAAACCAAGGAGATACGCGGAGAAATTTGTTAGAAGATGAATGGGCGGTGTTATGACGATAACGATTAAGGTAATGAGTGGAGAGGGCAGTTGGCCTATTATTAGGGAGAAGAGAAGGGCTCCCGCAACGAAGTCAAGCTGATCTACCAAAGGGAGCGGAGACCCTGGGGGAATGTTTAGTCGTCGCTTGATGAAGGAGTCTGCTAGATCACCCAGCAACGCCCCCAGTGATAGGGTAAGTCCTAGGAAGGGACTTGGAGAAAAGGGAATAATCGAAAGAAAAGGAGAGCTATGAAAGGTTACAAACAAGACTTGCTCAGCAAAGCCTACTGAAGTTCCGATTATCATGCCTGCAAGAAACCCACGGAAGGTCTTGTGTGAACCAAAGATAGGCTTCCCGTCCAAGAACTTTCCCCCTCCATCGATAGTGCGTCCACCGCCGAAGATTACTGGCATTCCATTTGCGCAGTAAGCAGGAAATATAAAGATCAAAGCATGAAAAACATCGACGATGGTTACTGACGTCTTGCTATCCCTCCGTTTTGGCTAGAATGTCGCTTTTGCAGTCGCGGATGCCCGTTCTATTGATAGTAAGATAGCAGCTCATGTGCCTTTTCCTCATTGGATGCTTCTCTAGATTAGCCTTTATGATACGCGTTTGACCAGTGGGCCTCAAACCAAGCACAACCTTCGACCAGAACTTCAAAACCCGCGTAGCCACGGGCTCCACCTCCACTCTGTCTCTTAGGAAAACGCTTCGAACCTGACTTGTGATGAGTGTCGCCACCCTGCAGCTTGTTGAGACTTCGGACAAGTGGGCAATTTGCCTATTCAATTCTCTGTTTATCTCAAATGTGTCTTTTGCATCTCCAAGCTTGATTCGATATAGAGATGTGATTGTGTCGATAACCAGCAATCCAACATTTTTCGTCATGTACTTCTCTAAATGATCCAGAGCTTGCATTTGGTCTTGAAATGTGGCAGGCTTGATCAGTACTATGAGGGGAGAAATCATTTCGTAATCCTTATGGGCTATCTGTGTGAACCTTCTTGAGGAGAACGTGCCGTCCGAATCAATAAATATCGACTTTAGTCCTGTTCTGGCGCAGTTGACAGCGCACTGAATAGCAAGGGAGGACTTACCAGTCTCCGCTTCTCCATAAACTAGTGATATCCCATCGTTGGGAAGTCCTCCTCCGAGCAGCCTATCAAGCGAAGGACAGCCAGTTGAAATCCTACGCTGCAAGCACCTCACTTCAAAGCGGATATTAAGCCC
Source organism: Candidatus Bathyarchaeota archaeon (assembly GCA_020348365.1). Lineage (GTDB taxonomy): Archaea > Thermoproteota > Bathyarchaeia > Bathyarchaeales > Bathyarchaeaceae. The sequence continues at coordinate 1,022,240 of CP070749.1, forward strand.
AAAGTTAATAATTTTGTCCTCCTACTAGACCCAGAAGAGGTGACTCCTTTGAAGGCGAAAATAGGGCTTGCAACCGTGTCAGGGAGAGCCTACTATAAACTTGTTATGGAACTCAAAAAGAGGAAAGTCGCCTTTCTAAGTCTAACCCACCAAGATGAGATTCCTTTGTACATTAAAGCCGTGATAACAACCAAGGAAGAGCGAGACCATATTCACCACCCTGATGTCCTTATATTCAATGATGAGATAGGTGTTGGAGCTGTTGTCGATGAAGCTATCCGAGTTGCTGAGGGGAAGCAGAGTTATGACCGGTTTGTCATTGGGGTAGATCCGGGCGAAACCTTCGGATTGGCTGTCTTGGCTGATGGAAAGGTTTTGGAAGCATTCGCATGTTCAAGCTTGGGAGAAACAGTGGATACTATCCTGAAAATTCTTGACGGAACACCCGCCGTGGTCAGCGTGGTAAGGATAGGAGATGGGGTTCTCACTAGCACCAAGAAACTGTTGCATTTATTAGACGCGGCTTTGCCAAAGGAAATAGTTCTAGAGATAGTGAGTGAAGTTGGGACAAGCAATTTCGTGGGAGCGACCACTCATTGGAGGGGGTCTAGAGACGCCATGTCTGCCATAAAGATTGCTGAGAGAAGGGGCGTGGCCTTTCAGAGGAGGCATAGCGATGAGACGTGAGGTTAAGCGAGGTAGAACTCTACTAGTTGATGGCCCCGCCTCCGTCAACCACCTTGGTGGTGCGGTTGAGGTTCTCGGAACGCGGTTTGGGAAGGGGAAAGTTGTGATAAGGGAGGGAAAGCGCGTTCCCTTTATGGTTAGGAAGAGGGCTACATTCGATATTACATTAGGTGAGGACGCTTCTTTTGAGGAGGTAGAGGGAAGCACCGTTCCTTCCTCGTGGGAAGACGCATTAAAGGAGATAAAAGCATGTAAAAGGCCCTTGACTGTTATGGTGATGGGGGAGGTCGACTCTGGCAAAACCAGCTTTTGCACTTATCTTCTGAATCAAGCATTAAGGATGAAGTGGAAGGCGGCAATAATTGACGCTGATCTGGGACAGTCTGATGTTGGACCGCCTGCCACAATAGGATTCAGCCCTATTACCGAACCTATCACTGATCTCTTCGAGATCGAGGCTGAGAGGGCGTATTTCGTCGGGCTGACGAGCCCACGCCAAGCAATACAC
>CP070749.1:1023534-1033099 GCA_020348365.1 Candidatus Bathyarchaeota archaeon
TTGCTTAACTATCATTCAAGATCTTCCACACAACACCGGTGTACAGGAAGTTCGATCGATGCAAACCCTGATAAGAACACAGAAACTCTGAATCCTACCAGATGCAAGGTAAATACTCTCTCACTCTAAACTCAACCTCCCTCCTCTTCGCTATCTCCCTCACTTCTCGCACATCCACCTCCGGAATCCTTACGACAGTAATCTCAATCTCCAAACCCGCCTCTTTAGCCTTCTCTACGAATTCAAAAATCTTCTCAAAAGCCCCCTGAAACTTTGGCCTACACACTCTATTGTAGGTCCCCTCATCCTGCGCGTTCAAGCTAACACTTACCCTATCCACACGGGCCTCCCTCAATTCCCTTGCCACATCCCTCCCCTCATTCAACAGGCACCCATGCCCATTAGTATCCACCCTAATAACCTTCTCATGAAACCTCTTGACCCACCCTGTGACCTCTAAAATACAATCTAGCCGCATCAAGGGCTCCCCAAATCCACAGAAAACAACCTCTTTCCAACGCTTTCTCCAAATAACCTTCTGCAACTCCGCAACCACCTCCTTGGAAGAAGGTTCCCCCCGCAGCTTCAGGTTGAAACCCCTAACACCATCTTTGAATCGTCTTAGACAGAAATAACAATCATTAGAACACCGGTTAGTTATATTCAGGTACAGCTTATCACCAAGCCAATAAACAACGCTCGGACTCTTTCTCAAGACTGTCACAGATCCACTCCACTCTCAGATACTATATGGAAAAAGATAGAAAAATGCATCCATACATACATCAGCAAGATTAAAATCACAGAAACATAAAACAATACCAACCACAAAGAGGCTTAACCCATGTTCAAACTCAAGATGGCAGATGCAAAATCCCTCAAAGATACCTTCACAGCTATCTCTATACTCATAGACGAAGCAACTTTCAGCATAACGCCAGAAGCTATAACCCTCCGGGCAATGGACCCCAGCCGCGTAGCCATGATAGATTTCCAATGGCCGAAAACTGTCTTCGACGAATACAAATGCACACAACCCGCAAAACTCAGCATTAACATCTCCGAGCTCCTCAAGCTCCTTAGAAGAACAGGAAAAGATGAGACCATCGAACTCATATTAGATGAGAAGACGAACAGACTAAAATTGACGATTAGAGGCAACTACACTCGCACCTTCAACATGCCCACCCTAGAAGCCATGGAAGAAGAAGTCCCAACGCCAAAAGTAACCTTCAAAACAAAAGCGAAAACAACAACCCAAGGGCTTCACCAAGCAATAGAAGACGCCAACCTTGTAAGCGACCATGTCCGCATACAGGCAGACAAAGAAAAACTAACCCTAAACGCCACAGGAGACCTCATGGGAGCAACTATCGAACTCAAAAAGGGAAGCGACACTCTACTAGACATCCAATCCCAAGAGCCATCCAAAGCAACCTTCAGCCTATCCTACCTCACAGAAATAGTCAAAGCAGCCTCAGCCACCTCTGAACTCGCAACAATAGAATTCGCCACAGACATGCCCATCAGAATAGACTTCCAACAACCCAAAGAAGGAAAACTCACATACTACCTAGCCCCCCGTATAGAAGTAGAATGAAAACGGAGGCAAACCCAGTCCTCACACCGCACGACCTAGCTGAATATCCCTTCACTTCCCAAGCTGCAAACTATATTCAAGAACTGGAAATAAACCTCAAAGATCTAGCAAACACAGAATACCAAGCCATCCTAAAGAGAGCCCAAGAAAGAATAGAAGAAGCCATACTCCTCGGATCAATAACCAAACAGCACGAAAGAGACGAAATCGAAGTATCCTCCTTCCCAATAGCCATCATAATGGCCGCTGCAACAAATGATTCCTACCTAAAACGAAGATACGCCCTGGCTGAAGCAAAACGCGCCCATGAACTACTTAAGAATGAAGACAGAAAGGAAATACTATTGGCAATAGAAGGAAACTTCAACTGGAAGATTCAACGCACCAAAAAAGGCCCCCAAGCATACGCCTTCACCCTCCACTTCACAGACTTCCTCAGAAACTCAGCAAGCTCACACGGTCCACGCGGACGCACGCGCACACTAACGAGAAACTCTCGATGCTAGACATTACACAGAAAATTAAGGAAAACATCAACATCCTAGAAACGCTTCTACCCATCCTCTCATTCATTCCACCAATTCTCATACTACATTTTCTCCATCCTGAATCCTTCCAGACAACATACCAAGGCAGAACACTTCAGCTCTTCTTCTTATGGCTTGTTACGCTAGAAACAATACTGACCTGGGAAAAAACTCGAAAAGCACAGACGGGTACGCTGAAACCAATAAGAACCATCTCCTTAATCATCTCTCTCCTACTTCCCACGGTATACGTATTTGCCGCCAACTATTGCGGACTGAACACTGCAATCATGGAAGCAGCCATGCAAAACAACGTTCCACTAGCACACCTATTGCCCCTTGCAACAGAATACCTCATTTTCGCCCTTCTCTTTACCTCAATAATTCTACTGACCCATGGCAAAAACAGATTCGTAGATTTCTCGATTCCCCTATTCTTCTTGGTAGTCATCGGAGTGATATTCACAATAGATGACCTGTATCCATACGGATGGTTCACACCTTTTCAAATTCTTGTTCCAGCAACTGCTACGCTTGCAGCAAATGTTCTAAACCTCATGGGATACCAAACGCATCTATATCCCACAGAACACCCCGAATATGGCTCCATGCCTCATTTGAGCGTCTGGAATTCAGAAAAACCATCAGAATTCGCCAGTTTTGGAATAGCTTGGCCATGCGCGGGCGTCGAAAGCCTAGTAATCTATACGGTTACGATTCTACTATTCATGAAGCGGACTTCCTTTCCATGGAGGCATAGAATAGTCTATTTCGTAATTGGTGCTGCCATTACCTATGTTATCAATATCTTAAGAGTGGTTGCAATATTCGTGATTTCAATGAGTGGTGGTGATGTTTGGGCCTTTCATAACTACTACGGCTGGTTGTATTCTGTCGCGTGGATTCTGTCCTACCCACTAATAATAACTGGAGGCCGAATCCTATGGAGGAGAGCCAGAGCCGGGAAGGCTTTACATGATGATTCAAGAGACAAGCAAAATGACTCTTTTCTCAGCTAGGCTCTGGTTAATCGAATATGCATTCCCATCCTCCACTAGAGCTCTTAGCTTTTCTAATCATTAGAACTCATCGGCGTGGTTTGTGGAAAGTCTTTTAAAACTAAGGTTCTAAACAGCCTTCACAGCGAGAATTCTAGATGGAGCGAGCTATGTGAAATCTAAGCGAATTTATGCGACTCGCCGCAAGGACAGAGGTAAGAACATAATCGCGAGACTCGGTGTTAGGACTGTCAAAGATTATTTGTTTGGTCTCACCTGGTTTCTAGTCAGTTTTCTCATATTCTATCTGACATTTGGAGAAGCAAAGCCCCTTGTGCTCATCTTGTCATCCATACGTTTAGATCTAACGATTCTGAGTTATTTGCCTGCCTATATTGGATTATACATAAGTCTAGGGTGGATTTTTTACATTTTAACCGGATTTCTATTTTCTTTCAGGAAACCAGAGAAGTTTAAGATGTTCAACCCGCATGCACCAATGGTTTCAATTCTTATTCCCGCTCGAGACGAAGAAAAAGTCATCAGCAATCTTTTGAGTGATTTGTCAAAGCAAACGTATGCTGCTTGGGAAGCAGTTGTTGTTGCCCATAATTGTTCAGACAGAACATACGAAGCTGCAAAAGCCACTGCTGACAAGAGAGTAAGAGTGCTAGAATTCAAGGGCGACTACGGGAAACCAGTAGCACTAAACCATGGGGTCCAACACACAAAAGGTGAAATAGTGGTCATCTTTGACGCTGATGCAAGGATTGACAAGAGGTTCCTGGAGAATCTTGTTCCCTATTTCCAGAAATATGACGCAGTCCAAGCGCGTATTGTAAGTTCAAACAGTAACAGCAATCTTCTTTCAGGACTAGTGGATTTGGAATGGCTGGCTTTCACTGATCTCGTAGAAAACTCTCTGAGCAGATTCGGACTCTTCGCTTTGCTCGGTGGCACTGGACAAGCAGTAAAACGATTTGCTCTAGAAGAAACTGGATATTGGGACGAGAAGAATCTTGTTGAAGACTATGACTTAACCATAAGATTGCTCAGGAACGGCTTTCGGATAGGTTTTGCATCCAATGTCAGAGTTTATGACGAAAGACCTGTCACGTGGACTTCCTTCTTCAAACAAAGGGCAAGATGGTTAAGAGGCAATTTTCAGATTATCAAAAAGCACCTAGCTAGAAGCTGGATGGAGCCTCGGATTTGGCATCTTCTAGTGAGCCATTTTAGCGTGTTTCTGTTCTATTACGGGTTGATCTTAACCTTCTTATATCTGCTGGGAGGAACATTTTATACATTCTATTTTCCATTCTGGTTTTGGCTCTGGTTATTTCAGGTGATTATTACGTTTTTGCGTGTTGTTTTAGAAAGAGGTTTCAAAGGTGTGTTGCTTTTCCCATTGTTTTTGTTATTTATGTATCATTGGCTTATTGCCCTGTGGTATATTCCCAAGATAAAGACGTGGAAAGAAAGCAAAACAGAACATTTTGGAGATTTCTCCTTTTGAGAAATCGCATTATCACAATTGCTTCTTCAACCTAGTCAATCCCCCTTCTATTCTAGTCGGGAGAATTCCTGAAAGCCCAAACACATTCTCAGGCGTTGTTCTTGGGTTGCATCAACCTGTATCTGAGAAATTATGTTCGGCTGAGAATATCATAAGAGATAGGCGAGTGTTTATAGTCAAAGCATGCCTTAAGTAGTCGTTGAGATAACGAACTACTTGGGTATAGGGAAAACAGAGATGGGTTCTCCTTCATCAGATTTCATTAAAGAAAAATTCGCTGAATATTACCGGACGCATTCTTCCGCTATTCGTTCCCCCTCCTCCCCAGAGAAGCGTGAATTTGGCTTTTTCTTGCTTAAGGAGAGGATTATGCTTCGGCATAAAGCTTTCAGAAATGTTGATGATCTCACGTCCTTCCTTGAGAAGGTGGTTCCCTCGGATGTCTACTATTCAAGCGCCTATTACGAAGATCCTGAGAGAGAAATGGAGAAGAAGGGTTGGTTGGGCGCTGATTTGATTTTTGACATTGACGCTGATCATATTCCTACGCCTTGCACGAAAACCCATGATAGATGGATTTGTGCAAATTGTGGAATTATCGGTCGAGGCTTGACTCCCCAGAATTGTCCTGGGTGTGGAGAACGGAAGTTTGACGAGAGAACTTGGCCATGCGAGAAATGTCTAGAATCCGCAAAGACGGAGACGATTAAACTGATGGATATACTGATTAGGGATTTCGGCTTTCTCCCTGAAGAGATTAGAGTCAGCTTCTCTGGGCATAGGGGTTACCATGTACAAGTAGAACGCGAGGAAATTAGAACTCTCAATCAGATGGCTCGCAAGGAGATTGTTGATTATGTTGTGGGAATAGGATTAGAAATGGGATTCCACGGATTAAGAGACGCAACTATACTCACAGGTCCCATTCTAGATGATTCAGGGTGGAGAGGAAGAATCGCAAGAGGAACATATGAGTTTCTCCTCAAAGCCACACCAGAAGAATTGAAAAGAGCAGGACTGAAGAAGAAGCGAGTCGACACTATTATTAAGTATAAAAAGGAGCTTTTGGACAGCTGGAAGAAAGGCGGTCCGTGGGGAACAGTGAAGGACTTAGGGGTGGACAGCTGGAGAAAGATAGTTGAACACGGGACAAAGATTCAGTCTGCAAGAATCGACACCGTAGTCACCACCGACATCCATCGTTTGATAAGACTTGGCAACACTCTCCACGGAAAAACAGCTCTCATTAAAATCGAAGTCCCTGCTAAGGAGATCGAAGATTTCGACCCCTTCACCGACGCTGTAGTCTTCAACAAAGGTAAAGCAGAAGTCATCGTGTCGGATGCTCCCAAGTTCAGATTAGGAGACGAGGTCTACGGCCCCTACAAAGAAGAGAAAGTCGAACTCCCCACAGCTGTGGCGTTGCTGCTCCTATGCAAGAAAGCTGCAAAGGTGATAAGATAAGAATGTACAACATGCTTCACGAGGCTTGGAGAAAGGAGAGAGAGAACTCAGAGATTCAGAAGCTTACGAGAGACTTCTACACCAGACTAACTGATTACGTGAAGAAAATAAGGGAAGAAAGCCGGATGTTAGATGAAAAGACAGTGAAGGGGCGACTTCTAGAGCGAGAGTACAAAAACGTAAAGAAAATGATTGAAGAAATCGTTCAGTTACGCTACAGGAAAGCATTAAGGAAAGCCGCAGCAGGAAAAACCGTGCCAAAGGAATTCCTAACCGAGGAAGAGGCACGTCTCCACGGAGAAATCCTTCCCCTCACTGAAGCTTATCAAGCATTTCTGGAAGATGTCCTTAGAGGCCGTGTATCAAGTATAGAAAACAGAGAGAAATCAAAGAAGATACTCGTGCGTTTCCTTCATGAAACCCCAGCTATGGTCGGGTCTGATATGAAAACATATGGGCCATTCAAATCTGAAGACATAGCAACGTTACCAATTGAAAATGCACGAGCCCTTATCAAACAAGGGATAATAGTAGAAGTGGAAGCAAAGTGATAACTGTATTCTGTGGATACATCGAAAAGAAGACAACTGATAGGCGGGATAGATCGAACAGTCTTTGAGAAAAGTCCCTGGGCTCTTCATCTAGATCAAGAACCGAAGAAAAAAGGAGCGTTTAAATCTGAGCTGGAAAAACAAATAATAATTAAGTGAGCTGTGTATACCAACCCAAGTCAGTGATTACAATGAAAGCACCCAAGGAAATCAATACTTACTGTTCGAGATGCGGCTCTCATCAACTGCACAGAGTCTCCTTGTACAAGAAGGGTAGAGATAGCCCCTTGGCCGAGGGCGCGCGGCGCCATGAACGAGAAAAGAAAGGATACGGAGGGCAGAAATATCCCCTTCAACGGAGATTTGCCAAAACAACAAAGAAGCAGACATTAAAGCTAGCCTGCAAAGCCTGTGGTCATATACTTCATAAGAAGGGAATACGCCTTAAGAAACTAACAATCGAGTAGGAGGCAGAAGCGAAGATGAGTGAATGGGAGAGGCTTATACCAAAACCTAGAAGCAAGTTTCTGCGAGTGAAGTGTCCCGATTGCGGAAACGAACAAATAGTCTTCAGTCACGCCACGACAACAGTTCACTGCAACATTTGCAGTGCGATATTAGCTGAACCCTCCGGAGGCAAGGCGAAAGTGAAGGGTGAAATCGTGGCTACGCTTGAATAGTAGGGAATGATGAGGTAGGATGGCGTCTGAGAAGGAAGAGTGGCCGGAGACCGGAGAGCTTGTCGTTGCTACTGTCAACAGAGTAACTAGCTACGGCGCGTATGTTATGTTGGATGAGTATGGTAGAGAAGGGCTGCTTCATATATCTGAAATCTCTTCAACATGGGTTAGAAATATTAGGGATTTCATACGTGAGAAACAGAAAGTCGTTTTGAAGGTTCTGCAGGTTGACTCAAGAAAGGGACATGTGAATCTTTCTCTTAGAAGAGTCTCAAAAGTGGAGAGAAGAGAGAAAAATCGATCTTGGAAGAAAGATAGAAGAGCAGAGACTCTGCTAAGCCAAGCCTCTGAAAAACTTGGTATACCCATCGAAGAGATGAATGAAAAAGCTGGATTTCTAATCGAGAAAGAGTTCGGCGGGCTCTATGAGGGACTGGAAAAAACTGCAAACGAAGGCGCAACAATTCTAACGGAGCTAGGGATACCTAAAGACATAGCAACCACTCTAGAAAACATTGCAAAGGAAAGAATTAGAGCAATCCTAGTTAAGAGAACAGGATTACTAGAGCTAGAGTGTACAAAACCAAACGGTGCTGTAATCATTCGAGACGCGCTGTTGCGTGCTCAAAAAATAAAGACATCTGAGCCAACGAAAATTCGCGTTTACACAGTTTCACCGCCAAGCTACCGCATCGAGGTCCTAGCCGAGAATTATAAAGAAGCGGAAACCTTGCTCCAGAAAGCCGCAGATACAGCTCTACAGGCTGTGACTAAACTTGAAGGACGAGGGGTCTTCAGGGCGGAGAAGTGATGGTCTGGCTGCTTAGGAAGTGTGAAAAATGCAAGATGTACACACTGGATCAGGAAAAATGCCCATATTGTGGGGGGGAAGTTCGCATACCCCACCCAGCCAAATTCTCACCTGAAGACAAATATGCAAATTATAGGCGTGCAATGAAGATGGCTGATTACAGATGAAAGAAACATACATCGCGGAGAAAGTGAAAGTTGAGCTGAGGACCCCAATTTTGATGGAGGGGCTCCCTGGGCTGGGAATGGTTGGAAGGATAGCCACGCGGTACCTTGCCAAAGAGTTGAAAGCCAAGAAACTAGCGGAATTGTACTCTCCTCACTTTCCATACTACGTCCTAGTGAACAAGAAGGGAAGTGTCAGACTTCTCCATGGAGATTTTCTCTTCGCGAAGGTTAAGGCTGGAGAGGGAGATATGATGTTCTTGACTGGAGACCGACAGGCGCAAACCATCGAAGGACAATACGATGTAGCTGGCGCCATAATAGATTTCGCCGAAAAATGCGGTGTGAAGATGATTATAACGATTGGAGGATATAGAACGGAGCCAAGAGAAACACCAGAGGTAATTGCGGTGTCTACCAACACCGAACTTCTGGACAGAGCATTAAAAGCCAACGCCAAAGCCAGCCCTTCAGGAAACCCAATTGTTGGCACAGCCGGCTTGCTTCTCGGCTTGGCAAAATTCAGAAATATGAACGCTTTATGCCTTTTGAGCGAAACTCGCGGCTACATGCCAGACCCGAAGGCAGCAAAAAGTGTTCTGCAAGTCTCACAAAAGCTGTTAGGACTTGAAGTTGATTTGAGCAGATTACACGAGGAGATAGAGGAGTCAAAGAAGATTGTGAAGCGAATGCGTGAAATTGAGAAACAGAGAGAGACATATGCGGAAAGAATGCGCAAGACCGAAGAGGAACGAATCACCTACATCTCCTAGTGGCGTCGACTCTTTCTGCAGAAAATAGAGTATGGGATTTCCTTGCATGTATGCTAGTGGTCTTGGATTAACCAAATAATCCTCGCGTATCTCTTAATCAATCGTCGTTTCTGCTCCCCATCTTCCAACGTGTCGATGAACTGCCGTAGGTGGAAAGCACGGCGCATCAGAGTTTCAATGTTCAAGAAAACACCTCTCTCGATGATGGAATTCAGAGCAGTGATACATCTCTCTCTAATAAATGTTATGTATTCTACGTTTATGACATTTATTGTCCTTCCAGTCTAGGCGGTATTGCCACTGCCGTCTGGGTTCGCTGAACTCCCTCTAGGGACCCAAGCGTATCTATCATTCTCCTAAGAGCATCTATGTTGATGAATTCAGCGTAGGCAACCATGTCAAATTGACCGGTGACAGCGTGGGCCATCTTCACTCCTTCAATTTTGAGGGCTGCTGCGGCAATCTGCCAAACCCTTCGAGG
>CP070749.1:1033199-1035136 GCA_020348365.1 Candidatus Bathyarchaeota archaeon
AAACTTAGGGAAGGGATAAAATTGGTTGCTGAGTCGAGCACTCCCGCGGACGCAGTGGCCCTTTACGAAGCCATAGGAATCGCAAAGCCCGGTGGGCTGAGCAGGGCGCCCCGACTAGATGTAACTAATCCTGCTTCGAGGAGGAGACTTCTGGAAGACAATGTAACTCTTTTCGATGTGTTTCAAATAGCATCGGAATACGATTCAATCGCCAGCGAGTGGGTAAACAACTATTCCGTCACTTTCGACCTAGGCTACCCATACCTTACTCAGCAGCTTCATGAAACAAAAGATATTAACACGGCCACAGTGCACACTTTTCTTAAGATTCTCTCAGAGGTACCAGACACCCTCATTGCCCGAAAACTGGGTCGAACAACAGCGATTGAAGTTTCGGAAGAAGCAAAGCAGGTTCTGCAGGCAGGCGGGCTGACCACTCCCTCTGGCAGAGAGCGTCTTGGAAAACTTGACGAGAAACTCAGAGACCGCGCTCACCGATTAAATCCTGGAACAACAGCTGACATCACAGCGGCAGTTCTAGCAATCAACATTCTGAATGGGTATAGACCATGACGGACTACGCTTGCCGCACATTGAAACTTGCACGTATTGTTGAGGATTAGTATCTCAAACATCAATATTCTACTCTTGGTTGCGGAATGTTCACGCGCATAGAAATTGGGGTTTTGCTGGAGGAAACTGGAGGATATCTTCGCTTCATAACAGTTTAATACACCTTTTGATTAAGTGTCGTATTGGAAGGCAAACTACAATGGCTGAAATGGGCATGAGACCGCGAATGTTGGTAAAAGATATCATGACTAGTCCAGTTATTACAATCGATGAGGATGCTTCCGTGAACAAGGCGGCGCTGCTAATGGACAAGAACGATATCGGCTGCATCGTTGTAACTGGCAAGAAAGGAAAGCCGCTGGGCATTATCACCGAGAGAGATCTTGTCACACGAGTGTTAGCCAAAAACGCTAGGTCAAGCAAGCTGGCTGTCAAAGAGGTAATGACCTCGCCCCTCATCACTGTAGATCCCGACGAAACCCTGAGTGAAGCTGCTAGAAGAATGAGTCGGCTTAAGATTCGGAGGTTGGGAGTCATATACAAAGGCAACCTCGTCGGGCTAATCTCAAGCAAAGACATCTTAGCCATAACGCCTGAACTCATGGAAATCATACAGGAGAAAGCCCGCATCGAAGGACGAACATCGGTAGAAGAGAGTACCTGGCATCCTCCCTTGGCAGGATACTGCGATCAGTGTGGACAGTGGGCCGACGATCTTCAAGAAGTAGAAGGCGATTTCCTCTGCGAAGACTGTCGAACAGAATTGAAGGCAAACTACTGAGAGGTTCAGTCGGCATAACAACTGAAAGAGATTTCTCCAATCTTATTCACGAATAGATGCCTTGTCCACAATCCATTTTGCCTCTTCTCTTTTCGTGTCCATTATAGAGGAGGGCAAAACAAATATTACAAGTTTTGTAGCTTGAGGTATCCTAGGTACGCTGGGAGTATAGTTTGCTGGTCGACCTCGTTCTTCACAACGCTAAAATTTTCATGCCTGAAGGGGTTGTCGACGCAGGTATAGCCATAGATGAAGGAAGGATACTCAGGATAGCTAAGGAGCCAAATTTACCGCGTGCTTCAAAAAGCCTAGACGTAAAGGGAAAGATGATTCTTCCTGGTCTTATAGACCCTCATGTTCACATGCGAGATCAGCAATTAGCTTACAAAGAGGATTTCTTCAGTGGAACCTGTGCAGCAGCCGCAGGTGGCGTAACATCAATTATTGACATGCCTAACAACGAACCGGTGACAATGAGTTCCCAATCTTTGAAGGAGCGAATGAGACTCGCAGAAAAACGAGTGGTTGTCAACGTTGCTTTTCACTCGGCTTTTCCAGATATTTCGGGAGAAATCCGTCAAAT
>CP070749.1:1035236-1039207 GCA_020348365.1 Candidatus Bathyarchaeota archaeon
TATTGAACACGCGTCTTCTTGTTTTCAATCCCCACTATTCCCCCAGTAGTAGCAGACAGGCGGATCTCCAGAAGACCATTTCCTAGAACAATCACGTCTTCCTCTAGTCTAGAGTAGGCATTTCTCGGTTCCAAACCGTCTGTCATTTCCCTCAAAGCCTTCTAGAGTGCTCCATCACTTAAGTCTTCATCGTCTGTTCTTGAAGGGTACTTGCCTCGGTCTTCCTTGGAAATTAGCAGAAGAATATCAAGATCAGAAGGCTATCCGCAAAAACAAAGGCCTTTCAAGCCTGGGCCTTAACATAGAAATATTCTGCTTCGAGTGAGGCCATGCCTATTTGGGACTTCCCTCCTTTCAGGTAGGAACCGTAGGGTTCAGTTCTAGACGTGCCGCCTCCATATCCTTCGTACCAAAGGTAGTAGATTCCCTTGATCTTCTCTACTGTTGTGAACCATATGGCCCCCTCATCCCACTCTCCTTCTTTTCCACGTGAAAATACCGGGTTATGCTGGTATTTCTTCCAATTGACCAAGTCACGAGATGTAGCCAGCCCTGCATGCCACGGATAGTCGTCGTAACGGTCTGATCCGCAGTACATCATGTAGTATAACCCTTTTTCACTAGAGATTCTGGGAGTTTCAACTGTGTGACAATCCCAGCTCCCTTTGGGGCCTGCGGGCAAGACGGGTTCAGAATAAGACATTACAAAGCGATATCCGTCATGCGAAGTCGCCAAGTGAATCTCGAAGCCGCTTCCTTCTTTCCTCGGCCTATCATAGTAGAGGTAGGAAATCCCGTCACGAAATACTATCTCTGGTCCGCCTCCGATTGCTACCGGATTTTCCGCATACTTCTGGAATTGGACGCCGTCATTAGATGTGGCCAAGCATACTGAACGACGGCAAGTGGGACAGACAGCTGAGTAATACAGGTACACGGTTCCATTGACTAACACAGAGGCTGGATCTAGCACGTGAGTTTCATCCCAATCCCCCACCCCGCCCACATCGATCACGGGTTCTGAACGGATTCTCCATGTTGCCCCATCGAATTCATCTTCACCTATCGTGGCCAAACCGATTCTGTCATGCCCTCGTTGCTGTCCCCTAAAATACATGAAGAATGTTTCACCAATCTTCAGTAGATCAGGATTGGCGGTTTGAGACTCCATCCAAGTTCCTGGCACAACAGGAAAGACAGGGTTTCCCTCAAAGCGCTTCCAATGAAGAAGCTTATCCATTTCAAGTCGTCTATTGCCTTTCTACTATATCAGTTTTGGGCTTTCGTCTTCCAGCCAGATATGCTTCGACAGCTCTTATCCACTCAAACCGTCGATAAGCATGGCCATCCTGTCGACGATAAGCTCTCCAACGTCGGGTCTAAGGAGAGAGTTGGTTTCATACCCGCCCTCTTCATATGCCTCTTTGGTTGGTACATATCCGACGGAACCGTTTGCCAGTGTAACAATGGCTACTCTCTTGAACCGAGCTCTCTTCTTAATCCTTAGACCCAGCTCTGCGAAAAGTTCGCCCGGAATGGCCGCTAGCGTCACGTTTCCCACTGCTAGGGCTTGAAGTTCACAGACTTCTTCTTGTTCGAAAGTGGGTTCAGGCACTTGCTCCACTGGTTTCTTGGAGCTGACCCCGAGCCACTGGCGTGGGAGTTCGACTGGTTGTCCAGCCGCTCTTCTCAACCTTACTAGTTCCTCACTCAGCCTCCTAACTTGGCGGAAGTCTTGCTCCCTGACGGATTTATTCAATTCCTCCTCTCTTTTTATGATCAACCTTTCAGCCTCTTCTGAAGAGGGAATCTCCCTGAGCGGCAATTCAAAGACCCAGTTGGCAATCTTGACACTTACGTCTGACGGGAGAGGAGCCATAGTTTTCATAGTTTTCAAAGTGGCAGATGCAAGGGCCATTCCTATTCTTTCAGCCTCGCAGAATGATCGTTCGGAATAGAAGGGCCTTACATTTCCGGAAGCACCTTGAGTGAAGAACACAGCTGTATTTTCAGCTTCCTCTACTAGGTGTGTTAAGTATCCAGGATAGTCTGCAGATATGAGAAGATTATGAGGCCCTAGTGTCACTGGATGGCAGGAGAAGTTTACTAGTATGGAGATAGGATCACCGTTCATCGTTTGAAAGCGGAGAACTGAAAGCTCAGGATCTATTGGACCGGTGGGTATGCCTGGCACTGCAAGTTTTTCTATAAGTTCAGAAGGCATCCCCCACTCCTTATATTGTTCGCGAACCGCGTCCTTCATGTCGCTGGTCTTCATGATTAGCATATAAGCTCCTTCGGCAATCTTCTTGCGCCTGTTGTAACTGATTCCAGTCACCAAGTTTGTTCCATGCTTAACCTTAGCTTCTAATAGTTCCTTAGCTGCTTCTGATGCCATTTCGTCCACGCTAGAATGAAGTTCTTCCAGCCAACTATCTATCAGTCGCACTTGTTTCTTGATAGATAGACTACTCAAAGGGTTCGGCTTAATGGCTGGACCAGAATGTGTGTGGCTGCACGCTGTTATCACGTTACAGGGCGATACTCCGATCCGTCTTCCCACGATCTCTCTCAGCCGGTTCATCTCTGTTCTGCCTAGCTGCAACAAGTCAAAGGTAACTAAAGCGACCCTCGTGTCCCCGCTTTGTATCAAGAGTATCTTAGCATATAAATCGTCGTGGATGCCTTGCGATACCTCTATCCTACCACTGAAGCCTGCCATTGGAATGCCAACGGGTGGCGTGATGACTCTAGAAGATACACCAACTTTCATGGCCGACAACTCGATTGTACCGCATGCAGGATACAAGCAACTGCTATATACGTGATCTTAATGGTTTCTCTTTTCCTGAGTCAACTATTGCCGAGTCTCCATCCCACAAGGCTTGGATGGCGTAGGTGCTAACATCAGGGGGCGACCATTCGTGAATAAACGAGCCTGATTGATTGGTGATTACGGCAGTCATGTCTATCGATCTCTCTTCTAATCAGCCCTGTACTGAAGCAGTATCTCGGTTTCGGCTCCCGCCGCACTTCCTAACCTTCCCCTACAGATGCAAACCCCACATGCACGGAAACAAGGAGCTTCGAGTTCATCCAAGAAGAATTCGAGTTCATCGACTCACAACAGCTGCAAGAATACCCAGAAGAGCTACCGCCTGGACAGACACCACGTTCCTTTGAACTGATTAACGTCGTTTTATATAAATGGTTTTTATCTCATGCGGTCGAAGCAGTACTCTAAGTTTGTTTCCTTGAGGCTTAAGGGCTTCTAGATTTCTCTCTAACATATCAACCTCGGAGGCTTCTTGAATAACGAAACTGAAGAGAAGCTCTGCTTCTGATTCCGTACCTGTAGCATCGTAGATTCTCACGATATAGCCGTTGGAGTCTTCAGCTAACTTAACGCAGGATACGACCACATTCTCTGGTTTGACTTGGACGAAGCTGTTTTCTTCAGGTTCAGATCCACTTGAGACGGAAGTGTTCGAAACCACAAAGGCTTCAAGCGGATGGTTTATTTCGTAACCTCTCCTGAACGTCAAAGCTTCCTTCCAGCTGCCTCTATGCGGATAAATAGAGTATCTTACCTCGTTGATCCCTTGATCCGGTCTCGGATCTGGACTGTAACTGGTTCTCACAAGCGTCATCCTAACTGTGTTACCCTTAACGTCAAATCCGTACTTGGAATCGTTAAGGAGGCTCAAGCCGCATTCACTGTCTGAAAGGTCGACCCATCTGAGCGCTGGAACCTCCGTGCCGTCAGCTACTCTTTCAATGTAACCGAACGGGATTTCGAAAGTTGCTCTCGAATCACCAAGTATAGGCGTGAAAGAAACCTTCAACATGGGAGCTTCCGTCTTGTCGTCTGACTCTTCTCTCCAATCTATGATCGTGTGGAAGTCTATTCGAGGGATGCCCCTGTAAAGCGATATGTATTGTGAAATCTTGGACTTTCGGTATCGATGAAG
>CP070749.1:1039307-1051012 GCA_020348365.1 Candidatus Bathyarchaeota archaeon
TTATAACATGACTCTTATGCTCTCGTCGGTTATTTCCGAGAGGGCATTCTCCAATTCTCTCTTCTTTTGTTCAATACTTTCGAGTTCTGCTTTGTGTCTTCTCTCTGAAGCAGCCATCCTTGAATCGGCGAGTTGCCTTTGTTTCTTCAATTTGTTCAGGTTCTCTTCAAGTTCTGTCTGTCTTCTTTTGGTAGCCGCTACAGTTTTGGTTGCTAGGAGCTGTTGTTTTCTGGATAAGGCTTGACTGCAGCTTTTGTGTAGTGAGGTCAAGGCGTCCTTGTTGAGAATCTCGTTGATCTGTTCCTGAGCTCTTCTCAAGCGACTTCTCTTTAGTTTCAGTTTTCCCTTTGCCACAGCATCATTCATTCCTTGGAGGATTCTTCTGAGCTGAGGGTATCCCTCTTCTTCGGTTGCTAGGGCTTCGAATGGATTCCGCACGTAATGGTTGAGTTTTCTTGTTTCTTCAAGTGGGAGGCGAGATCCTGGGCCTTGAACCAGTTTCTGGAATTTCAGGAAGGGCTTTTGGAGGTGACGTATATGGAGTTTCACCGTTTCGTCTAACTTGTTGATCTCTGTGTTCACCTGAGCTAGCTCGCTCACCTCTTCTGCGCTTCCAATTGATGCTATTCTCCCTTCAATTTCGCCGATTCTTTTCTCGACAATCTCTCTTTTGGAATCGATTTGTCCTTTTCGTTGCTTGATTTCATCCAGCCCGTTTAGAGACCTAAGCAGCTTGTCGACCATAACAATTGAGTCTTCCACGGCCTTAGCCTCTGCGTATCCGTGTAATGAATAATCGCGCAGTTTCTTGAGCGAGTCCAAGGCTTTCTTTAGCGCCATGTCAAATCTTCTGCGATCAAAGATGAAATAGGGAGATATCAGACGAAATCGCTTCGCTCTTTCTCGTCCAATCGTTTCAAATGACTTCTCCAAGTCCCCGCGTAATGTTTGAAGGGTTTCATATGTGTAAGAGTTTGGGATATCCTGTTCGTCTATCGTGTCTATGATATCTCTGGCGAATTTATACGCTGTTCTCGCTCTACGGTAAGTTTTGGGACTGCTCTTGAGCATCTCTTTTTCGCTGTTTTCGAGCAGTTTCTCAGAGCTGCCGCGAAGCTCTTCCAGTCTATTTCTTGTATCACTGAGTAGGTTTGCCCCTTCTATTCTGATGGGCTCAAGGATAGAAGAGGTTTCCTCCTCCAGCCATGTTTTCAGTTCTCTGACCGAAATCTCAAGCGTTTCAGGCATGAGCTCTGCCCACTCATCTCTTAAAAATGAGCCATCTCATTAAAATCTTTTCAGCGCATGCATTATTGAAGAATTCTAACAAATCATAAGCCGTTATATCTTAGAAGTCTTCTATCAATTAAAGTGTGATTATGGGGGTTCAGGTTGCTTACATTCGAGACTGAACAAAAGATTTTTGAAATAGGTGGTTTCAAGATTGGCGGGCAGCCGGGACAGTTACCTACCGTCCTGATAGGAAACCTCTTCTATAGAGGAATGCCCGAAGTCTCTGACCATAAACAGGGAGCATTTGATGAAAAGTCCGTGTTGAGTTGGATTCGTAGCGCAGAGGAGCTCTCTGAGAGGACAGGCGTTCCGCATTTCCTAGACATTATGGCCGCCCATCCCGAGGCAATGAGAAACTATGTTACATTCATCTCTGATCATAGCGAGAGCGTGTTTCTCATAGACGGAGCAGATCTAGAGACCCGCGTTGCCGGCTTATCGGTTGTGGGCGAACTCGGCTTGCAGAACAGAATGATCTTGAACGGGGTTTTTCCTCAGATATCGGAAGAAGAGATAGAAGCCATCCGCGGGTCAGGCATGGCCTCGGCTATTGTATTCGCGTATAACGAGATGGACTTCTCGGCTGAGGGGAGAACTTCTGCGTTGAGGGGCTTTGGTCAACAGGCTGGTTTGCTTGAGATTGCAGATAGAGCTGGCATTGAGAATCTTCTGGTGGATACTATAGTCTTTGATGTCCCAAGCATAACTTACGCGGCTGAGGCAATCAAGCTTGTTAAGGGGGAGTTGGGATATCCGTCGGGTTGCTCCCCTGCTAACGCTACCTACTGCTTGAGAGGGAAACAGGACAAGCGACTGGTACCGGAATTCACTGCGTATAATGCTTCTGTGCACTCTGTTGCTCAGTTTTGTGGCGCAGACTTCCTCATCTACGGACCGGTCAAACAGGCGAAGAACATTATTCCTACATGCGCGATGAATGATGCGCTTCTTGCCTACTATAACATGAAGAAACTCGGAGTTAAGCCTCTCATCTCCACCCATCCGCTCTACAAGATCCTTTGACGAGAATCCAGTTTTGCGAGTACACGCATGCACACATGGGTGGGTGTCTACTTCAATCTCTTCTCTGCCTCTTTGAGCATGGTGATTACTGGTAGGTGATAAGGACATTCTTCCTCGCATTTCCCACATTCTGTACAGCTGTTCACTTTTGTCCCCAGTTTCGGATATTGTTGTCTGGTCCATTCTTGTATATTGTAGAAAGTGTAGTGATTAGCCCACCTCAGAATCGTCGGTATCTCCACTCCGTCGGGACATGGCATGCACAATCGGCATTCTCGGCAGAATGGTTCGGGTGGGAGTTGCCCAAACCTGTAGCTTCTCTTCTCTTCGGAGGTGAGGCCGCGGAACTCCTCTGCAACCTTAACAAGGTGATCCACCTGTGCTGTTGAGCGTAGTCCTGGTATGACCGTGTCTACGTTGTGGGCCAGCACGAACCTTAGTGAGCGATGGGCTCTCTCAGACCCGTCTCTTCCGAAATGGGGAATGAACTCTGATAGATCAGGCCAGTCCTGCTCGGGTTTGCCCAGAAAGCGAGCGCCCCACTGAGGATACTGTAGCGGAGCGCCGCATCCTCCTAATGGCTTCATAATCACAATTCCCACGTCAAGTTCTCTGGCGTAGGGGATCAGTTTCTCGGCTGCTCTTCTCTCAAGCACGTTCAGGGGCACAAGGACTGTGTCGAACTTCCCAGTTTCTATAGCCTTCTCCAGAACGTATGGGTTGTGTCCACTGATTCCAATGTAGCCGATTTTTCCCTGGCTTTTTGCCTCTTCAAGAGCAGCTAGAGATCCTTCGGAACCCATGGCCTTCTTCAGGATTTCTTCGGTGTCAATGCCGTGGAGCTGAACGAGGTCTATTCGATCTGTCTGGAGATTTCTTAGACTCTGCTTGATGCCTGCTCTAGCAGCTTCCTCCTTGGTCCTTTGATGGGTTTTTGTGGCTATTACCACCTCGTCTCTCACATTCTTCAATGCGGCACCAATCTTTTCTTCACTGTCACCGTAGGCTCTGGCGGTGTCGAAATAGTTGATGCCTTGTTCATAGGCATATCTTACTACTTTCTCTGCTTCCTCTCTAGAGAGGGCTATTATTGGAATGCCTCCGAAGCCTGCAACTGAAACGTGTAAATCTGTCCTTCCGAGTCTTCTTTTCTGCATAATCATCAGGCGCCTTTACTCAGGATGAGACGGAAATCCTATAAAAACCCGCACTCACGCATCAATGCAGAATCCATTATTCCCTAATCCGCAGGTTCATCCTTAATGCTCTCAAGCAGAAGCCTGACTTTGCTGACACAATCTGTCGGAAAAGCGTCAATGTTGTGGAGTTTGTATCCACGCATGCATGCAGTATTCATGTTTGCATACTAATAGCAGTTTATAAAAGGGTAAAATTGTTTCTTGCGGCATATAGCATGCAAGAAGTTTGAGGCAGTCAAGAAAAAGGAGGTGAGTTGAATGGCACGATTCTTGGTATTGGCGCGTGCTAATTGGTCAGCACCATGGCCTACAGATCCCTCTGAGGAGCTAAAAATGGAAAAGAGGTATTATGAGGCTGCAGAAGAAGCTATGAAGAAGGGCGAGATTGAGGATATTGGCTTCTTCGCTGATGGACAATCAGGATTCATGATTGTTAAAGGAGAAGCAACAGATGTCTACAGGATATTACTCGAGAATCCCTACTATGACTATGAGATACACGAGATCATACCATTAGCGAAAGCTAAGGAAATCGAAATAGCAGTTTTGGAAGATATGGTTAAAGCAGCAAACAAGTAGCGTGCATATCCTTAGTCATGCACGCATCTCCATTTTCTGGGCAGTATCTCTTGGAAGGGGGATTAGTGGTTTGTGGAGAAATCTTCTATGTCAAATAGAACTATGTTTCTCAAATCTTTAGTATAGGTTGCGCGGCATGCCTGCATGCATGTGCCAACAGACAAACCAATTATGGAATGGTACTTAACCAAGCAAACATTTTGTTGCTTTAGGGCATGTCAAGCATTCATCTGGGATTGGAACGTATTTAGGATGCTCTCTCAAATATCCAAAGTATTGATTGCATTTTCCAGTGTCCTTTTTCTCTTCTGGATCAGTTTTTTTAGATGCGCGCCCGCCCAGGCTCTTAAACGGATTTCGTTCTGCAGAGTCTTTCTGCTTCGCAGTCGTAGTACCCAGTCTTGACATGCAATGTGGACAGGCCAGGTAGGCCCAAGATTGCTTGCTTGATAGGTCTGTCAGTTTTAAGGGGTTAGATATGGTTTTGCCGCACTTATCGTTAGGGCAGACGATCTCTCCAGATTTTCGTGAGGTTTCTGAGGAGGTGTCATTCTTTGTTTTGGTAGGTTTCGGTGAAGGGTCTACGTCTATCAGCTTGAATTTCTGGGTGAGTTGCTTACTGTCCTTACGTCTACGAAGCTGTTTCTTGAGTTTCTTCATGAACTCCACGTATTATTCACTCTATTCCGAGATTGACAAAAAGATTGCGAATTCTTAATCAGTATTTCCAGTGCATACAAGCAAGACTTTCTTCGATATATTGATTACCATGCATGCGCCGTGTGCCTATTCAGGCTTCCGCGACCTTGTGAAAGCCGCAGTTACACTTCTGAGATTTAAGATATTTCTCCCAGCTGCTCCATTCGTGTTCGGCGTCTTCTTTGCAGTGGTCGGGAACCTTAGACTCATAGTGCTCTTTCAGAATGGTTAATTCCTCTTGCTCCGCCACAACCTCACTCATGAACCGTTCAAAAAACCGTCTTAGAGCATCAGACTCCGCCAAGCACTCAAGCCAAAGCCTAACCTCAGAATCCATGCGCTACCGTTTCACGGGTTTGTTCTTATAACTGTTAAGCAAAAGCTTGACTTTTCTGACGCAATCCCATGCATCCCTTGCATAGGCGTCAACGCCATATGTCTTGCGCATGCTTTCAGAGGCCGCTGGGCCTCCGATCACGATTTTTACCTCATCCGCTAGATTCTTTTGCCTTAGGCGATCAACTACCCCTTTCAAGGAGGGCACCGTCTCATCCACAGAGATGGAGACGCCGATTATCTGTGCTTTTTCTCTGATAGCAGCATCCACAAACGCGTTTGCAGGGACATCTACGCCCAGGTCCACTACTTCAAAACCGGCTGCGCGAAGCGTTGCTTTCACGGTGTCCTTTCCTATGCTCTGAAGGTTCCCCTTCAGCGAACCGATCACAATCTTTCCAGCGATGTTAGCGGATTCCGCTTTCAGGTGTGAGTGGAAGACTTTGAGTGCCTCTCTCATTGCGGAGGCGGATCGGGCTACGTCCGCGACGAAATACTCCTTTCTCTCACACTTCCTATCTGCAGCCTGCATGGCATCTGTCATCTTCTCTAGGGCT
This sequence comes from Candidatus Bathyarchaeota archaeon, assembly GCA_020348365.1. Lineage (GTDB taxonomy): Archaea > Thermoproteota > Bathyarchaeia > Bathyarchaeales > Bathyarchaeaceae. The sequence continues at coordinate 1,044,994 of CP070749.1, forward strand.
GTATCGGCGGACAGTCCTTGATGCAAGGCTTTCTCAGCGGTTCTCCGAGCCTTTCGAATGTTGCCGGAAACCACGGCTTCAAATAACGCCTCCAAGAGTTTCTCGGTTTCTTTCAAATTCTAGTCTCCACTAGATCCCTATTGATCTCTTGAAGATCTGTAGGTTGATTTCGCCACCTCTGAAGGTGCTGCCAGTTTCGGCGTTGTTGACTATGAGGACTGCTGGTGCGAATAGGTTAGGGTCGATCTGGTAGAAGTCGTAGTTGGCTTTCTTGAAGATTTCGATGAAGGGCTGCCCGTGGCTCTCTGATGCGGAGGACGGCGCCTTTTCAACTAAACTTCTCATCGTCTCGTCGCTTGTGTGGCTTACGATGCAGTGTACGACTCCGGTGTAGAGGATGGCGTCGTTCGTTCTTCCCATGGCCTCGGCAAACTTTGGGTGAACTGGGGCGATGGGGGCATATCCACAAGCGTGTGTTATCCGCTTCGGATCTAGACCGAGTTTCTCCAGCTTGTGTATTCCGGTCTCTACGACTCTTCCCGAGATCTGTGTGGATCCAGCTATGGTCGTGGTTGGGACTAGAATCAGAAAGAGTTTTTCTGGTGGGATGTTGCATTCTTCAGAGATGTAGGTTATTGCTTCATTGGGGGGGTACTTATCTGTTTCAAGCACGAGCACAGCCAAGTCAGCCTCGTCTTTGTACCCGATTTTCTCGTAAAGCTCGTGAGGCTTCTGGGCTAGTGCGCGGGCGGGGCCTGAACCCATCGCGAAGTATTTTCCCACTTTAATCCGCCAACCGGCGAATTGGGATCCTAACGTCGCTATTGCAGGGTGATCTGTGTATACTAGTATGGATAGCAGTTCTAGATCATCGTATCGCCTGTTGAAGATGTCTGCCCGTCCGTATCCTCCGAGGCAGATCTCCGTGATCATCCTACCTGCAAGAAAGCCTCCTTTCGCTTCGACTCCGGCGTCGATTAATGTTGCGCCTAATTCGCTTTCTTTGACGGCGACTCCGTATTCTTCGGGTGCGTCACACAGTTTCTTCACTAATTGCCATGAGGCTTGGTTCACACTCAACGAGGGATGAGACATTTCTTCTTCGCCACTAGAGGAATCTTTCGCAGGGCGTTAGATGTGTGTTTTGTTTCTGGGATATGAAGAGTTTTCCGTTGCCATTTTCAGCGAGGTCTCCGAGGAACCGGTAGAAGGGACCTTCAACTTTCTCTCCGTCTATTTTGACGCGGGATTTGATGTCGTCGATTGTGAATGTTGGAAGAATCGAGGGAATGCGGCCGAGTACAACGATTTTTCCCCCAAGCATCTGAGCGCCAGCGCGCACTTCTGAGTCTCCTCCAATATAGATGGTTCCATTCTTCATGTGGATGCCTGTGAACTGTCCAACATCTCCGTGGATTTTGATCAGGCCTTTTCTCATGAAGCATCCGACTTCGTTTCCAGCGTTGCCATAAATTGTGATTGCGCCGCCGTTCATTCCCTTGTTGCTTCCCCTATAGGCTGCTCCGATGTAGTGGCCAGCGTCTCCTTTGATCTCGATTGTTCCCTTCTTCATCCGAGACCCCGCCCATGACCCTGCGTTTCCAACCACTGTGATAGCGCCGCCGTTCATCTCTTCACCCAGGTGCATGCCAGCGTTACCTTCAATGACTATTCTGCCAGACGACATTTTGGCTCCAATCCGTCTAATCCTTCCAGCATCTCCACGAATCCTTATGGTTAAGCTCTCTGAGGGGGCTGTCTTGAGCTCTATTCTGAAGAGATGACCCAGAGCTCTCTTTTTGTTTCCTTCCCAGACTGGTAGGTTGGCCATCTCACTCGTCGACTTTGCAGCAAAAGTGTCTGGACTGATGCATTCTCCTCCAACGGGGACTGTGAAGGATCGTTTAGGGGTTAGGATGATCATGGTGCTTCTAAATCCTCGCCTCAACTCTGATGGGAAGTGAAGCCTTTAGATAATCTTCGGAAATCGGATAATTCTCATACTCCACCGTCCAATATTCTCTGAACTTCAGTTTCAGGTCTTCTGAGGGCTCCCATGGTTTTGAGAGTTTGATGTCAACCCAGAAGGTTCCTCCCTGGATCGGCTTCACAATCTCACCATCTCTTGCAACAATCTCTCCGCCCTTGAGGGTGTAGGCTGGTTTGCAGAAAGCCCTTGTGACTGCTTTGTATTCTATGGAAGGATCAACCGTCTTTGGGTTGAGGTTGTATATCGCGATGTCGGCGTCCGCTCCAAGTCCAAGATGGCCTTTCTGTTTCAGACCTAGAGCCTTGCTCTGGCCAGCGCGTGTCACGGTGGCTATCTCGTCGAAGTTGTATTCTCGGTCGATGCTGGGAAGTAGGCTTTTTCGTCTCGCCCGTCTGCTTATCCTCTTCAGCATCTTCTTCCTTGCGACTGTGCTCATAAGCCATGAGATGACTTTTGGGTAGGTGGTGAAGGGTGCACCATTTGGATGATCTGTTGTCAGGTAGATTCTCCAGGGGTCTTCGATTAGAAGGGCTAGTTCAAGACCGATTGACCATTGGGTGGCGTTCACGTGGCTCTTGCGTCTGTATCTGAACGGTACGATTCCCCCGCTTGTTTCGGTCTCGACATCATGGTTAACCCATTTGTTGCCAGTGAGACCGTAGAGGCCGTACTGGAATGGGCCGTCTGCTGTCATGGTTGTCGTGTCCGTGAAAACCACCTGTCCCATATCTAGAGTCACATGATTGTGCTGGTTGACATACTCTGCTATCTCTTCGGCTCCAGACTGCAGCGTCTGCCAGTCCGAACCCTTGAAGGCGCAGAATTGGCAGTGGGTGATATGTATGACCGGGTTATCTTCCTCGGCCAGGTCCTCCACGCACTTCATCGTTTCTATGGCGGTGGCGTAGTTTCCGGGTCTTCCGAGGTTGTTCGTGTGAACGTGGATCGTGTGAGGGAGGTTTAGGAGCTTATTCACTTTGCACAGGCCGCGGATGATGTCTCTTGGAGTGATGTTGAAGTGTGGTACAGAATCGTCGATGCCTGCTACGTTTCTCCCGAACCCCCAAGCCTCCAAACCGCCTGGATTGACGATCTTTATAGCGTAGCCCTTTGTGGCTCTCATTATCCAAGCCACGTGAGCTGCGCATTCTTCTATGCGGTCATCTTGCAGATATTCGAGGACGACCCACCAGTCTCCTATGAGGGGGAAGGCCGCCTTGTCGATCATAGGCGTGTCGTTGAGTTCTTCATGTGTGTGTCGAGCCTCGAGGGGAGGCATCGATGGATTCATGACGGTAGTGTATCCCATTCTTGAGTATCGGTAGCCCGTTGTGAAGGTTGAGGGAACAGAATAGCCGACGCCGCTTCGGGTTACAGCCGTTTTGGCTTCCACGTCCTTGACGTGATCTTCAGGCCTCAGGAGGCGCCCAGCGTTCACTTCAGCTCCTGCGATGTGACTGTGAATGTCGACGCCGCCGGGCATCACCATCATCCCAGAGGCATCGATAACCTTCGCCTTTCTTTCATCAACCTTTTCAACAACCTTTCCATCACAGATGTAAAGGTCGATTCTTTCCCCGTTCATTGCGTTGAGGGGGTCGTAGAGATAGCCGTTCTTGATGACCAGCTCGGTCAGTTCAGTTTCCTCCTTATTCTTCGAACTTCGTTTAGGATTCGGCGCAGTATCTCCTCGTCAGAGAGGCACGTCTCGGGAGGGTCCACGATTTTTTTGAGTGGAAGGGGAACATGGTCCATGCGGTAGGCAGTCCCCTCAGCTTCGATTCCCACGTAAGCGGGTGGAATCACTACGTCCGCCATTAACGTTGTAGGGGTCAGCTCTGGATCGATAGCAATGAGGGGATTCTTGATCAAGTTTTGAGCCGTTTTCTTTGGGAAGTGGGCTAAGGGATCAGATCCAATCACGAGTGCGGCATCAGATTCTCTCCTGCGGAGTATGTCAATTGTGGAGGTCTCGCCAGGGTTGTATCTCGGGAAGCCCTGAGAGAGGTCGACGGCGAAGGGATAACCTGTCTGCCACGTGAAGACGACGTTTGCCCCAGTCACGTTGAAGTGCCCTCGCATTGGCATTATCAAGAATTTCGTGTATTGATTCAGATCTCGGACTAAGGATAGTGCAGCGTCGATGTTTCGATGTCTTCCTTCGCTCATAGTCAGTCCGAGCCCGAAGAAGAAGACACCCAGTTCACAGCCTATCATAACATCTGCAACTTCTTCCAGCAGTTCTACGGGGACGCCTGCAACCTCTTCCACGTCGAGTTCCCCGTCTCTGATGAGCATTCGAAAGGCCTGTAAGAGTTCGTAGTCTCTGTTTGGTTCCACTTGGAGGAAGTAGTCTGCTGCTTCAGCGGTGCGTGTTTTGCGAACGTCCGCCACCACCATCTTCCTCTTCTTCTGGAACATTGTATAGGGTAGGCCTTGACCAGTCTCGATTGGAGTGGGAGGGTGATGATCAAGAAGGAGGTTAGCCGTTCTCTGCAGTCGCTTCTCAGTAACGGTGCCTCCAAGGCGTGATACATACTTCCGCCATGTGCTTCTCTGGAATCTCCCCTCAGTGAACATCGTGTATCGCTCTATGTGGCGTGGATGGGCGTCCCATGGATTGCTTCCCCAGTAGAAGATGAGGTCTGCTCGGTGCCGTAATTGTCCTAGAGTGCAGGATGATATGCCGATGTCTTGGATGCCAAGGATTGAGGGGCCATGACAGATTGTTGATGTGTTGTCGATGACGCCTCCAACCTCTTCTGCGAGTTCCAGCCCGACGCGAGTTGCCTCACAGCTTGTGGAGCTCCAGCCAAAGAGTAATGGATACGTGGCGTCTGCAAGGATCTCAGCGCTCTTTCGGATGGCCTCATCTAGGGAAGCCTCAACTAATTCGCCATCTTTTCTTATGAGTGGCTTTGTACGTCGATGAGTTGCGTAGTTGAGGAATCTGGCTGCACCGACGGCGCAGGCATTTTTCACGTCTGTAATAACATTGTCTTCTACGGTCACTTCGATGTCATCGCAGAAGTCGCCGCAGACTGGACATGTGATGTGAGAGATAACAGTCATTCATGTTCCCTCTTGTAGTGTTTCTCAAGTAGCTCTCGTAGGCTCAGAATCTTCTCTTCAGGCGCTTGCTCGACTTCTGCGGGTAATCCTTTCAGTAAGGGCATTCCGGTTCCATGGGTTTCGGAATTCATTATTAGGCTTGCCCATGGGCCATAGGGGACGAAGATCACATCCGGATGGGGTGCCCTAGCTGATTTCACAGCTCGCAGAATCACGGAGCCTGAATCTGTTGAGACCCGGACATTATCATTCTCTGTTACTCCAAGACGCTTCATGTCGTCAGGGTCTATCTCGCAGATCGTCACGCTCCTCCGGTATTCTTCTGAGAACTTGCCTCGTTCTCTCTCTGTGCCTTGATCAATAGTTCGTCCGGTTAGCAAGGTAGCTTTCAGCTTGGGCATCGACTCACCAGGCTTTGATGAACTTGTTTAGGTTGATGCGTGATACCTAACAGTTGAGAGAGTGCTTAGTGAAGGTGTCCTACCTATTAATGTTGTCTTTTGATGTCTTCTTCTGAGTCTGTTGCTTCCTCAGTAGTTTTCTGGCTTCAGCCTTCCATTTCTTCAGAGTCTTCTCTGTGAGATTGATCTTTTCGGCTATGGTGCTAAATTGCACAATGGCCAGGTCGTGAGCATCTAGAATACCTGCTTTCTTCAGTTTTTCTTCTGTCGTCTTTCCAATGCCGCTGATCTCTGAAAGGGGTATTGTTGTCCCAAAGCATTCTTTGAGGGTTTGAATGTTCTGGAGATGCGTTGTTCTTCTGCGTTTGTCTAATGGTATCTCCAATCTCTTCGCTTCTTGAAGGGTTAGACCTGCCCGCTTGATTTCTTCCTGACTGAAGCCTCGTCCCTCTCTTGTCCGGGGTTTACGAGTTGAGGTATACACATCAGGTTTCATCTTGTCTTCCATCATCTAATCTCCTAAGAGATATTCTATTTTGCGTATTAGTGTTGCGGA
>CP070749.1:1051112-1057637 GCA_020348365.1 Candidatus Bathyarchaeota archaeon
ACCACCAGGAGGGGTTTCATATCGACCAAGTAGACTCACCCAGAAGTTGTCTCGACCCCAAGGTTGGCTCCAGAAAAGCTGAGAAAAGAGATACACGTTTGCGAAGAGAGCGGAAGCAAAGATCACGGGTAGGTTGGACACGTATAAGAGTTTGATTGGATATCTGCTACGGAATCCTCGGTAGCGAGCGTACGATATCGGAAGCTCAACTCTAACCCCTTCAACGTAGATAACGATGAGAAAGACGACTATGGTTGTGAAAAAGCCAAGCATGGTAGGAAGATTCAGAGCGTTACCTTCAACATCCACTCTAATGAATGCGTTAATCAGAGGTTCGCGATTCATAAGTGTCTGCACTAGAGCGATGAAGGCACCAGAGCTTTTTCCATCCTGCATCGGAGGCGTCGGAGCAATCGCGGACCACATGATGCTTTGAGCCACACCCGCCAGAATGAAGAGGCTTATTCCACTTCCAATTCCCCAGCCCTTCTGTAGTAACTCGTCTAGGAGCATAAGCACCAGTCCTGCAACCATGAGTTGGATGAAGATCACCAAGGACACAGTCGGGGTTAAGCTACCGTAAACTCCACCGATCAAGTACGCGGAAGCTTGGACCCCTATCATTATCACGGAGAATACTTTGCTGGCAGTAGTGAATAATGACCGATCTTCAGTGTCGGCGAAATTGACTGCGATCATACCAGACCCTGCCAGAAGTTGCAGAATAAGACCAGCGGTCACGATTGGTCCGATTCCTAGCTCCATCAGGGTGCCTCGATTTGAGGCGAAGATCACCCGTAGAGCGGCGAGTTCCAATCCTTGACCAGAGGGAACCCCGTAGAGCGGTATCTCAGTCATGATTAGGTAGATGGCGAGTGCCATCAGAGTCCAGAACAGTTTCTCGTTGAAGCTCACGCTGCGCTGTGGTGGGCTGACTTCTGGCACAAATCTAGAAATGGGGCTAAACATTCCAAGGAATCTGCCAGCCATCTGTGTCTCCTTCAGTTTTCTGTTGGGATGGATTGGTGGGATTGCATATGTTGAAGGGGCATATAAACGCTTTCTCGGATGGTGAGCCTTGCTTGGGCAGGCAAAGACTTAATCCAAAAGGGTATACATAACCGCGCGCGCAGGGAATTAGGTCATTCGTTTTATGAGTTCGCTGATAGCGGGTCCTCGGCGTCCTGCAACCCCTCCAGCAGCGTAGCTTCTTTTCACCTTTCCTTTGAACCCTTTCTTTGGCGGATGAAGACGAAATACCGGTTTTATATTTGGAAGGCTACGATACTCAACTTTCAATTCGTATAAAGCCTCCGCCAAAGCGTTCAGTGATTCGTAGCCAATTCCCTGAGCATACTCTTCGGTCATCTTTTTGTCTCCGATGAGTCTCCCTCTCCTCTCTAGGAGAAGCTTGATGTCTTCCTTTGAGATTTTGCCCCAAGTCAGGTAGTTCCGTGCCTTCCGTAGCATGCCGAGGTAGGATGGGCGGTCATCAATCAATGTGGCATGGCAACTTCGAGTCAGGTGGAGCATTTTCAGTGTTTCTTTGATCTCTCCAGAAATGTCGATTGTTCCTCGAATTCGGATGGCTGCTAGACAACTATGCTTTTCCTCCATCTCACCTCACCCAGTCCTCGGGTATGACAACCCTGTACGTTTTCTGAAGGGCTTCAAAGATGGCGTAAGCGAAGGATGGAACTGTTCTAGTTGCACCATAACTTCTCACCCAGCAATCCTTCACGCCAGCAAGGCCTAGAATAATCTTAGCCGCTTCGTTTGCAACCAAGCCTAAGCCACGAGGACCAGGAATGAGCATGACCTCCACTCCACCACATTTGGCACGAACCCGAAATGGGAGCGAATGCGGTTTCCCACATCCACATTCCCAACTTCCACAGCCTCGACGTATGACTGTTATGTTGAGACGTGCATCAACGGCGGCTTTCTCAATTGCTGTTCGAACCTGTCTGGCCTTCCCTCCGCCTAAGCCTATGTAGCCATCACGGTTTCCTACGGCCACTATCGCTTTGAACCTTGATTTCTCTCCTGCATCCGTCTGTTTCTGTACCAGATTGATGTCGATGACTTCCTCTTGTACGTCTGGGAGAAGAACATTCACGATTTCGGGCTCACGTATCTTTAGGCCTTCTGTGAAAACCTCTTCAATTGAAGTTATCTCGCCTTCAGAAATCAATTTGCCAAGTCTTGTACGTGGCTTCCATTCTTCCATTTCCGCTGAACTCACATCTATCCCTCCTTAAATGAGGAAATAATACTTTCTTTTGTTGAAGAAAAGTGTTCGGGAAGTTTCTCAGGTTTGAATTTCCGAGACATGTATTTGGAGAACCTCTTTTGATAAATATCTGGGTCGGAGGATAACTGGTTTGCGTAGTCAGCGATGTGTTGTCCACTTGTTCGTGATTCATCAGGCAATACGCTTTTATCATGGGGAACCTCGACGCCCGTATCGACAACTCCCCTCAACGCTGCAAGAATCCTTGCTCCCCGTGAGAGAGTCTGCAAGCCTATGTCCAAAACAGCCTCTTTCACGTCTGAAGTCACTGCTCTATAGCCACACAGAAGTCCAGTTAAGTAAGCGGCAGGAACGTTTCCACAACTCCCCTGCCATCCATATGTAGTTAGCTCACGAGAACTGGCAGAAACGGCGACTTTGTCACCTGTTACTCCGGCTTCGATAATCTGAATTATCATGTATTTTGAGGTGCCACGAACGACCAATCGGGGAAGCCCAGATGCAATGAGAGCTCTTCTCGCCTTGTAATCGGTTTTTCCTTCTCTTCGCCTGCGGAAGGGAACATTATAGCTAGGACCCTTTGCCATTACCGCTTCCTCCCCAGCCCCCGCGTTTTGATGTAGCGCTCCAAGTCGGCGATTGATTCGAACTCTCCGCTCCCAGCCATATTATAAAGATGTCGATAAACGCTTTCTGTGATTGTATGGCTTGTCTTTAGCTCGCGCAGTTTCTTGCGCAATGGTCGGATTTTCTTCATCCAAGCTTCCTTCTTAGAAATCTTCGCACGTGCAGAACCGCTTTTTCGACCTGGACCTCTTCTCAGTCCCTTCTTTCTCTTTTCGTGCAGGGTTCGCGCGCGTGCTCGGCTGACTCCCTTCTTTGGACGGCGTTGGATTGCGCCTTCATGAATTAATCTCCGAATCTCATCTCGTGTAATGGCGATTTCAACGTCCTCATTTCGATCAGGATCAATCCAGACCCGGCTTTCGCCAACCTTAAGGATTTCAGCGGCCAAGCGGCGTTGATTTTGAAGGCTCAATTTCTTTTCACTTCACCAAGATTATTCGGCGGTCTCCTCTTTCTCTTCCTCGCGCAGTTCCTCGACTTCTTCGAACTCCTCTTCGAGTTCTATAGCTTTCATCGGATTCAGCACGCGAATCTCCAGTTCGTCTGCGATTGCAGAGATTTCAACGCGTTTTCTCGCTCCGACTTGGTGAGCGATTCTGATGGCTTGGGTTTTCGAATCAACCTTTCTGACATCATCCACGTTTCGAACAATAACTTCATCGTATCCAGAGGGGTGAAGCCCTCTTGTCTCCTTTGCGCTGCGATGGCCGATTTTTGGAGATTTTGGCCAGCCCTTCACCTTCTTACGCATTTTGCTGTCTATGCCACGAGGTCTTCTCCAGCTCTCTTTGACTCGCTTGTAACGCCAGCTCTCCTGACGCCTGAAGTCAGGTTTCTTGCTTTTGACGCGCTCCCGCTTTTTCAGTGCTTGTTTCTTGTTTGATACCGGCAGCCGTTCCTCATCGTTCATTCTTCCATCCCCTCATGTTTTTCGTAGACGTAGATCCCGTCGAGAAAGACGCGTGGGTCTTTGTTTTTAACCTTGGTTGCTCTTTGGATATTTGCGGCGGTTTGGCTGACGTCTTCGATGTCGATTCCTTGCACGATTACGTCTTCGCCCTTCACAGTGACTCTGGTGTCGCCCATTATTCTGGCAAAGCGTGGGCTTCGCTCTCCAGTGAAGTTTTCTATTGCTGCTGTCTTCTCTCTGATTTTGACGGAGATGGGGAAGTGAGAGAATACTATCTTAAGTTTGTAAGTGAAACCCTTTGCTACTCCCGTTATCATGTTCTGGATGTGGGATCTTACTGTGCCCACGAGGGCTGCCTCTCTCTTTCGAGGCCAACTGGTCTGAATCTTAACTCTATCTCCATCCAAGAGGATAGATACTGGAGCATGAGAAAAGTCTCGTGTCAATATTCCCTTCTCGCCCTTGACTGTGATTACTCTGCCGTCCACATCAGCCTCTATCTCTTCAGGAATTTCGACCGATTCAACAGCCTCAACAACACGCATTTCCAACACTCTTTCTAGTACACGAAGGCGAGTAATCTTCCGCCGATTCCTTCTTTCTTAACCTCTCGATGGGAAAGCACTCCACTAGATGTGGAGACTACAAGAACCCCCATATCCCTGGATGGAAGAAAGTGTTTCTCCCATCTTTCAAACTCGTCAGATTTTATGTTGAGACGGGGCTTTATGGCGCCGCATCTATTTACGCGTCCAAGAAGTTGGATCTTGAATTTTCCAGCGCGTCCGTCGTCCACAAATTCAAATTCACCGATGTATCCATTCAGTTGCATCACTCTCAGAACTCTTCCCAGAAGCTTCGATGCTGGGCTGATGATGCATTCACTAATGTTCCGCATCTCGTTGTTCATTATGGTCGTCAATCCATTTGCAAGAGTGTCCATCATAGTCATGGCATACACCGAGTCTATTCGAATTTTCTGAACCCTAGTTTCTTGGCTACTTCCCTGAAACACTGACGGCACAAATCCAATCCGTACCTACGGATGATCGAGCCATGGGACCCGCATCGTCTGCATTGTCGACTGCCCTTGCCGAATTTCCGCTCCTTCTTAAGCTTCTGTTTTCCCATCCTACATCGCCGTCATTACACGATTTCAATCCCGAATTCGTCTCTAATAAAGAGCATTGCCTCCTCAGCTGTCATCAAGTGCTTTAATCCAACAGCTGATTTAACATGTCGTCGCCGCTTGACGCGGTATCCAGGTCTGACCACAGTAACAGAAACATTCATCCCATAGATGCCTAGTTCAGGTACATACTTTGTGCCGGGCATCTCAATATGCTCCTTTATTCCGAAAGAAAAGTTTCCCTGACCATCAAAGCACTCCTTCGAGAGTCTATTATCGATTGCTTGAAAGGCCTTCTCAAGGAAACCTCCCGCCTTCTCTTTCCGAAGGGTTACAAGGCAGGCGATTGGCTCACCCTTGTGGATGCCGAACCCGCGTATTGTCTGTTTGGCCTTCCGCTTGCAAGGTTGTTGGCCGGTTAGTTGTTCAAGAATCTTTGACGCCCTTTCAAGGGGTTCGCCTGACTTTCCGACAGAAATGTTCACTGTAACCTTCTCGATCCTCGGCTTAAGCATGGGAGTGCCATGCCATTTCTCACGGATCTCCTCTTCAGACATGTCAACGAACCTCAGGTAGAGATATCCAAGGCTTTTTGTGGCCGAGGGGAAAGACTAAGTCAACGATGGTCTGGAAACGAATTCCATCCTCATCCTCGATGGTGACGAGTTGATTTCTCCGCTTCTGACCTAATCTCTCCTCAAAGGCAAAAATGCTACCATGCCGACCCATATTCTTTCCTCCAAAGATTATGGCGGGCATCCCCTCAACTAGATTGGAATGCTCGAGAACCTCCTGATCTGGAATGCCTATCTTCAGAACGTCCAGAGCTCGGTAGACGTTTTTTTCAGGATTCTTGGGGTCTTCCACTTGAACTAGAACGCATCTTCCGTCATGGAGGTTAAGCTGCATATGCCCGCCCTTGATGACTCTCTTGTTCTCGATTCTGCATAACTTGAGTTTGGCTTCCTCTGCATCTATTGGATGAAGCATCAGCCCCTTTCCAGACGGTAATACGCGGTATGCCTTTTCGAGGGCAGGTACGGAGATTACGTCCATTAACCCCACTGGAAAGCGATCTTCCCTCTCTGTATCTCCGTCAACCTTCACCTCACCTTGCGAGATTATCGTTTTTGCATCTTTTCGTGATTTTGCAAGCCCTAAAATGTCGCGAACAATCAGCAAAAGCGGTATGCAATTCGAAATGCGATGCGGGCCTGGTTTAGGTTTAACCGTCCAAACAAGCTCCTTTCGGTGAATAGACCAAGACTTTGGCGCTGGCTTTCGTTTTAAATGTCTACTGCCGCCTTGCCTACCCAATTTACGCTCCCTCGGATTTCGAAGCAGTTTCGCCAGTCTTCTCAACTCTTTCGGAGGTGCCTTTTCGCTTCAGTGTCTCCCTGCGCCACTTGTCGTCAAGATTGAGTTGGGTGATCAGGACATTGGATGGATGTATTGGGATAGGCATCGCGGTGCCGTCTACCTTCTCTCTTGTTACTCCTTCAACAAACACTCTATACTTCCTCCGATCAACCCCTGCGACCTTGCCCTCAAACCCTTTGCGATCCCCCACCATAATCTGAACCGTGTCACCAGTCCGTACGGGAA
>CP070749.1:1057737-1064360 GCA_020348365.1 Candidatus Bathyarchaeota archaeon
GCGAAAATAACGTCAGATAATGATGGTAGAGCCTTATGGATTAACAATAAATACGTTGCCCATGTCGCAAGAGAAGCAGGCGCTCCAAAGGAGAAGGGAGCAGGAGTCCTGCTGAAAGTGAAACTTGGAAAGCAGATCAGAAAGGGTGATACTCTGTTTGAGATATATGCTGAAAGAGACACGAAATTGCATGCAGCCACAGAGCTAGCAGAGAGACTTCAACCAATAGGATTGAGCAAGAGACCCCAAGAAAGAATGCTTATGGGTCGAATGCCAACTCGAGCCGTTCACAGAAAGACTTTCATGCTGGAAAGATAGGCGGAGATGCATGCAGAGAAGTCCGTGAGCGCATGTCCTCGCAAGATTGGTGGGCCGGGCAGGACTTGAACCTGCGGCCTCAGCCTCGTAAAGGCTGCCTTAGGTCTTCTGCGATGTCCTAACCAGACTAGACTACCGGCCCTCAAGAATAGGGTAAGGCATTTCATAAATAAGGTTGATGTATCATTCGCCATTGGGCTTTTCTACGACTATGTTTGCTCAAAACATCCGAAGGCAGGTTGCCATAACCGGGTAGGGTCACTTGTGAAGTACGCATGCACATTAAGTGTTCATGAGCGATGCCATCTATGCTCTCAGCAGGAATCCCTCAAGCTCGTTTTCGGCATTATCGGCTTTTATGAATATTGGAACGTTTTCCATTCCTGTTGCTATATAGCTTGAGAGTAGCCATTCTCCTGGCGCGAATTCTAGAGTTTTCTCAAGGATTGTTTGATCTATTGTGAATGTGTTGCTGACGACGCTTCTATCGTAGGGTCTGGGGAGAGTGCCCACGAAGTATGTGTGTAATTGTTGGAGAGCATTTGTGTTCAGGTAGGCGATTCTTTGAGTTGCAATGCATCCGCCAAGTCCGTATTTCCTTCCCTGTCGAAGGAGAGTCTCAACCTTGTCTGTGCAATCTCTCTCGATTCCTCTGGCTTCTGACGTTGCTGGGACAAACTCTTGGGCCTCATCGAATACGAACAGAATGTAGGGTTTAACTCTGAACTGCCTTTTTCGTTTTCTCAAGAAGTAGGCAGAGATGCTGATTGCTAGCTCTTTGATCAGGAATGGATCTGCTATTGAGAGGCATGTGAGCTTATTTGGGCTTTCTATGAGTCTTTCGATATCTTCAGTAGAGAAGCCTTTTTCGGCTTTCTCCCTCTTTGCTTTTTCAATGGTTTTGAGTAATGTTGATCTTGTGGTCGCCCACGCGTACACATTGCTTCTGTCGCTTACTTTAAAGGTCTCCATTGCCTCACAGGCTCTTTTGTCCAGATATTTCACGAAATCTTCATCAATAGTACCGCTTTCTGAACAGCCTTCTGAAGAAATGTAGTCGATGATGGCTTGGTAGATTGCGTTTAGGGCCTCGGTGTAAGTGGGTTTTCCAATGCTAGCTTTCTTCTGTTTGTCGCAATCCTCAAGTATTTCTCTGTAAGTTGGAACTATGAATCTAGGCCTTATGTAGTGGCCAATCTTGCCCTGCCTTATGATAGCCTCGAATCCCCGGAGTGCTCTTTTATCCTTTTCGAACTTCTTTGGTTTTACAACTGAACTGTAAAGCTGTTCAGCGGATTCTATCTTTGTTTCAAACAGTATTCTTGAAGGGATGTTTTCGTCAGAGAAGACATCCATGAGCAAGAAGGGATATTCACATGAAATGTCAAAAATAACAATCTTTGTGTCGTTTGTGTGATATACAAGTCTGCGAAGGATGTTTGAGAGCATATTGCTTTTTCCTCCTCCTGTGAATGCAAAGACTCCGAAATGGTATCTGACAAGGCTTTCGAAGTCTATGTAGATGGGAATCTTTGTTTTGCTTGTTTCGAACATCTTTATGACTCCGAGTCTAGGATCGGCTCTAGCATTGGCGGTTGTTTTTGATGTGTCAACATCCATCTTTTCGACTATGTTCTGGTTGTACATGCGATTAATCATGCCACTGTTCAGAATGTATGCTTCACCGGCAATCACAGGATAGGAGAACCCCTTCTTGAACTCGTATTCACCTTTCTCATCTAGCAAAAGGTCATAGTTTATGGGTATGGAGCTGATTTGTATCATCATTGCAGATCTGTCGTCTGTGCTCCAGTCTCCTTCCGATTGCTGTATTATCTCGAACTGCATTGGGTAGTAGCTTGAATCTCTTAGGCCTCGGAGCCCAAAGTGTTCTGGCCACACTCTGGAGATTTCCATTAGCGTATATCTTTCCCCAGTTTCGTAAGGTTTGAAGTTCCTAACGGCCAATAGCATGCCTTCTTCAAGCAGGCCCATCAAGTCTTTCTGGTATTCAACCTTCGCTCTGCAATCATACTTTGCCGATACAAACTTGGACTCAGCCATCATCGTCTTGGGAATTACCGCACTGAGTCTTCCGCGGAATCTTCCGTCGAAATCCGTGAAATATGCTTTAGATCTCTCTTCTTGCGGCTTCAATCTGCGACCTCCTTTCCCTGAAAGTGCTCATGTAGAACACAAACTTCCTAAGGTCATGGCGATTAATAATCCATTGTCCAGTTGTATCTATAATTTTCCTTGCTTGACTGTAGTTCCACTTGGCCACTTTGTCAGCGATGAACAGGGGCTTGTTATGCCCGAAAACTTCTGGAATGCTAGGGCTTGTCATGGCTTCAAGGATTATCATTACGAGATTTTGAATCTCATTGTCCACGTTCTTGTCTCTGAATGCAAGAACATCGATAGGTTCTGTTGCTCCTCCATAATCCTGCTTCAAGGATATTTTTGATTCGTTCTTCAGATCGAAATCGGGATAAACCAATCTATCTATGAACAGAACGTTACTACGAAGTTGAGGGTCATATTTTGCTTGAGAAAGCTGGATATAGGATTTGACAAAGAGCTTTTCAGGGATTATTCTGTTTCTAATTGCTCCACTTACATAGCCCATACGATTCTTAAGATCTGGAATTATCGTTCGGAAGGCAGAATCATACTCTACTAGACTCCAAGGAACTCTCACTTTTTCGTGGTTGAAGAGGCTTATTGACTGAAGGAACATCCTGTCAGTGTTTGGGACGTCTCTCATCTTATCCTGATCAACTGTGTGTTTCCATATTCTCTGATTGACAAACACTGGAATAACGTGGTTCTTGAAATCTCTTGAGGCCGTGTCTTTTGTGATACCGATGAGTAGGACCCTTCTGTTCCAACATTTCTCAATCAGCATGTATAAGCAAAATAATGTTAAGAAAGCTAGGTCCTGGGTTGTCAGCCAATAGTATCTATCCCCTTTTCTTATCTGGAGAGGATTGCGACCTGATGTTTCTTCGAAAAGCTGGCTTCCGACCATGTTTACAAGTCTTTTGAGTCTTGACCACGAGCTCTTATATCTACGCTTTATCCGGAACCTTCCATTTCTCTCTTCCAGATAATCTTCCTTCACAGACTTGTCGATATACCGTAGAACCCTTGATCGTCTCTTCCCATCTTCAACGCCTAGTTCTTCGCAAATTTCGGGAAAGGACAGCCAAGAGTTTTTCTCCTCGAGAGAATATACAATGCTATATCTAAGGTAGTCACCTCTAGGAGAGGGTATCTTCAGAGATTCGTTAAGAATCCGGTGCCTCCCAAAAGCGAGGTCGTTCATGTCAATGGGCACTCCGTCTATTTCAAAGCCAAAAATCGACCCATGTGTTTTCCAACGTTTCCTTCTGGAAGTATCATACATCAGACTTGACTGCATACAAGTTAGACTTCTGTCAAGAAATAAGATTTCGATTTTTTCGTTTGGATTTGACGCCAGTTTGTACGCTAGGTAGATTTCTGAAAATGCCATAATCCAGGAAGCGATCGAAGAATTGTTCACTATAGATTCATCAGTCAAAGGCTTAACCACGGAAATTCGAGTGGGTTCAAGCTCTAAGACAGGACTCAGCGTTTTATCAATTTCTACGACTTTGTTAACGTAGAGGGGTATGCAACTGGAGATTCCTCGTCCTTGCTCCACAAACCGCGTTGTGTAATTGACTTTCGGTGGCTTGTCTTTTTTGAGTTCTATGACCCCTCGGGCAGCATATGATCCTCCAAAAAATATCACCATGTCAAACAACGGGCGGGTGTATTCAGTTCCATCAACAGCAGCAAACTTGACCTCATCAGACTTGAAAAGCTTCCTTGCAGTCCCATAAGCTCTCTCACAGCTGAAATCTGACACGAAAAGATTAGCAAGTAAAGAGTCATAGAGATCTTTCACAGATTCAAAACGTCTATTGTATTCAGCAGTCTGGTCAGCCGCACCCTTTCTCAAAACGTCTCCAGTCCTCTTTAACTGGGAGCTCAAAGATGACTCAGCCAAGTTGTTCCACCAAGTGAAAATCGCCACTTCTTATTGAGGATAGGAGAAATATAACGCTTCTAGGCATGCGCACGCAAGTAACTACTTACTATTGCACAAAACAGAAATAACTCTCGCTTCACATTCATGAGTGCCCCTTCGTAAGAAAGACCTAGAACAGCAGTTAGGGCATAATTGCGGGGTTGCCCTAGCCTGGTAGGGGGCAGGCCTGCTAAGCCTGTGGCCTTTCAGGCCGCGCGGGTTCAAATCCCGCACCCCGCGCCATCTAGAAGCCTACTCTTTCAGGATTTTCAGTAGCTCAGATAGAGAGGCGATCTCATAATCTGGCGTGAATTCACTCGGTTGACAGCGACGTTCATCCTTGTTGAGCCAAACAGCTTTCATTCCCATCGCTTTTGCCCCGACAATATCAGATTCGGGAAAATCGCCAATATGAATGACTTCATCTGCCCTGACCTGCAATTTCTTAACAGCTCTTCTGAAGATTGTATGATGTGGCTTGTGGTAGCCTACTTCATCTGAGAATACGGTGCACTGGAAATATCGCAGAACCGATTGTTGCTTCAGAACTTTTCTGAGATTTTTTCCGGGAGTTACGCCGGAATTGGATATCAAACCGATTCTG
Organism: Candidatus Bathyarchaeota archaeon; assembly: GCA_020348365.1. Classification (GTDB taxonomy): domain Archaea; phylum Thermoproteota; class Bathyarchaeia; order Bathyarchaeales; family Bathyarchaeaceae. The sequence goes on from CP070749.1 coordinate 1,062,717, forward strand.
TAGCGGTTGTGCAGTGATTTCAGCACCTTCTCGACATCTTCTGTGAGGGGGGGAGGATCGTTGAAAATGGCCTCTTCGAATCCTTTGACAAGTCCCTTCTTGACCTTCGCTGACAAGTGAACGTCTAGTCTTTTCAAGATGAAGTCCGTTAGCTTTGCTGCCGGCATATGTCGCCGCTCTTTCATCCATACTTCAAAGAAGAAGTCTATGGTGGACGAGTATTCAACCTCAACTCTGTGTCTATCTCGGCGAAAGCCTTCTTCATTCAGAGTTTGAGTCAATAGGCCGATCCGATGATTGCCATAGTCTCTTTCACAGAGAACAGTATTCCATAAGTCGAAGGTCACTGCCTTAATCACTTGATGACCTTCTTAGGTAATGGAAAATCCATTTTTTGATTTCTATCGCTCTGAGCATGCACGCACAAACTCTATGATAATTCTATTAGTCTTTCTATTTCCTTCTCATCAATCTCTGACATTGTTTCGTGGAACCATTCAGTTGCCTCAGGGTATTTCTTTTGGAGATCCTTTTCATCCTTGACGAAATAGAATTGCTCGAGTCTCTTTATCACCTCTAATGGAAGTTCATATTGTACGTAGTGCATCTTGAAGTTGTGATGAACAGGGTTGTACTTGATTCGCAAGGCCTCAACAAGCGAGGCAAATGTGAGGCCCCGATAGAAATCGATGGCTTCAAGGTGATTGCCCCGGTTAATCTCCTTCTGCACGAAAATGTTGAACATCTCGAATCTTGCCTTCAGTCTCTTCAATCTTTTCTGCAATTTCGCGAGCATTGCTTCTTTGTTTAATGGAGGAGGCTTAATCTTGTTCGATTTATTGAAGTAGAATATAGCGTTTCCATGTATCTCAGGTTCCAGAAGCTTCTCCTGAGCTTTGAGCTTCATAATTACTAGATCTATGACAAGATACTCGCTTGCATGCTTCAATCTGTAGAAGGCTTGGAACAGATCTGGCCATGGCAGTTGAGGTATCTCATACTTCTGTTCTAGGGGGGACAAGGTTTTCAGGGCCTTCTCGACTGCAAGGAATGTCTCCTCGATGTTCTTATCATCCACAACTATATAGAGGTCGATGTCAGACCATTTGTCGATTCGATTGAAGGCTGCAGCGCCTCCTTCCCAGAAAGCGTGGACGTAATCAAGCGGCATTAAGACGTCTATGAGAGTTTCAATTATGACTTCACGAGTCAACCTATCATCGTCAATCATCGAAAGCACTTAATTCCACGGGGCAGAGGATTGGATTTGAATATTGAACCCTATATGTCTTCGCATTCATTACCATCTTCTTTGGGGATCTGATTTTCAGTATGGGCAAGAAGGCCAAGATAGAACACTGCAGTTCCCAACTCATGAAGATACTGAAGCATAACGTGGCTGGGTGTCGGGGATGATGTGTGCATCAAGGTATAACTGTGCCAGGGTTGAGTATGTTGCTTGGATCAAAGACCCGCTTTATGTTCTTCATTATTTCTATTGCTTTCTTGTCTAGAAATTCGTTGAGGCTTTTGACCCTGATTTTTCCTATTCCATGTTCCGCAGTTATGGTTCCACCTAAACCAAGGGCTACATTGTATATTTCTCTCTTCACCTTTTCAAGATCTTCTTCCCCAACACCTCCA
>CP070749.1:1064460-1074873 GCA_020348365.1 Candidatus Bathyarchaeota archaeon
ACTAGTAGACAATAGTTGAGATAGAGGGGATTTATATGTTGGAGAGGATTCGAAGCTTCATAGCCTTTGACATTAACTGCAGATCATTGCTTGGAGAATTGGCAGAAGTCCAAAGCAAGCTGGTTAGCACTGGTGCGAATCTGAAGCTAGTGAAGCCGGAAAACATTCACATAACCATAAGATTCCTTGGAGACATATACCTAAACCGGATTGACGCAGTTCATGAAGCAATGGAAGAAGTCTCCTTCGCCCCATTCGATGTGGAACTTAAAGGTGTGGGCGTCTTTCCAAACACGAAGTATCTCAGGATTGTCTGGGCGGGAATTCACAAGGGTTCAAGGGAGCTTGGGAATATCTTTGATCAACTTGAACCCCGCCTTCGAAAGCTAGACTTCAAACCAGAAGCAAAGAGGTTCAGCCCCCATCTGACTATCGCTCGAGTGAGAACGGCACACAACAAACGCGAACTCATCCGACATGTCGAAGAACTTGGAGACCACGAGTTTGGCGTCCTCAGAGCCGATTGTTTGAGGCTTAAGAAAAGCGTTTTGACGCCGAAGGGCCCGATATATTCAACGCTGAAAGAGGTATGCCATTAGAGAGCCTTTGTAGAACGAGATTTTTCGGTGGCGCCTATGTCCTCGACCGTTGAAAAGATTTGTGCAGAGGTTTCGAAGAGAGTCACCCCAAGCAATAATGAAAGAAGGCGTATTCTTGAATTGGCTCAGAATCTGAAGAAGAAAGTGACGGAGGCAGCAGAGGCGGAGGGGATTAAGGTGAGGGTTAGAGTAGAGGGCTCGGTCGCGAAAGACACTTGGCTCAGAGAGGAGCCAGACATCGATATCTTCATACGCGTGCCGCCAATCGTTCCCCGTGAAGAGTTCGGAGAAACAATGCTTAGGATTGCTAGGAAAGCCACCAAAGGATTCATACAAATAGAGAGATTTGCGGAGCACGCGTACCTTGAGGCAATAGTTGACAAGACCAGAGTGAACATTGTTCCGAGCTATCAGGTTGAGCAAGGGGAGTGGATAAGCGCCGCGGACAGGACACCCTTTCACACTGACTACGTGAAAGCCCGCTTAAACGAGAAATCATGCAGAGAGATTAGGATCTTGAAGAAGTTCATGAAGGCGGTGGATGTTTATGGAGCTGAGATAAGAGTTGGGGGTTTCAGCGGGTACCTCTGCGAGCTTCTCGTTCTGAATTATGGCTCATTTGTTAGAGTGTTAGAAACATTTGCAGACTGGAAAGGAAGAAGAATCATTGATTATGAGGGCTTATATAAGGGAAAGGAGGAAGACGTTGGAAGACTCTTTGAAGAGCCGTTAGTCATTATTGACCCTGTTGACGAGGGGAGAAACGTGGCAGCGGCTGTGAGAGTGGAAAAACTGAACGAGTTCGTTGTGGCAGTCAGAGAGTTTCTGAAAAATCCTCATCTCAGATTTTTCTACCCATCGGAAATAGCCACTCTCAGCAATGAAGAACTCGCCAGGAATATTGAAGTTCGCGGTTCGACCCTAGTTTTCGTGAAGTTTAGGAAGGTGGAGACCGTCCCAGACATCTTATGGGGGCAGCTCTACAAGTCACAAAGATCGATTCATAGGGCGCTTCAAAAGCACCAGTTCAATGTCATTCGCAACATTGTTTGGAGTGATGAAGAGAATCTCAACATGTTCATCTTTGAGATTGAAGAACGTTTCTTGTCGCTGATGAAAAAACATTTGGGACCGCCTATCGGAAAGAGAGCGGAATGCGAAAGATTCTTGCGGAAGCACCTAGACGCACCACATACGATCTCTGGACCACGAGTTGAAGAAGGTCGCTGGGTGGTGGAGATGAAACGGAAGCATCGAGATGTTGTGAATCTCTTGAATGATATGTTGAGAGATGGGGGGAGACATGTTGGTGTAGCTGACCTAATCTCTCAAGTGTTCTCCGAGGGGTTTGAGATTCTAGTCAATGAAGAGATTCTGGAAACATGCACATCCAACCTCCACTTCGCAAAGTTTCTAATGGAGTATCTTAAGGGAAAGCCTAGATGGCTTCAGTGAACTCTCTACTAAGTGTGGCAGTGGTCTATCCGAGCTCCCTCTCGAGTTGTAGAGACTCTGTCAAGAAACCATGCTTTCTGTACAGGTCGATTGCACGCTCATTCTCGAATTCAGTTACCACATGAATTTCCAAGACTCCCCTGATCTCTGCTCTTCTTATGATCTCCTCAAGAAGTTTACTTCCAATGCCTTTCCCTCTATGCTTTGAGATGACGTAGAAATTCTGTATGCAGCTCAGTTTTGCTCCGTGGGTGAAGTCATGTATAATCCATTGGTCAATGAATCCTGCTGTCCCTCCCTCAACTTCAGCCACCAATAGCTCGTAGTCCGGATTCTTCAGGGCCCGTCTTAAGGTGTCGGCACGTTTCTCTCGGACGGCTTCTTGAGGCATTAACTCCTCAGCAAGTACCAACAATACTGATATATCGCTTTTGTTGGCTTTTCTAACTCTCAAGCTACTCAAGCAAGATTCCCCATTGGTAATCTCCATCCTTCTCCTTCAAACTCTTTAGTTTTTTCATTCAATATCAGCGTAACAACCTTCAATGGCCGTTCAAAAGGAAGGAGAAAGTCTGGACGAAGAACAACGATGTTTGGAACAATAGCCTTTCTTGAAGAGTGCCATACCCGGGGAATGTATATTACTTGTCTAATGCTTCTTCTTTCCCTTCTTTAATATCGCATCCAAAACAGGGTTAGACGCCTTCAAGTGTTTCAAGAACCACGTCTTCTCTCTATCGTAATACACCGCTAGTACAAAGCCAGCTGAAGTTAATCCAAAACCTAGAAGTGTCAAAGTAATAGCCAACAAGCTAGACGGACTGGAAGTTACCTCATAAGGGAGAATCAGAAACCAACTTATTTCCCTTCCAAGAATAGCCGTCACAGTTAAGCCCCCCATCAATGATATCATTCCCATAATCATTATTAAGAATGCTAGAATCTCTCTGTGCCTCAGCTCTTGCACACTTTTCTGCATGTACTCTGTGTACATTGGGCGTACCCCTCCAATCGATTACATTGTGATTTTCTTACAAAAACCTTGTGAACTGAGGCTCAACATTTGAAAGATACAATAGATCGCATGTAGATCAGCACTTATGGAATATCCATCTCCTGATGATAAGGAGCTTTACGCTGTTTTCCACAGGTGTTGGAAGTAGTCTTTAGCGAATTTCACCAAGCCCACGTGGTTCGACCATATCACTAGAGTTGGTTTTTCCTCACCGAGAAGAAGCAGAGCCTCCCTCCCATCCACTATGACGCCTCCTCCAAACATACTCTTCCTAACTCTAATCTCGCCTATGCCTTGTAGCTTCTCTATATTCCAATCTCCTGTAGCCATAACCTGAACACGAACCCCGCTATCTTGTAATCGTCTCACCATCAGTACGCCAGCCTTTGCAAAAACCCTTGCGAACTCCGGAGCCGCAATCATCAGCTCCTTCTTGGCCCCCTTCAGCATTTCCTGTAACTTTGCTAGAACACTAGACTCTCCACGCAGAATCCAGATGTCGGGTTTCTCACGGAACTCTCTGTGTTCGTATAGGGGTTGCAGTTCCCTCATGACTGCGTGCTCCCACGACCTCGTCTTTTCCTCTAAATGCAGCCTCGCGGCTTGGAAAGCCTCGGAGGGAGACTTCGGATAGTATTTGGTGGGTCTTCCCTTCTTGGTTTCGATCCAACCCTTTCTTTGAAGGGAATTCAGCGTTTCATAGATCTTCGAGTAGGGAACAGTAGATCGCTTGCTAACTTGACTCGCAATCATCACCCCGCTTTCAACCAAAGCCAGATACGCTCGAGTCTCGTAGCTGGTTAGACCGATTTCTCTAAGGGTCCTTCTCGCCTCATCGCTCACAGACAAACCCCTTTCACCTTCTGAAACCTCTGGAAACCTTATTATATTCTATTGGCAGACCTATGGCATATAAGTTACAACTCTCAGTGGTGTCAAAATGCGGCTTATAAAGGAGACCAGAAGCATATGTCCAGAATGTCTTAAGGTCTTGGACGCCAAAATATTCGAAGAGAACAACAAGGTCTACATAAAGAAACAATGCCCTGAGCATGGCGAATTCAAAGACACATACTGGTCGGACCACGAGCAGTATCAAAGAGCCGAAAAATTCTCCTATGAGGGAGAAGGCCTTAACAACCCACGCAAAGAAAAAGAGAAAGGCTGCCCGTTCGACTGCGGAATCTGTTCCGAACATAAATCACACACAGCACTGGCGATAATCGACGTAACAAATAGGTGCAACATGAGATGTCCAGTCTGCTTCGCCAACGCTGCCAGAGCAGGATACGTTTACGAACCATCTAGGCAACAGATCACAGCCATGTTGGAGAACCTAAGACACAACAAGCCCGTACCAGCGACGGCACTGCAATTCTCTGGAGGAGAACCTACGATACGTGAAGACCTCTATGAGCTGATAAGGACTGCCAAGGAACTAGGCTTCCGCCACGTGGAGGTCAACACAAACGGCATCCGGCTAGCCCACAGCGTGGAGTATTGCCGCGGATTGTTAGAGGCTGGGATGAGCACGTTGTACTTACAATTTGACGGCCTAACCCCTGAGGTCTACAAGTTCACGCGAGGAAAAGACCTTCTAGAAACCAAGATGAAGGCAATCGAGAATTGCCGTGAGGCGGGACTACAGAGCGTGGTACTAGTTGTTACATTAATAAGAGGAGTTAACGACCATCAGCTCGGAGACATTATTCGATTCGCAGTCGAGAACTTCGACGTTATTCGATGTGTTAACGTTCAACCAGTGTCTCTCTGTGGCAGGCTGCCAGAGCAGGAAAGAGAAGAAATGCGTATTACAATCCCCGACTTCATGAACGCCGTTGAGGAGCAGATGGATGGAGAGATAAAGGCCTCAGACTTCTATCCAGTTCCGACGGTTGTTCCAATCTCCAGAGCCATTGGTGCCTTGAAGGATAAGAGATACGTGGAGTTCACGGCGCATCCACACTGTGGGATGGCTACCTACATCTTCATCGAAGATGGAGAGATAGTCCCCATAACGAGCTATGGCAACGTCAAGAAATTCATAAAATCAATGAATAAAGTCTATGAGGAAACCTCAAAGGGTCACAAAACAAGAGCCAAGATGCAGCTGATGGGCGCGCTCCGCCACATCAAGTTCAGCCTGCTAAGAAAGTATCTCTGGCCGATCTTGAAGACGGGAAGCTATGAATCTTTAGGTAAACTGCACAGGAAGATGTTGTTAATATCGTCTATGCACTTCATGGACCCATACAACTTCGACCTTGAGAGAGTACAGAAGTGCTGCATACACTACGCCGTGCCAGATGGCAGAATAATCCCATTCTGTACCATGAACTCCATTCACAGAGCGAAGATCGAAGAAGAACTTTCCATTCCTTTAGACAAGTGGCGGAGAGAACACAAAGCAGAAATCAGCGTAGTATCGTGATCACACAAGACCCTGACAGAGGAAGCCCTATAAGCGACAATGCTCCTTCAGATTTTGGATGAGAACAGATGGGCGGAGGAAAGAAGAAGCAGACACTCAGAAAAACGGAGAGGACTCAGAGTAGAACGAAAACGCCAAAAGCAAGCGGCTCTTCGAAATTTCCTGGCGAGAAACACGCCGGCGGAATAGTTCCGCCAACCACCGAGAGCGTTCTCAGCCAAATAAAGAAGATGAAGGCAATCACCCCTTATGCAGTAGCATCACGTCTAGACATACGCATGAGTGTTGCAAAAGATCTCCTTCAGCAGCTTGAAAGAAAGGGCAAAATAGAGTTCATATCAGGAAGCAAGAATATCAAAATATACAAACTCGCAGATTAACGAGACAAGCCTCAAAAATCACTACGCCTTCAAGTCATAATCTCATTCAAAGATCATCCAGATTTAGTCCAGACTGCTCCTCAATACAGCCATACTAGTAGCAAGCCTACTCTTGCGTCAGATAGAATGAAATCTGGTGAAATAGTACGTAAAGAGATTTTAAGATAGAGCGTCAGAGAGATTGATGCCGGGATGGCAGAGCGGATAATGCGCAGGCCTTGAGAGCCTGTGGTCCTGTTGGACCGCGTGGGTTCGAATCCCACTCCCGGCGCCACAAGCGTGGCGCGCATGCGCGCGTGAGTGAGGCGCCATCAGGGCGTGAAAAGATATTCCCAAAGACGTATAGACCTGCAATTTTCAGATCGTAGGAAGGCTGGCAACAGGCTTTGCATGCATTCTTCTTGTCCCCTTTGCCCAAGAATCTAGACTCGCGAATATTCGCTCCACTAAATCTTTATGTCTACTACTCTAAAGATAAGCCTATTCAACAAGAATGGCGAGAGAGGTATTTTCATGGTTAAGACAAGTATCACTAGGAGAGAGTACGAAAGTAGAATTGACAAGGTTAAGGATGAGCTGGGCAAGAGGAAACTAGATGCTTTATACCTGACCAGCGGAGCGAGCTTTCTCTACCTCACAGGCTACTCCTATATCCTGACAGAGAGACCAGCTGCACTCATCATCCCCCTGGAAGGGGAAATAACCTTCATGGGACCATACCTGGAGAAAGATCATATTCCATTGAAAACGGCATTGATAAAGGACATCATGACCTATCCAGACTATCCCGGAGAAAAGCATCCAATCGACCACTTCGCAACCTTTCTGAGAGAATTGGGATTAGAAAGAAAGAAAATCGGCATTGACAACCTAGCAGGGGCAGCGGGGACATGGGGCTACAGAGGGCCATCGATAGCAGAAACGCTTCCAAAAACTAAATTCACAGAAGCAAAAGACATAGTCGAAAAGATGCGGATAATTAAATCGGAAGAGGAGATTCAACTACTGAAGGAAAGCGGCAAGTGGGCAAACCTTGCACACGCGCTGCTTCAAGAATACACTGAGCCGGGCTTGTGGGACGTCTACGTAGCACTAAGAGCCTCCTATCAAGCCTCAATGATCATGAAGAAAACATTAGGATCAGAGTATGAGCCGTGCCAGAGGGGACTATCAGCGGCTACCGCCGGCTTTAGGGGGCAGGTCGGTCCCATGTCAGCTATCCCCCATGCCATCAGCACCAGAAGAATGATCAGAGAAGGAGATGTAGTCATAACCGGAGTTGGAGCAGATGTTGGTGGATACAGCAGCGAATTGGAACGAACGATGATCATCGGGGAGCCAGCTGAGAAGCAGAGAAGATACTTCGAAGTCATGCTCAAGGCTCAGGACGCAGGCCTAGAAGCCTTCAGGCCTGGAGCAAGGTGCAGTGATGTTGACAAGGCATCCAGAAAGATCATAATGAAGGCGGGCTATGAAGGACTTGTAAGACATCATACGGGCCACGGGCTGGGTCTTGAAGGTCACGAACCGCCGTGGCTAGACGTAGGCGATGACACTGTCATGAAACCAGGCATGGTCTTCAGCTGCGAACCAGGCATCTATGAACCAGGATACGCAGGATTTAGACACTCGGACACAGTTGTCATAACCGACGACGGAGCAGAGGTCATAACCTACTATCCGCGTGATCTTGAGTCTCTGATAATAGCCAAAGGGTAACCCACAAAATATAACCCAAGTCCCGGCACTGTCAAACACTCTATGTAATTCTGTTGACTGTGAAGCTCAACACTCCATTCTTAAAACCAAAATCTTGAACTTGAGGAGATATGGTGAAAGGCAATACAACCCGCTTATAGTATGCTGTCTCTCCATGCTCAGCAGATATTGTCAACTCCCAGCCAGCTACCCTAACTTCAATATCTGTTTCATCCACGCCCGGCAACTCAGCCACAACCCGAACTCTGTCTCCTTCTACGGTTGCGTCCACGAAGGGAGCCTTATACTTCGGGCTAATGTAAGAGGGGGTGACTTGTCTTCTTTCGACAACTACATCGCGTCTCGGTCTAGGCCGTATTCCAAACGCCTTCACCCCAATCACTCCAACCACAAAACCACCTATGTGTGCCCAGAAAGCCACCCCTGAGAGCAACCCGCCCAAGGAGAAGAAACCCATCATCAGTTGATAGAAAAACCAAAAGCCAAGGTAGTACAATGCAGGCACCGTTATTATTTGAATGAAAAAGTAGAACACTAGGGTTCGTATTCTCGCCCTAGGATAGAGAAGGATGTAAGCACCCAGAACAGCTGAGATAGCGCCAGAAGCCCCGACAGACGGGATTTGGGTAGGGTACCATCCATAAGGTACACGCGTCAAGGAGGGCAAAGCCACATACACCGAAGCTATATGAACAAAACTAGCCGCGAATCCTCCAAGAATATAGAAGCTAATGTATTTCACACGACCGAGGGCGTCCTCAATGTTGTCGCCAAAAACCCAGAGGTATATCATATTTCCGAACAAGTGCATTATGTCGGCATGCATGAACATGCTGGTGATGAGAGTCCAGAGGTTCTCTCCCTGTATGATGTCACGTGGAATGGCACCATATTCCCAAATTCTATACTCCAGCACTTGCATTCGGATGGGGTCTTGCAGAAAAAAGAAAAAGAAGACAACAATGTTAACTGCTAGAAGACCATAATTCACGTAAGGCTTGATTGTGGGTCGATTCTCATCGTGAATAGGAAACAAGAGATTTACTTCCCCTACACAAGTTTATATTATGTAACAAAATGTTCCCGCTGTATACAGAGATCTCGATATCTTTGAGAACAAATTCATGCGCCCCCCCTTATCTTTCTTACCCACATTATGATTGGTATCATAGTTGAGACCAAACGTTGTTAGGGAAAGGAAGGTTTAAATAAAGTCCAATTAATTCCGTAGTCTAGTTTCGGATAGTGCCAGTGGATAGAAAAATGCCTGGAGAATTCCAACACATCATTCGAATTGCAGATACAGACTTAGACGGCACCATCATGGTGGACTATGCGCTTACCAAAATCAAGGGAGTCGGAATCAGATTAGCCAAGGTCATCGCCGAAAAAGCGAAGGTCAATCCCGAAAGCCGCCTTGGTTATCTTTCGGACGTTGAGGTTAGCAGGATCGAAGATGTCATAGAGAACCCGCCTAAATATGATATGCCGAGATGGCTACTCAACCGCTCAAAGGACAGTGAAACTGGGAAGACCCTTCACTTGGTGGGCTCAGATCTGGTTTTCCAGACGAAAGCCAACATCGATCAGATGAAAAAGATGAAGTCATGGAAGGGCATCCGTCACACTTATGGCTTGAAGGTACGAGGACAGAGGACAAGAACTACAGGAAGAAAAGGAAAGGCGATAGGCGTCAAGAAAAAGCGGGTTATGCAGAGGTAGTGGGAACGGGTCTAACATGGGAGATCCCAAGAAACCGCGGAAGAAATATGAGACACCGAAGTTTCCTTGGCAAATAGATACTCTTGAAATGGAGCTTAGGCTAATCGGCGAGTATGGGCTTCGAAACAAGAAAGAGCTTTGGCGTCACAGAACCATGATTTCGAGGTTCAGAGGGGTAGCTAGATCGCTTTTGGGAATGTCAACTAAGGAGAGGAGGAAACGAGGGAAAAAGCTTCTTGACAAACTTCATCGCCTTGGAATCTTGCCTAAGGACGCTGAGATAGATGATGTTCTAGACCTCTCCATAGAGAACATCCTTGAAAGGAGGTTTCAGTCATTAGTTTTCAGAAAAGGTTTGGCCAAGTCTATGCACCAAGCTCGCCAATTCATCGCTCACGGGCATGTCGGCATCGATGAAAAGCGGGTTTCGTCTCCTGGGTATCTGGTTTTGAGGGACGAGGAAACGAAAATAGGTTTTGCTCCCGCGAGCCTCCTGTCAGATCCCAATCATCTTACGCGAACGTCCATCGCATCAAGGGGTGAGAAGACTTGAGCAGGAAATCTGAGAGATGGGCTGTCGTCCACATCTATAGCTCCTATAATAACACTTTTGTGCACATAACGGATCTATCAGGGGCTGAAACCATCGCTAGGACTTCAGGTGGGATGTTTGTGAAGGCTGATCGGCTAGAATCCTCACCCTACGCTGCAATGAGGGCCGCGGCTCACGCAGCCACAATTGCAAGAGATAGAGGAATAAGTGCCATACACATCAAGGTTCGTGCGCCGGGAGGATCTGGTGCTAGGACTCCAGGCTCTGGTGCCCAGGCAGCCATCAGAGCCTTGGCTAGAGCTGGCTTCCGCATCGGCCGTATTGAGGAAGTCACTCCAGTTCCACATGATGGAACACGAAGAAAGGGGGGAAGAAGAGGACGCAGGATCTAGAGTTGCGCGCGCGCGCGCAAAGTCAATTAATACGTGTGAACATGTAGAGGTAGAGAGACTAGCCCCGCATTCTAAAGGAAACATTGAAATAATGCCTTTCTTTCCTTATGGAAAGCACCCACAATCCATATCACAACCATATTAGGG
>CP070749.1:1074973-1089742 GCA_020348365.1 Candidatus Bathyarchaeota archaeon
GTGTCTTCTGCCATATAGATGACTATGAGGAGTGAGCGAAAGACAAGATAGACTGCCCAGATTGCTGCTAAGGCGGCGTAAGTGAGAAGGATGGCTTTCGTTTTGATGGTGAGCTTCTCATCTTCGTCTTTAATGGGTTGCTTGATGAGCCTTCTTGCAGCATTTTTTATATAGGTGAAGGATTTCTTCCGCAGGTCAGGAATATTCACAACATCGCATAATATGTGGTATCCGTCGGTTTCTAGGAGAGGTGAGAGATCGATTAGTAATCCGTAGAAGCAGTAGAAGGTTGCCATAGTGAGTATGAGCGATATTGAAGCCGGGAATTGCCATAGATACTGAACAGCCATTATCAGTGATCCAATCGTTATTGTTGAGAGTGGGCCCGCAGCGAAAACCATTATTCTATGGTATCGGTCAAGAGTCCACCCGTCTGTTACGTCAATATAAAACATAGGGCCGAAGTAGTACAAACCCGTGCCGATTTCCTTTGGTATGCCCCCGTAATGAAAAAGAGTCAGGCCATGTGCAATTTCGTGAACCGCTATGATGGGTGCAAGAACCGCAAAATAGTAGAAGAAGAATCCAACCACTGTGGATCCCATTATTTCAAAGTTCTCCTTATTTGTGAAGATGGAAACGAATCTACCAGCAAATAATAGGCCCATAACTGTGACAAACGAAACAGCCACCCAAAGGAGCGGTTTCCGAAGGAGAGGTCGGACCAGGCGATGGATAGACTGGAAAAACTTGTTGCTTTCCCATACAAGAGTCAAACGCACCATGAAGGCAGAAGCTATGAAAAGTCGTTTCTTCTTGACTGGCTCCAAAACAGCTTCGAGGGCGCCTTCCTCGGCATAATAAATAAGGGACTCTGTTACTAGGTCGCGCCGGAGGTCCTTGTAAATTCCGTCCATTGCTTCGTAGATTTCTTTCACGGTTCGTTTGCCATCAATTATGTTCCAAAGGTCATTGCCGAACTCCGTCAAGAAATATAGGTTTCCAGTTTCGTGATTTCTCATAAAATATTTCTTCTCGTCATCAATGATCGCTGTCATAATATTGACTTTCGGGGAGCGGCTCGGCACGAACGAGGGGTTGTAAGTGATTTCATACATGAGATCTGTCTTCGAAAGTCCTTGGGGCATTGCCTGCAACCACTCATTATATGAGTCTATACATTCTTAAATCTTCAATCATGCACGCATGAATCACATTTATATTTCTGTACGAGAGATATCTCAACGGTCTGAATGCGCAAGCTGGATCGTTCAAAACTTCTGAAATTTCTATCTGAGCCCCGTTATGCAATTGAAGTTGCCAGACGCTTCACCATCTCAAGCAAGCTTGCAGATTATCACCTCAGAGAGGCGGTCAAATCTGGACACGTCCTGATCAGCGAAGAGCGCGTCTCCAGGTCTAACCTGAACCTTAAGAGCAAAATCAGACGACTGGATGGGTCTCTTCGCATTTCTCGGGATAGCGATCTTCCTACGAGAGGATCAACGCAGGTGAAAGCGAAGGAAGAAGGAAGACCTACATCGAGACCAGTAACTGATGCCAATCCGGTGAAGTTCGTGTCAAAGCTGGGAAACCCCCCGAAGAAAGGTATGCGCAAACAAGAGACATCCGCTTCTGCAGATAGAAATATAAGTACGTTGAGAACCGTCTCAAACCGCTTCAAATCAGAGACCAAGTCAGTTTCAAGTTTCTTGGATGTTCTGGCTAAAAAAGGAACGGTGATGAGACGAAAGGCATGGAATCGGCCTGCTAGGCACAAGAGTTCAGCCAGCCAAGGGGGGTATAAGCCCCTTTCCCCTACTGAAAGAATCTGTCTGTTTCAAGCAGTGTCAGATCAACCTTTGACCTATCTTGAACTTCATGAACATTTCGGTGTCTCTAAACAGATCATCGAAGGTTTTATACAGAAAAAGCTGTTTGAAGAAGTATGGGGTCCTCGCGGGATAGGCGTTAAGTTCAGACTCACCGGGAAGGGAAGAAGATACCTAAGAGAGCTTGAGGCAGCCGCAAGTATTAATCCTCCACAGTATAAGAAGTTCCCATTCGTCTGAAGCGCAGCATATGCATGCATGCTGCAAGGCTTTACAGGAATATCATCGAACCAAAGACATACTTCACGTCAAATACGTTCTGGGGCACAAGACTCTAAGAGCGACACAGCGATACGTGGAATTGTACGAGAACGTCTATGGAGACCTGAAACCACAGGACTACATCGTCAAGATAGTCAGAACAAGTGAAGAAGCGAAACAGCTTCTTAAGGTCGGTTTTGAGTTCATCAACGAAATAGACGGCGAATACCTCTATCGCAAACCAAGAATCGACTGAGAACTATCTACTATTCTTCCTAAGACAACAAGTGAATGTTTCCTATTCTGACGTTTTCCAGATGCTTATCTGCGGCTTCAAGGCATTGATATGCTATGTCGCGGCTTGTGGTGGGAAGATCCGTCAGCATGTAGTTGGGGTAGAAGGCGAGTAGCGTATAGGGAATCCCGGGACTTATCTCTGCTATGAGCCTCGCCAAACCATCAACCTCTTCAACATCTATGTATCCGGGGACGAGGAGGGTGCTGGCAGTCAAAACAGGCAGTTCTCCTCGCTGTTCAAAGAAACTTTCGCCAATCATCATGAAACTTTCTAGCGTGGGAGCATTGGAGACCCCGCTTAAAGCCCTGCTCAGGTCTGGATTCCAAGTCTTCAGATCAAATTTCATCACTCCCCCACTTTTCAGAGAAAGCTCCGCAGCTTTGATTGCGAATTCGCTTTTCCAGTATCCATTTGTCTCCCAGCAGATTCGCAGGATACGCTCTTCCTCTTTAGCCTTCTGGAAAGCGAGCTGGCTCGTTTTCAGAGCATGTGGCATCTGCACTGAGGGATCACCACCAAAGTAGCATATGCATGAGGTTTGAGGGCCTGCCTTGGCAGCCAAGCTCTCAGCGCTTATAGTTGGTCGGAGCTTGGCTGTCAGGTTCCTGTAGTGCCAGTTCTGACAGCAGAGGCAGTCTAGACTGCAGGCTCCATAGAAGATGGCAAGATTTGAGTAGCCTGTCTCAGATGTTGGCTTGTACGCGTACTTTGGATAGCCTGCGCCTGTGCATCCAGGACAGAACCACCACGCCACACAGTTCGTCGGAAGCGGATCATAGTACCATTCTAGAATGCCAGCTCCCGCTGTTCCTCCTCGTCTAACAAGCCTACCACCAAGATTAAAGACTAGACCACAGAAGCCCTTTCCACCTTCGGGGATTCTGCAGTCATTGGCGCACATATCACAGGACATCCCATCTGAAGCATTAGGTGGTTTGGAAGGCAGATCGAACCTCTTTCTGCTCTCCGTATGCACTTTGTCGGTTATTCCGAGTGCTTTCTCGGATTTTTCGCGGATACATTGTAGGCAGACGCCTAGCTTGCTGGAAATGAGTGGTGACTGTTCATGACAGATTTGACATCTTCCCAACGTCTGCCCCATAGAAGAGAAGATTCCGCTGTTTTTAGTTGTTGTTCTTCGTCTAGGGCAGGAAGCGGATAAACACCCAGCCTGCATCTCTCCAGAATATATAAGCCTAACTCTCGAGAGGCAGTTTCCGGCGCATCACGTAAGCGGCTTCTCCGTCAGCATAGTAATGTCTTATCCTACGATCAACCAAAAAGCCTAGTTTTTTGTAGAGCTGAACTGCACCAACATTGCTAACCCTAACCTCCAAGAACAGATCACCACATCCGTAATCTACCAAGGCCGTCATGACCCCCTTCATCAATTCAGAAGCGATGCCACAGCGTCTGGAATCTGGCAAAACGGCGATAGAGATCAGATGTCCCTTCTTAGCCCCGCCAAACAAGCCGAAACCAAACCTGTTCTCAACTCTACACATCGCATAGCCCACAGTCGCTCCAGTCGCTTCAGCCACCACAAAGCTCTCTGGAAATCGTTGAAAAATGCTCATGAAAAAGCCGGAGGAGTAGTTTTCAGGCAGACATGTTCGGTTGATCTTCATAACCTGCTTCAGGTCAGCGGGTTTAAAGCGGCGTATGATGAAAGTAGTCTGCATGCTCAACCCGCCTTAACTTTTCATAATTGGGAAAGTGAGATTTCCATGAGGCATAGCCCAAACCTTGGCTTTACTTCCGGCTATGTCAAACGCACCTCTCATCGCGTCATTAACGGTCTTCGCGGTCTTCAACCTGAAACCGTTCACAGCGTAGTAATCAGGCATAACCGAGACGAGAAAAATCTTGGCCTTCTTCAAGGCTTTCGCCAGATAGTAAGCCTTATGTCCTCCCAAGCGGAAGCGTCTCTTTATCTCCTTTTCCATATCCTTAGGTCTCTTGAATCTCGTCATCCACTCGTAGAAAACCTCGCTTCCATGCCCCTCGGGGCATTCAGCAACCAAGACTATGACGCCCCCCTGCTTCACAGCCTCGAGAGCGCTATCAACAGCCTTGTAGGCTTGATAGAGATCGATGTCAAGTGGATATCCGCCTGGACTCGTGACCACGATGTCCGCCCTTCGCTCAATCGATACCTTGTACATCTCGTCCACAATCTTGACGCCCTCGATAAAAGCCTTCTCAAGATCTCCAGCAAGAGCTTTGACAAGAGCTCGCTTGCTGTTCACAACGATATTCAAGATGAAATCGACTTCAGCCAGCTTCGCTGCCTCAAGCATGTCCTCATGAACAGGGTTCCCCTCTAGGATGCCTGTTCTCGCTTTTGCATCGAGAAGCATAGCATGATTATTCTGAATGGTCTCCGCCCCTGAAATTCCTGGCAGGACGCTCTTCCTGCTACCACCATACCCTGCATAGTAGTGTAAACCCACATCTCCTGTCAGAATTCTCACATCAGCCTCGGCGAAAACTTTGTTCACATAAACCTCTGTGCCAAAGCTAGTCCTACCGAGATGGACGTTATCCTCAAATGTACAATCATGACTTATCACTTCAACTCTCTCCGGAGTATCTTTACCCACCAGTTTCTCCATCTCATCTTGCCTCACCGCACGATGGGCTCCACAGCCAAAAATGACAGTCATGTCCTTTTCTCTCACTCCAGCCTGGACAAGTGCGTCCAAGAGCGGAGGAATCATCAGATAGCTCGGCGTTGCTCTGGTTGTATCATCGACTACGATAGCTGCGGTTTTGCCTGGTTCTGCAATTTCGCCCAGTCTCTTAGTGCCAATAGGCTCTCTCAGGGCGCGCTCAACCTCTGCTCGTGCATCCATAACTTCTGGCTTTTCCTTCGGTTCTATAGTCCCGAGATAATTTCTTGTGGGGATTCTTGCACAAACCTCGGTTTTCCCGAAGGGCAACCACGCATCAACCATGATAGGCCCTCTTCGAGTAATTACATGATTTTCACGTGCCTAATTTAAGCATAGCGGAGAAGGCGGGCATCGTCTCTTCAATATCACACTACATAATGCCCGCGCGCATGAGTATTGAGGCTTTCTCTAATACTCATCCATAGAAGATCAGATCTTTATCTTCAAGGATCTTATGAAGTTTCTCAACAGCTTCGAAGACATCACCCTCGCGTTTGGCACCGGTGCAAACTAACTTTCCACTGGCAAACAGCAGAATGACAACCTTCGGCTCATCCATCCTGTAAATCAAACCAGGAAACTGCTCAGGCTCATACATGGTCTTCCCGAGCTCAAAGGTCGCCCGCTCCAAGTCGATGTTGCCACCCAAAGCTGCTGAAGCGACGATGTTTTGAATCGTCAACTCAGGTTTGCCAATGATGTCGATTCCGATATTCCTCAACTCCTTGACGACTTTCTTCACGGCCTTCCTCGACTCTTTCTCAGACTTGGCACCGGTGCAAACCATCTTCCCAGAATTGAAGATCAGAGTAGCGGTCTTGGGTCTCTTCAGGCGGAAGACCAAACCGGGAAACTGCTCTGGACGATACTCAACACCAGGGTAACCTTTCACAATAGCGTTCAAGTCAACCCTCTGATGCAAAGTTACTGAAGCAACGACGTTCTCAATCTTAACAGAAGCCTTATTCGTCGACATCGCAGTACCCCATAAAAGCTTTTTCAACTTATTATGAAGCATCTTATAAAGGCTATGTCCTTTTTTGGAAGCCTATGCTTTTTCGCTAGAGGAAGATTATACAGGCCTATCAGATCAAGTATTACGAGGATTGATGAAAAATCCTGCTGGAGTTGACGGGAATGGAAGAGCCACTTCTATGAAAAACAGCGGAACGTGACCAAGCCACCGCCCCCCTGCAAACAAACTTGCTAGTAGTGTCGTTCACATGCCCGCGCATCAACGAGTTTTTTACTCTTGATAGTCTTCCGTGCGTGTATTGTTCATAGTATTATTTACTGCTTTTCTTCTTTGACCTTGGTTTTCTCGTCCTCTCTTCGGGAGGAAAGAAAATCCACTATGATAAGAGTGGCGAACAAAAGGACAATGATTGAAGTGGCTAGAATGCGGTTCTCATGCAGAAATAATGGAACGTGGCCAAGCCATGGCACTTTCCCAATGACTCTGCCAACTATATAGTCTTGTAGAAACGGGCTCCAAGTGTCCTTTGTGCCATATTTGTCTCCTGCTGTCGTGAAGTACCATGTTCCATTATCAGCCTGCTGTTTGTCTATGGCTCTATGCACGATAAGGCGAGCATTGCCAGCTACGGGTAGATAGACAGGGACTTTGCCATATCGAGGGTCGTAGTAGACAATAGCTTCACCCGGATTGGGATTCAGAGTGCCATTGAGGAACTTATAGGTTCCAACATGCAATTCAGAAAAGTTAGATACCCCTTGAACTATGATCAAATCGCCACGATACAAGGTTGGCTCCATGCTTCCGGATGCCACAGCTAATAGGGGAAACTCCGTTTGAAAAGCAAATCGTAAGCCAAACCAGAAAGCGGCGACGCCGACTACTGTGATGGCAATCAGGATAATAGTCTGTACAATTTCGTTTCTAAGTAACTCCCGTATTTTCAATGCTTCTCATCACTTCGTCGAGGTTTCCCGTGTAACAGAGGGTTCCATGGGGCATATTAAAAACTTACCGATTTGCAACGCAAAAAAGGGAGGGGGTTGCAGATTTGAAGGCGATTGCCGACTTTGCGTCTATAAGAGGGCTACGTGCCCTTTGCCCTTGAAGGATTATCCAAGGGTCTTCAGTGAATGAGCACAGCTTTCCCCTGATCGTTTTCTAGGCGCGCTTGTCGCCCAGCGTTGATAGTTGCCTTAAATCTTTTTCTTGGCCAAGACTTTTCTGAAGGCCTTGTTGCATCGGCGACAATCGAAGAGGCCTATTGTTAGCTCGGTCCTCTTACCCTTTCTATCAGGGCGACCAGCCATCTTCCATGTCTTTCTTGGTGTAGAAATTTCTCCACTACAGCTCGGACATTTTGCCATGTGTCTTCCTCCATCATGACTATATCATTGTTTGGATGATATTGAATAAAAGACTTTCCATACAATCTGGGGATTTTTCATATATTACTTGGGTTTTTTGACGACTTTTACGTCATTAACGGCGGTAACGTATTGAAATTCTGCCTCTAAGAGTCGTCTACAGCCCTCTACGCTCTTCGTTTGCCAATGAGACATTTATGTATGTATGCGTCTAGGAGTAGTATATCCCCTCTATGTGTGTGGGTCGAGGGTTAAACATGCATATATAACAACACCATAGCTTGGGGAAAGAAGATTTTCCATACATCTCGCTCATACAAAGTAAGAATAGGGTTAACTCCGCACGTAGCCTTGCAAAGTTTATATTAATGAAAGAAAATTCTTAAAGGAAATGGTTCCTTCAAGCCTAAGAACAGAAGGTGTTTGGTTGGAGAGACTTCAATAACACGGACGGTTTGCCTTGGGAAACGAATGGCACACTATGGAAACGGCGGAACTTTTGGACGCTTTGCAGACTAGTGAGAAGGGCTTGAGTGAGGAGGAGGCTCAACGTCGACTCGAAGAGTTCGGACCCAATGAGCTGGTGGAGAAGAAGAGAGTAACCCCTCTCCAGATATTTCTTGGGCAGTTCAAAGACGTCTTCGTAGTCATGCTTCTAGCTGCAATAGGCATTTCCATCGCAATCGGAGAGATAGTAGACGCCTCGACGATAGGCGCAATTGTCGTCCTCAACGCCATAGTGGGTTTCGTCCAAGAGTATCGGTCGGAGAGGGCAATGGAAGCTATGAAGAAGCTTACAGCCCCTAGGGCTCGGGTCTTGCGAGAAGGGAAAGAGAAATTCATACCGGCCAAAGAGGTTGTGCCTGGTGACATCGCCCTCTTGGAGTCGGGAGACCGCATCCCCGCTGATGCCCGACTAGTCGCGATGGTGGATTTGAAGACGGATGAGGCGGTCTTGACAGGTGAATCAACACCTGTGGACAAGAGAACAGGAGCTCTTGACAAGGAAACGCCTGTGGCGGATAGGGGGAATTCGGTTTTCATGGCTACTCACGTGACTTATGGTAGAGGAAAAGCCGTGATTACATCTACGGGTATGAACACGGAGTTTGGTAGAGTAGCTGAGATGGTTCAGGCGGTAGAGGAGGGGGATACCCCTCTAAAGCAGAAGCTTACAGGCTTCGCCAAGAAACTGGGAATATTAATCGTGATTGTATGTGCTGTCATATTTATTCTTGAATTATACGAACTTTTTGTAATCGGAGTGGGCGGCGTGGGTGAAGCCGTGGAAGATATCATTGGGGCTTTTGAGACAGCGGTGGCGCTGGCGGTCTCAGCAGTCCCAGAAGGATTACCCGCTGTGGTGACGATATCACTCGCCCTGGGAGCTCGGGAACTAGCGAAGCGTAGCGCTATCATCCGGAAACTGGCTTCGGCGGAAACTTTGGGAGCCACAACAATCATCTGCTCAGACAAAACAGGTACTCTTACGAAGGGTGAGATGACTGTACGCAAGATATACCTAAACGACAAAATGATTGAAGTAACAGGAGTGGGCTACAAAGCAGAAGGAGGGTTCCTCCATGATGGCAATCATATAGAGCCCCTTGAGGATGAACATTTGGCTTTGCTGCTGAAGGCTAGCACATTGTGCACCAATGCTCAATATGATGGGAAGAATGTGATTGGAGACACCACTGAAGGCGCAATGATTGTGGCAGCAGCTAAGGCAGGGATAGCTAAGGAAGACTTGGAGAAGAGAAATCCTCGTGCAGGTGAGATCACGTTCACTTCCGAGAGAAAGCGGATGACCACCGTACACAAGACGCCAGAAGGACAGCTTGTCGCCTATGTTAAGGGAGCGCCGGAGATAATTCTGGAACGTAGCACTTATCTTCTGAAGGATGGAAAAGCCAAGAAACTCACTGTGAAAGAAAGAAGAAACATTCTGAAAACGAACGAAAACATGGCAAGCGATGCCTTGCGTGTCTTGGGTGTAGCTCACAAAGAAGCGGCACCAGAAACCCTAGCAGAGATCAGTGAAGAGCTTGTTGAAAAGAACTTAGTCTTTGTCGGTCTGGTTGGAATGATAGACCCGCCGAGAGAGCAAGCGAAGGAGGCTAACCAGAAGTGTCAGCAAGCGGGCATAAAAACGGTAATGATAACAGGAGACCACAGACTTACAGCAGTTGCCGTAGCCAAAGAGATTGGCATGCTGAAAAGCGATAGGGTTTTGACAGGGGTCGAAATGGACACGATGGATGAAGAAGAGTTTGATGAGGCAGTGGGAGATGTGGCAGTTTATGCGCGCGTTTCTCCAGAACATAAGATTCGAATAGTCAGGGCGCTCAAAAAGAAGGGCCATATCGTTGCCATGACTGGAGACGGAGTGAACGATGCTCCAGCCCTCAAGCAGGCGGATATCGGCGTAGCTATGGGCATCACAGGAACAGACGTGACAAAGGAGGCCGCAGACATGGTTTTGGCAGACGACAACTTCGCTACAATAGTGACAGCAGTGGAAGGGGGCCGAGCAATATATGACAACATACGAAAGTTCTCATTCTTTCTGTTGCGTTCTAATTTTGACGAGCTACTTGTTATTGGCATCTTCGCTCTGCTAGGTCTAGAACTGCCGCTCACGGCTGGAATGATCCTGTGGATAAACCTAGTCACGGACGGAGGACCCGCCCTAGCATTGACGAAGGATCCCCCAGAAGAAGACCTAATGAATCGGCCTCCTCGGAATCCAGACGAGGGTATACTGCACGGGAGAACAGCCTCAATCTTAGCCACCTTCATAACACAGTTCGTCGGGACGGGCGTTCTCTTCTACATGGCCCGCTACGTTTGGGGGCTCTCTCTAGGTAAAGCACAGGCGATGGCTTTTGTGCAGGCCACATTGCAGGAGTTGGTTATAGTTTGGAACTGTCGGTCGGAGAAACATAATGCCTTCAAAGTTGGGTTCACATCGAACAGATTCTTGCTCATTGCAGTAATCGTCTCGGCGCTACTGACAGCCATTATACCTTACACTGGCTTGTTCGGCACGGAACCCCTGGTCCTTCTAGACTGGGCTCTTGTTCTGCCCTTAGCGCTTTCGGGGTTCCTGATTTTGCCAGAGGTCTTCTACGGAAGAAAGATATGGCGCTGGAAGTAACAAGTTAGCAAGAAGTGAGAAAGAGATGGAAGATCAGCCTGAGTGGAGGGCGAAGCTTGCATTTACTTGTTTCTTCGCTTTGGTCGGCGGGATTTTTGTAGGATCTTTAGTACTGGGGCTTGTGTCGCTTGGCATGGGGATAGACATCTTGGATCCGCCTTTCCCAATTGCACTAATATCTATTCCAGTCAACGAAGCAATTATTCTAGGAATCACGCTCTTGTTCGCCAAGTACAAAGGTGCAAGTCTAAAGGAATTGGGCTTGAAAAAAGCGAGCTTTGGAATCTTGCTGACTGTTTCCCTTGCTGCCTTGCCTCTACTATTACTGGTCTGGGGTATTTCCATCGGCGAAGAGATATTTCTTGGTCCTGACCCCACGGCGGGACTCCTTGAGAAGGCTTTGACACCAAGAAACCCCATTCAACTAGCGATCATGATTGCCTTCTCTCTGGTTCTGGTTGGACCCTGTGAGGAGCTGGCTTTCAGAGGGTTTGTTCAGAGGGGTTTTGAGAACTCCTTTGGGAAGATGAGGGGTTTGTTGCTCGCTTCTGGTTTGTTTGGGATCGTGCATGGTCTTAACACTCTGTACGCGATTGTCCCTGTGTTTGTTGGCGGTCTTGTTTTTGGTTACGTGTGGCAGCGAACTGGCGGAAATACCATCGTTTCGGCTCTGATGCATGGAGTGTACGACACGATAGCCCTAACAATAGCGTATTCTCTTGCCATCTGAAAGTCTCTTTATCATTCTCTAAAATTCGTCATATTAAGAACAGCCCTCCCACACACGCGATGCATCGCAATTTCCAAAATGCTTTTACACGCGCCTCCGGTGTATTCCTTGGATCCAAAAGAGCAGACAGGCCTTGACAGAACCCTCAAGAAACGCCTTTAGTATGCTAGCTAAACCCATTAGAAGACTGATTAAACAAAAGGGATTTGAGTCGCCGAGCGAGCCTCAGGAGAAGACCATACCAAAAATCCTCACAGGAAAGAACGTTCTCCTGATATCACCGACAGCCACTGGAAAAACCGAGGCGGCATTCCTCCCGGTTCTGAACATGCTCCTCCTGACACCAGAGGTGCCCCAAGGGATCAAGATTCTCTACATAACTCCCCTCAGAGCCCTGAACCGTGATCTCCTAGAGCGGTTGGAGTGGTGGTGCAACAACCTAGACATCAGACTTGCAGTGAGACACGGTGACACCACCACCCAAGAGCGCAGAAAGCAGTCCTTGAGCCCTCCAGATGTGCTCATCACCACACCTGAGACTTTACAGGCCATCATGCCAGGCAGAATACTGCGCCAGCACTTACAGCAAATCAGGTGGGTGATAATTGACGAGGTGCATGAGATGGCGGACAGCAAAAGAGGAAGCCAGCTTTCTCTAGCTCTTGAGAGGTTGAGGTGGATAACGGGAAGAGAGTTTCAGATGATCGGTCTCTCCGCTACAATCGGTAGCCCAGAGGAGGTGGCTCAGTTCCTCGTAGGCAACGGGCGAGAGGTTGAGATAATCAGCGTTCCTGTTGCACGGCTGATGAGGTTGAAAGTTCTTTTCCCGCAGCCTGGTCCTCAAGATCACAAGCTTGCATCTGTGCTGTACACTCATCCAGAGGTTGCCACGAGGCTCCGCATCATACGGGACTACATTGAACGGCACAAGTCTGTTCTCCTGTTCACTAACACCAGAGCGATTTCAGAGGTTCTAGCCAGCCGGTTCAAGGTTTGGGACATCGACTTTCCAGTCTCTATTCATCACGGGTCTTTGGCCAAGCCTTCTAGGATTGCTGCGGAGAGGGGGTTGAAGAACGGTGAGTTGAAGGGGCTTGTTGCCACCTCCTCGTTAGAGCTGGGCATAGATGTGGGAAGGATAGATATGGTTATCCAGTACATGAGCCCGAGGCAGGTTACGCGTATCATTCAGCGTGTGGGCAGGAGCGGGCACAGGATTGGACGTATTGCCAAGGGACTCATTATTACGATGGATTCGGATGACACCCTAGAAGCTATGGCCATAGCTCGGAGGGCAGGAGAGGAGGATTTGGAGCCTGTGAATATACCCAAGAAGCCCTTTGATGCCTTGGCGCATCAGATGGTCGGTATTTTGATGAAGAAGAGGCGCTGGTATTTCTACGAGATTTATGACTTGTTCAGGAAGGCCTTTCCCTACGGCGATCTATCTGTTGAGGATGTAGAGAGGATCCTAACCTATATGCATTCCAGATTCCCACGATTTGTGTGGATCTCCTCCGAGGACAAGTTGGCGATCAAGCCCCGCCGTACAAAAGCCATGTATGAATACTACTTTGAGAATCTCTCTATGATTCCAGATCAGAAGAAGTATCTTGTTGTTGATGATGCCTCTGAGGGAGCAGTGGGAGTTTTGGATGAGGCCTTTGTGGCGGAGTACGGTAAACCCGGGGTGAAATTTATCATCCGTGGAACTCCGTGGAAGATCATAAATGTCCACGGGGACCAGATCTTTGTGAAAGATGTTGACGACCCGACTGGGGCGATTCCGAGTTGGATTGGTGAGGAGATTCCTGTTCCCTTTGACGTGGCTCAGGAGGTTGGGCGGATTAGGGGCTTTGTTGAGGAGCGAGTGGGGAGTGGAGTGGGAGTCGAGGATATTGCTACGGAGTTAAGTGAGAGCTATCCCGCAGATCAAGATTCGATTAGACATGCGGTTGTTGAGACCTTTCAGCACGTGATGGAAGGTTATCGGGTTCCTAGTGATAGAAGGATAATAGTTGAAGACTGGAAGGATTTAGTCATTGTTCACGCGCATTTCGGTTCTTTGACTAACCGTGCTCTGGCGCAGTTGTTTGGGCATCTGGCCTCTGAGAGATTGGGGCAGATCGTTGCGGTTCAGCACGATCCATATCGCCTCTTCATCAGGACTGCGGGCGCCATGAATGCTGATGGTATCTTGATGTTGCTTAATGAGCTTGGGGGGATGCCTGAGTCTGCGGTTCGCGACTTGCTCACGAAGGCGGCTGTGAGGACGGGATTATTCAAGAGGAGGATGGTCCATGTTGCAAGAAGGTTTGGGGCTCTGAAGAAGTGGGTTGATCTTAGCAGGATTAGTCTCGAAAAGCTGACGAAGAGTTTCGAGGATACTGCGATCTATGATGAAGCGTTGAAGGAGACCTCCACGAAGGATCTAGATGTTGAACATGTAGTGAGCGTTTTGGGCAATGTTAGGAGCGGGGAAATTGGAGTTGTGAAGTTGGAGACCGGTGGAGCGGCGAGCCCTATGGCTAGGCTCGGCATCGAGAAGGTTAGTATGAAGACCGATCTCATAGCGCCAGAGAGGATGAAGGCTATTCTTGTGGAGTCTGCGAGAGCTAGGCTGCTAAACGAGTTTCGTACTTTCATCTGTACAAGATGTTGGGATTACTTGGAACCCTTACGGATAAAGGACTTACCAGGTAAGCCGAAGTGCCCGAGGTGTGGGTCTCGAGCGCTAGGCGTGTTGAGGAGGTCGGAGGAGTCTGTCTTTTCTTTGGTTGAGAAGAGAGGTGAGAAGTTAACGAAGGATGAGAAGAAACTTCAGAAGTGGGCTGTGGAGACAGGGCGGTTGGTGAGGGAGCATGGAAAGATTGCGGCAATTGGGTTGTGTGGAAGGAAAATGAGGGTCGACGATGTGAAGGCTATTCTTAGAGAGGAGAAGGAACTCTCAAATAGGTTTTTTGAGTTAGTTATCGAGGCTGAGAAGAAGGCATTGAAAGAGAGATTCTGGTGAGAAAGCGCGCAACAGCGCGTGCGCGCATAAATGTTTCCGACAATTCAACATATGCGCACGATTTCTGGACCACTATTTGTGATTTTATCTACTCTCAACCTTCCGTTAATTGATTCATAAGCAGTGCTCCCGAATCCACACACCACCTAACAAACCGTGAACAAATCTTGTCATGCACCCTCATAGAACGAAATCTAAGCCGCGCTTCTTGGCTATTCAGATCCATCCTGATCAGATCCCTACAACAGCTCGAGCCAAACTCCCTCTCAAAATCTCCGATTAACCGCCCAACCAAATCATAGACTCTATACTTCCCTTCAAAATCCTCAGCCCTCTCGTGCTTCCCCATCAGACTCAAAGCCAAGACCACCCCACTCAAAGCCCCACATGTCCCGCCTGATCTGCCAATTCCACCGCCGAATCCCGTAGCAACGCAGGGCACAACTCCCTCACAATC